>NZ_CP071382.1:1705500-2008750 GCF_017338855.1 Geobacter benzoatilyticus
AACGAGGAGGATGTCCGCCAGGGAGTGAAGGCGGCAAAGGTTGCCGCTTACATAGGCGATATGAACAAGTACCCGGAGCGGGGGCGGGAGCGGGACAAGGAGATGTCCAAGGCCCGCCGGGACCTGGACTGGCAGAAGCAGTTCGAGCTGGCCCTCTTCCCGGAGGACGCGAAAGCGATCCGTGCCAGCCGTACCCCCGAGGACGAGGCCACCTGCACCATGTGCGGCGACTTCTGCGCCTCCCGGGGGGCGGGGAAGCTCTTCGCTGCCGATCTGCGGGGGGATAAGATTTAAAGGCAAAGTTCACCACAGAGGCACAGAGTCACAGAGAAAAGGCTAAACAGATTAAGAACTGAAAAATAGGGTACATTTATGCAAAAACAGATTCTAACCGGTTTTTACATGCAAAAGTTTCTCAAGGTTTTCTCCGTGTCTCTGTGTCTCTGTGGTGGATTACTGCTTTTCAGCGCAGTTCCCGCCCACGCCATGCACATCGCCGAGGGGATTCTCCCCTTCAACTGGGCGCTCCTCTGGTTTGCGGTGGCGGCGCCGTTTCTTGCTGTGGGGATCCGACGGCTGAACGCGCTTTCCCGGGAAGATCTCTCCATGAAGCCGCTGGTGGGGCTCATGGCGGCGGTGGTCTTCATCATCTCCTGCATGCCGATTCCGGTCCCCAGCGCCGGCACCTGCTCCCATCCCTGCGGCACGGGGATATCCGCCATTCTGACGGGCCCCTTCGTGTCGGTGGTAATCGCCGCGGTGGCGCTTCTCATCCAGGCGCTCCTGTTGGCCCACGGCGGGCTCTCTACCCTGGGGGCCGACATCGTCTCCATGGGGGTGGTGGGCTCCTTTGCCGGGTGGTTCGTATTCCGGGGGATGCGCCGGTTGGGTGGAAGCCTCGCCGTGGCGGGTTTCTGCGCGGGGCTTGCGGCTGACTGGGCCACCTACCTGGCCACGTCAGGGGAACTGGCTGCCGGCATCCGGGGGAGCGAACCCTTTCTCCCCCTCTTCCTGAAAATCGCAGTGGCCTTCATTCCGACCCAGCTTCCCCTCGGTATCCTCGAGGGGGCCATGACCGCCGGCATGGTGGTGCTCCTTTCCCGCAAGCGCCCCGATTTGCTGGTGAAGATGCGGGTTCTCCGGCCGAAAGAGGTGGCGGCGTGAGGATTTTTTTGCTGGTTTCGATGCTATGGAGTGGTGTAGTCTTTACCGCCATGGCCGGCGCCGAAGACAAATGGCCCGGCGTTGACGAGACGGTGGTCGAACGGATCGCCGAAGCCAGGGGACGGGGAGCCCGCGCTCCCCTCATCAATACCGATCAGGGAGACCTTCTGCTTTTTGTCTTTCTGGTTGCCGGTGCCGTCGGAGGGTTCGCGGCGGGATACTGGTGGCGGATGCTCGTTACGGAAAAGGGTGAAGCGGACCGTCGCTAAAGCTGCGGCGGAACCGGGCCGAAGCGGGAGGACATCATGACGGTTTACTCGGAAACGTACGAAGCCGGGGCTGTTGAGCCCGATGCGGATCTGATCCGGCTCATCAACGAAGCGATAAGCCTGGAGCTGAACGTTGCGCGCCTTTACGCCCTCTTTCAGGACCTGTTCCCGGAGGATGCCGAATTCTGGCAGCTTTTGTCCCAGGAGGAAGAGAATCATGCGCTTCTCCTCAAGATCGGCCGCAAGCATTATGCTCCCAATGATATCTTTCCCCTTGAAATCCTCCCCGGATCGCTGGCCCCGCTGATTGAGCAGAACCGGGAGCTCGAGCGGCTCATCGATGATTTCGAGATACTTCCTCCCCTGCGGGGAGATGCGTTCCGTCTGGCCGTGGCCCTGGAGGAAGCGGCGGGCGAGATCCACTTCCAGAGGGGCATGGCCGGGGAGGCCCGCACCGAGGCCCTGAAAGTTTTCCAGACCCTTAACAACAACGACCGGGATCATGCCGACCGGATCAGACGCTACATGGAGGAGCAGGGTATCGGCCAGTCTCCGTGACCCCCTGCGCAAATGCACCGACTTTCCCATCACGTACCGCAACAACACCCTGTCACTAAGCTCGACCCGCGCGTTAAGCTCATTTCCGCGCTGGCGCTTCTCGTTATGGTATTGAGCAGCACGGGATTCGCCTTCCCGCTCCTGACAGCCGCTCTCGGGCTTGCCCTCTGCCTTTGGCTGGGGGTGCCGGCCAGGGTTATCCTTCTGCGGTTCGCCGAGCCCCTCTTCATCGCGCTTGTTGTCCTGCTCATCAAGACCTTCTTCAGCGGGACGGAACCGCTTTTCAGTATCAATATCCCGGGTTTCGAGATCGTTGCCCACCGGGACGGACTTGTTGCAGGGGGAGCCATTGCCGCGCGGATCGCCGGGGCCGTTGCGGTGGTGGCGGCGGTGGGTTTTGCCACCCCATTCACCGGCCTTATGGCGGCCCTGGCGTGGCTGCGGGTTCCACAGGGCTTCATCGACGTGGCTCTCTTTGCCTGGCGCTACCTCTTCGTCCTCTTCGACGATGCCCAGGTGGTCTACGGTGCCCAGAGGAACCGTCTGGGCTATGCCGGTTTCCGGCGGGGGCTCCGCTCCTTCGGGATGCTGGCGGGTGCCCTGGTCATCAAGGCCTTCGATACCAGCCAGACCATTACCACCGCCATGGTGCAGCGGGGGTACGACGGTAATCTCCCCCTCCTGAAACACCGCCCCTTCCGTGCGGGCGAGGTGGCGGCGTCGGTCCTGTTCGTGGCGACCATGGGGGTGATACGGTGGCTGTAGCTCGCCTTTCTGTCGACATTCGGGCATTCACTTATTCCGACGGCACTCGTGCCCTGGCCGACATCCGGTTTGAGGTGGGGCGGGGAGAATTCTGCGGTATCCTCGGTTCCAACGGATCGGGCAAGACGACACTCCTCAGGGCCATGGACGGGTTGGTGAAGGATTATGACGGCCAGGTGCTCCTGGACGGCCGGGATGTGCGGAAACTCCACCCCAGGGACATCTACCGGACCGTGGGGCTCGTGTTCCAGAATCCGGATGACCAGCTTTTCGCCCATACGGTTTTCGAGGATGTGGCCTTTGGCCCACGTAACATGGGGGTTGGGGAATCCGCGGTAAAGGAGCGGGTGGATGGTGCCCTTGCCGCCGTGGAGATGGGAGAGCTGGCCGGCAAGAACATCCACGCCCTCAGCTACGGCCAGAAGAAGCGGGTCTGCATCGCCGGGCTCCTGGCCATGGGGCACGAGGTGCTCCTCATGGACGAGCCCACCGCGGGCCTCGATCCCATGGGGGAGTACCGGATGATGGAGCTCCTGACGCGGCTCAACCGCGACCAGGGGGTGACCGTTGTCATGGCGACCCACTCGGTGGACCTGGTACCCCTGTTCCTCCACCGGCTCCACATTCTGAGTCGGGGGAAGATAGTCCGTAGCGGCTCACCGGAGGAGGTCTTTACCGCCCCCTCTGAACTTGAAAACGTGAAGCTGCGCCTTCCCCACATCGCCGAGCTGATTCACCAACTGAAACACGAAGACGGCCTCCCCTTCCGGCGGCTTCCCCTCACCATCGGCGAGGCGCGGCGGGAGATTGTGGAGGTAATGGAAATGAAAAGGAGCAGTTCATGAAAACCGCAATTTTACTGATGGCCCATGGAAGCCGCATTCCCGAGGCCAATGATGCTGTGCTCGGGATTGCCGCCATGGTGAAGGAGATGACCGGCTACGACATTGTGGAGGTGTCGTTCCGGGAGCAGCACCTCCCCAATATCCAGCAGGGGATCGACGCCTGCGTTGCCCAAGGGGCGAAGCGGGTACTTCTGATGCCCTATTTCCTCTTCGTGGGAGCCCACGTTCAGGAAGACCTTCCCGAGGAGATGGCCCAGGCCCGGGAACGCCACCCCAAAGTCGAGTTCGCCATGGGGGGGCACCTGGGGGTTCACCGAAAACTGGCCGAGGTGGAAGTGGAGCGGATTGCAGAGGCCCTTACCGCCACGGGATGGCACTGATGTCGGTCCATCTTGCCCCCGAGGAGATCGAGGCCGAATCGTTCCGCATCATCGACGCTGAGGTGGGACCCCATCCCTGGGGGCCTGCCGAATGGCCGGTGGTGCGGCGGGCGATCCACACGAGCGCCGATTTCGACTATGCCCGCACCATGGTGTTTTCGCCGCGGGCCGTTTCCCGGGGCGTGGAGGCCCTGCGGAAGGGGCTGGGGATCGTCACCGATACGACCATGGCCCTTTCGGGAATTGCCAAGCCGCGCCTCGGGCGTTTCGGTATCGGCGCCGCCTGCTTTGTGGCCGACCCGGATGTGGCCAGGGAAGCAAAAGCACAGGGGATTACCCGCTCCATCCTGGCCATGCGCAAGGGGGCGGCAGACAGGGGCAATGGCATTTTCGTCATCGGTAATGCCCCCACCGCCCTCTTCGAGCTGCTGCGCCTCATTCGGGAGGAAGGGGTGCGGCCGGAGCTGATTGTGGGGCTTCCGGTGGGATTCGTGGGGGCCGCCGAGAGCAAGGACGCGCTCCTGGCCCTGGAGGATGAGTTTCCCGACATTCCCTTCATCACCAACCGGGGGCGCAAGGGGGGGTCCAACGTGGCCGCTGCCGTGGTGAACGCGCTCCTGATTCTGGCGGAGGAGGCGGGGTAGGGGCAGCCCTCCCGCCGCTCATCTATGGACAGGAAAGAACTCCGACACGGCTACACCACCGGTGCTTGCGCTGCCGCCGCTGCCAAGGGGGCGGCCCGGATGCTCCGGGAGCAGCGTATCGTGGAGGAGGTGGAACTTGTCCTCCCCAGGGGAGAGCGGGTGCTCTTCCGCCTTCGGGGGCAGGAGTTCGACGACAGTGCCGCCGCCTGTTTCGTGGTGAAAGACGCGGGGGACGACCCCGACGTCACCAACGGCGCCGAGATCCACGCCCGGGTCCGGCGTGAGCCCCTGAACCGTTCCGGCGCCCGGAATATGGTCTTTGTGGATGGCGGCAAGGGGGTCGGCACGGTGACCAAGCCGGGCCTCGGCGTGGGGGTGGGAAACCCGGCCATCAACCCGGTGCCGATGCGGATGATTACTGAGGGGGTGAAAGAAGAATTTTCCGTCATCTGCCTCCCCCAGGCCCTCTACGTTACCATTTCCATCCCAAACGGCGAAGAACTGGCGAAAAAGACCCTGAACGCCCGCCTCGGCATCGTGGGGGGGCTCTCCATCCTCGGAACCACCGGCATCGTGCGCCCCATCTCCGCCAAGGCCTGGACCGATACCCTCGATGCGGCCCTGGACGTGGCCCGGGCCTGCGGCTGTGAGACAGTGGTCCTCTCAACGGGGAGGACCAGCGAGATTGTGGCTCAGAAGGTGGCCGCGTTTCCGGAAGAGGCCTATGTGATGATGGGGGACCATGTGGGGTACGCGCTCCGGGCCTGCGCCCGCAAGGGGGTTGGCCGCGTCATACTGGCGGGGCAGTTCGCCAAGCTCCTCAAGATCGCCTGCGGCCACGAGCAGACCCATGTCTCCTCGTCGGTGCTGGATCTGCAAATGCTTGCGGACTGGCTCCGCGAGATGGATTCACGGTCCCCGGTCCCCGGTCCCTGGTCCCGGTACAACACCGCCCGCCAGGTGCTGGAGGAGTCGGGTCACGATCGTGCCCTCATTGAGCACGTATGCATCAGGGCACGGGAGGCGGCCGGCCGGATGGCCCCTTCCCTCGACATCAAGGTTTTACTGGCAGGGTACGATTCAACAGTGCTATATTTCGGGTAAAATCCCGGCAGAGAATCATTTTGGTATTGAGGAGGTTCCCATGCCCCACCAGAAAATCTATCTCATCGGCGCAGGCATTGAAGGGTGGGAAGGGTTCGGCGCCAAGGCCCTTGAGGTTATCGGCAAGGCCGAGGTCCTGATTGGCCATAAGCGTCACCTGGACATTTTCCCCGATTTCGCCGGTAAGAAGCAGGAATTGGGCGACCTCTCCATCCTCCTGGAACAGCTTCGGGCGACCGACAAATTGACGGTGGTCCTCGGTTCCGGCGATCCGAACTTCTTCGGCATCGCCCGGTTCCTGCTCCGCAACCTTCCCAAGGATCGGATCGAGATATTTCCCAACGTGACGAGCGTCCAGTATGCCTTCGCCCAGATCAAGGAACCGTGGGACGACGCCATCTTCGTCTCGGTTCATGGCCGGGGGCTCAAGGGGGCCGTGGACCGGATCGTGGCCGCCGAGAAGGTGGCGGTTCTCACTGACAAAACCAATAACCCCGCGGCAATAGCCCGGGAGCTCATCGTCCGTGGCGCCGAGGGATACGAGGCGTGGCTCTGCGAAAACATGGGGCTGACCGGCGAGAAATTCACCAGGACCGACGTGAAGGGGCTTTTGGAGCTGCCGGCTGCGGAGCTGAACATTCTCATACTCATCAAGGCCTGGGAGCCCCAACTGGCCCAGTATCCGGTCATCGGCATCGACGACGAAGAATTCGCCACCGCCAAGAAGCTCATAACCAAGCAGGAAGTGCGGGCGGTGACCCTGTCTAAGCTCAGGCTCCAGGATGATCTTGTAATGTGGGACATCGGTGCCGGGAGCGGTTCCGTATCCATCGAGGCATCGAATCTGATGCCAAACGGTCGGATCTTCGCCCTGGAGAGGAATTCCCAGTACCTCACATTCATCCGCAGCAACCTGAAGAAGTTCGTGGCCCGTAATGTGACGCTCATCGAAGCTTTTGCTCCCGATGGGCTCGATGAGCTTCCGGATCCGGACCGTGTCTTCATCGGCGGCTCCGGCGGCATGCTGGAGGATATCATTGATGCCGTTGACCGGCGCCTCAAGCCCGACGGTGTCATAGTACTCAACGCCGTGACCCTCGATACCCTCACCAAGTCGGTGGAGTTCCTGGAGGATCACGGCTATGGGGTGGAGGTGGCCTGCATCAACGTGGCCAAGACCAAGGGGCTCACCGAGTACAAGATGTTCGAGTCCCACAATCCGGTCTATATCATCACCGCCTGGAAGGGCGAAGAGTGAGGGAAAATCTGGAGCTTTTTGCTGTGCCGTATACTACTGCCAAGATTTACGCCGTGGGCGTCGGCCCCGGCGACCCGGAGCTGCTGACGAGGAAGGCCGAGCGGATCATTCGCACTGCCGACGTCATCTGCGCCCCCACCGGCGCGGCCGATGCCGCCAGCTACGCCCTGTCCATCGTGGCGGATCTCGTTGATTCCTCCCGCCAGGAGGTGCTTCCCCAGGTTTTTCCCATGCGCAAGGACCAGGAGGGGCTCGAGGCGTTCTGGGATGAGGCTGCCGCCCAGGTTGCCGAGCGGGTCCGGGGCGGGAAGGATGTGGCCTTCATCACCATAGGCGACCCGTTCCTCTACTCCACCTTCCTCTACCTCTATCGCATCTTCCGGGAGCGCTACCCGGAGATCCCCGTGGAGATTGTGCCGGGGATATCCAGCATCAACGCTGCCGCAGCCGTTGCCGGCGTCCCCCTGGGGATGGCCGCCGGGAGGATCGCCATCCTCCCCACCACCTACGAGGATGACGAACTCCGCAGGACCTTCGCCGACTTCGACACCGTCATCCTAATGAAGGTGAACCGGGTCTTCGACCGGATATATTCCCTGCTGAAGGAGCTGGGGCTGGAGCGAAAGGCAGTCTTTGTCCGCCGGGTCGGTTCCGCCGATGAAGAGGTGGTCTTCGATCTGGAGCGGCTGGTGGGGGAAAAGCTAGATTACCTGTCGCTCTTGATTGTCAGGAAGTAGAACGGAAAAGGCTAAGGAGAGGTTATCCTCTGTGTCCTCTGTGGTTGAAAAAAATATAGTCCATTTCGTCGGCGCCGGCCCCGGCGATGCCGAGCTCATTACCTTAAAGGGGGCCCGGCTTCTGCGGGAAGCGGATGTCGTCGTCTATGCCGGGAGCCTGGTGGATCGGGAACTGGTCCGCACCTATGCCCCCGATGCGGAAGTGTACGACTCCGCCGCCATGACCCTGGAAGAGACCACGGCGGTCCTGGCCCGGGTGGTGGCGGACGGCAAGCGGGCGGTGCGCCTCCACACCGGCGACCCCTCCATTTATGGGGCGATCCAGGAGCAGATGGCGGAGCTGGATGCCCTCGGCATCGGCTATGCCGTGGTGCCGGGTGTGACGAGCGCCTTTGCCGCCGCCGCTACCCTCAAGCAGGAGCTGACCCTGCCGGAGGTCTCCCAGACCGTCATCATCACGCGGCTTGCGGGGCGGACCCCGGTGCCGGAGCGGGAGAAGCTGGCCGGGATCGCGAAGCTCGGGGCGACGTTGGTTATTTACCTGTCGGTTTCCATGATCGAGCAGGTGGTGGCTGAACTCCTGGAGGGGGCCTACACGCCGAAGACACCGGTAGCGGTGGTGGCCCGGGCGTCGTGGCCCGACGAGCAGTCGGTGGAGGGAACCCTGGCGGATATCGCCGTAAAGGTGCGGGACGCCGGTATCGGCAAGCAGGCCATCATCCTAGTGGGGGATGTGCTGAAAGCCCGGCGGGAAGGTCTCAAGAGCAAGTCGCTCCTGTACGACAAGGGCTTTTCCCACGAGTTCCGGAAGGGGATTGTCACGTAGTTTTCTCTCTGTGGCCTTTGCGGCCTATGCGGCAGAGGAGGTTGGGTGTCATGAGCATCGCCATAATCGCCATAACCCGCAACGGCGCCCGGCTTGGCACGCAGTTGCGGGATGGGTTCGGCAACGGGGAGCTTTACGTCCTGCAGAAGTTCGCCGGGCAGGCGGGGAAAGGGGCCATTCCCTTTTCCGGGGATCTTAAGGGACTGGTGGCGGAACTCTGGCCCCTCTTCGACGGTTTCGTCTTCATCATGGCCACGGGAATCGTTGTCCGGATGGTGGCCCCGCACCTGGTTGCCAAGGATGTGGATCCTGCGGTGGTGGTGATGGACGACGCCGGGAAATTCGCCGTTTCCCTCCTGGCGGGACATCTCGGCGGCGCCAATGAGCTTGCTTGCCGCTGTGCCTTCATCACCGGCGCCCGTGAGGTGATAACTACCGCCACCGACGCCAACAGCCTCCCCTCCTTCGACATGCTGGCCAAGGAGGAGGGATGGGCCATAGACGACCTCTGCCGAGTGAAGACCCTGAACGCGCTCATCCTTGCGGGGGAAGAGATCGCCGTGGTGGACCCCACCGACCGGGTCCGGACCGCCTTTCACGGCGCGGCGCGGCTCTCCTTCCACGATACGTTCGTGGAAGCCCTCCAGAGCGGCGCCAGGGGGTTCGTATTCGTCACCAACCGACGGCTTCCTCCCCAATCCCAGGCAGATGCCCTCCTTGTTCTGCGTCCCCGCAACCTGGTGCTCGGCATCGGCTGCAACAGCGGCACCGGTGCCGAGGAAATCGAAGAGGTGGTGAGTGCCCAGATGAAGCGCCTCTTCCTCTCCCTGAAGAGCGTTGCCTGCATCGGGAGCGCCGCGGCAAAGCGTGAGGAGGCGGGACTTCTGGCTTTTGCCGGTGAGCACGATCTGGCCATTCGCTTTTTCGAGAGCGGGGAATTGAACGGAGTTGCCGTGCCGTCACCCCCCTCGGCCCATGCCCTGGAGGCCATCGGCGCCACCGGTGTCGCCGAGCCGGCCGCAGTGCTTGCATCCGACGGAGGACGCCTGTTGCTGGCAAAGATCAAGAGCGGCAACGTTACGCTCGCCATTGCTGAAATACGAGGTTTTTGATGTCTAAACTTTACGTCGTCGGCATCGGTCCCGGCGACCTTGATCATATGACTTTCCAGGCCAACGAGGCCCTTGATTCTGCCGATGCCGTGGTGGGTTACAAGACCTACCTGGATTTGATAAATCCCCTTATTGCCGGCAAGGAGATCATCTCCTCCGGCATGATGAAAGAGGTGGAGCGCTGTCGCGAGGCCCTGGACCTGGCCGCTTCGGGGAAGACCGTGGCGCTGGTCTCCAGTGGCGACGCCGGCATCTACGGCATGGCGGGGCTCGCTTTGGAGCTGGCGGCGGAGATGGCGGATCCCCCGGAGATTGTGGTAATTCCCGGCGTTTCTGCCGTACAGGCGGCGGCGGCAGTGCTCGGCGCGCCCCTTATGCACGATTTCGCTGTCATCTCCCTGTCGGATCTCATGACACCGTGGGATCTCATAGAGCGAAGGCTTGTGGCCGCTGCCACCGCCGATTTCGTCGTGGCCCTGTACAACCCCCGGAGCAAGGGGCGGGTCCGGCAGATCGAGGAGGCGCGGCAGATTCTCCTCTCCGCCCGGCCGCAGGATACCCCCGTGGGGATCGTCCGCAATGCCATGCGGGAGGGTGAAGAGCGCATCGTCACCACCCTTGGGCGGATGCTTGAGCACCCCATAGACATGTTTTCCCTCGTGATAGTGGGCAACTCTTCCACCTTCGTCGATGCGGCAGGGCGGATGGTGACGCCGCGCGGCTATGCCGCCGGGACCGGGGACCGGGGACCAGGGACCAGGGCAAAGCAAGAAAAAGCAGTTGATAAGCAGTTGGAGGATTCACCGGTTCAGATTTTGAATTCCCGGTCCCCGATTTTAGATTCCCGGTCCCGGTCTTTAATGATTGTAGGTACCGCCTCGGATGTGGGGAAATCGGTTCTGACGGCCGGCATCTGCCGTATCCTCAAGAACCGGGGCCTCCGGGTTGCGCCCTTCAAATCCCAGAACATGGCCCTCAACTCGGCCGTAACTCCCGAGGGGGGGGAGATCGGCCGGGCCCAGGCGGTGCAGGCGGCGGCCTGCGGCATCCCCCCCCATGTGGACATGAATCCGATTCTCCTGAAGCCTTCCTCCGACACGGGGAGCCAGGTCATCGTTGCGGGCGAGGTTGTAGGGAACATGACGGTGCGGGAGTACCACGACTACAAGCCGACAGCCTTCGGGAAGGTGCGGGAAAGTTTCGACAGGCTCTCTGCGGCCCACGACGTTGTGGTCATCGAAGGGGCCGGGAGCATTGCCGAGATCAACCTGAAGGCCCACGATATCGCCAACCTGAAGGTGGCCGAGATGGCCGGGTGCCGGGCAATTCTAGTGGCCGACATCGATCGGGGCGGGGTCTTCGCCCAGATCGTGGGGACCCTGGAGCTCCTGGAGCCGGCGGAGCGGGAACGGATCGCCGGCATCGTCATCAACAAGTTCCGGGGGGAGCCTTCGCTCCTTGCGCCGGGAATCGAGTTCGTGGAGAAGCGGACCGGCGTGCCGGTCCTGGGGGTGGTGCCGTGCTTCAGCGGCTTCCGCATCCCGGAGGAGGACAGCGTTGCCCTGGAAAAGCGGGGATCGGGGGCCGGGGACCGGGGGGCGGCTGAAAAGCTGAAGATCGGGGTGGTGAAGCTGCCGAGGATATCCAACTACACCGACTTCGACGCCCTTGAGGCGGAGCCCGATGTGCGCCTCACTTACGTTGAGGGGGCGGACCAGCTCCGGGGGCTCGATCTCCTCATCATCCCCGGGAGCAAGGCAACCATCACTGACCTCTGCTTCCTGGTGGAACAGGGGCTCTTCGAGGCGATCCGGGCCTTCCGGGAGCCCATAGTCGGCATCTGCGGCGGCTACCAGATGCTGGGGAAACGGGTCTCGGACCCCCATGCCGTGGAGTCGGGAATCCGGGAGGCCGAGGGGTTGGGGCTTCTGGACGTGGTGACGGTGATGCTGGAGAAGAAAACCACCCACCAGGCCCTGGCGGAGCTACTGCCGGCGGGGTACCAGGTGGCTCCCCGCTGCCGGGGAGATCTGGAGGGGTACGAGATCCATATGGGGGAGACGATACTCGGTCCCGGCGTCCGCCCCTTTGCCCGGGCCACGGAGCGCTCGGGCCGCCCGGTGGAAGTGCTGGACGGCGCCGTTTCCTGTGACGGCAGGGTCTTCGGCACCTATATTCATGGGATCTTCGACAACGCGGGCTTTCGCTCCGCTTTTCTCAATAAGCTGCGGCGGGCAAAGGGGCTCGAGGAGCGCCCCGCTGCGGAACTGCGGGACGATCCCTTCGATTTGCTGGCAAAACACCTCGAAACTTACCTGGACATGGAGCGGTTGCTGACGCTGTGCGGACTCGGCGGGGGTTGCCGTGATGGCGGCCAGCCGGAAGGAGAGCGTCGATGACCATTAAGCGGAAGATTCAGGCTTTGATCTTCCTGATTGCGCTGCTCGTGACGCTGTTTGTGGGCTATCTGTTCCATTCCTCCTCACAGGTCCATGCGCGGGTGAGCCACCTTGTACCCGCTGTCGAGTACCTCAGGGGAATTGCCATTGCCAGGGCGGGGATGATCCAGCAGATGAAAGAGGTCGTCGACTATCTTTCCATTGCCGATCCCCTGGCACGGGAAGAGTTCCACAGGGAAGACAAGGTTATCGGCGGGGCCTTCAATGTCTGGCTGGATGCCATCAAACGCCAGAAAGCCCTGGGCGTGTCCGGCGAGGATGATGACCTGGAGCTTGCGTTGGAAGTGCGGGAGCGCCATGAGTCGTGGGTACGGACGGCCGAATGGTTTTTCGAGCTTCAAGACGCCGGTCGCGGGGTTGAGGCGATGGCGTTGTTCCGAGACCGCCTGGAGCCCTATTTCGATCGTGAGGTGCTCCTGCCGCTGGACAAGGCTCTGAGTGACGGCTCTGAGGAGGTTCATGTCGCCTTTCACGAACTGCTCATAACCGTGGGGTGGATTCCCTGGATGTCCGGCGAGGGGCGCCGAAACATCGAGCGGGGCGAAGCGGCATTGGATGGATTCCTTGCCGCCAACCGGCTTCTTGCCGATGTGACCGCTCAGTTCAAGGAGTTGATGAAGTATCTGCTCGACCAGCGCCAGGAAGTTGGTAATGATTTTTCGCGACTCGGTTGGGAGGCTGGCCATGCTTTGGAAGATTTTCAGCACCAGATGCAACGCAAGGCGCAAAATGGCGACCCGTCAGCCCTGAAAGATTCCGAGGCCGTTACCAGGAGTTTCCAGGAACTGGCAGGTCTCATGCAAAAGGCCGTGGAGCTCAAGAAATCGGGGCGCGGCCAGGAGGCTGTAGCCCTGGCCAATACCCGCATGGAGGGAATCCTCTACAAAAACCTCGTGCCGATCATTTCCCGCTCCCTTGACGCGGGCAGTTCCCAGATGCTCAACCTGGCTGCCGCCGCCCGTTGGCAGGGTGTTCTCGCCGTCTCCATAATCCTCGTGGTGGCTGTCAGCCTCATCCTCGGGACGAGCCGGTCCATTATGCGCGTCCTTGACTCCCTTACCGCCGGAACCGTAGCCATTGCCGAGGGAAAACTCTCCCATCGGCTGGATATCCGGCGTCCGGATGAACTGGGCACTCTTGCCGCATCGTTCAACTCCATGGCGGAGCGTCTCGAAAAATCCCATGAGGATCTGGACGCCTTTGCCCGGCTCCTCGAACAGCGGGTCAGGGAACGGACAGCGCAGTTCGAGGCGGCCAACGACGATCTGAAACAGTTCAGCTCGGCCCTGAGCCACGACCTGAGGACACCCCTGTCGTGCATCAGCGGATATGTGCAGCTGGCGCTCGCCGAGTGCGAGGAGAAGGGCGATGCGTCGCTGAGCGAGTTGCTTGTTTCCGTCAATGAAGCTGCCGTGCGCATGAATGCCCTCATAGATGCGCAGCTGGCCCTTGCCCGGGCCACCTGCCAACAACTGACCATGGAGCAGGTGGACATGGGGGCGATCGCCAGTTCGGTGATCGGCGACCTTCTGCGGGTCGAGCCCCAACGGCGGGTGGCCTTCGCCCGGACGGGAGACCTTCTGGTGAATGGTGACGCGGAGCTTCTCGGCCTTGCGGTGGAAAATCTGGTCAGCAATGCCTGGAAGTACACGTCGCAACGGGAAGAGGCTTCCATCGAGTTCGGCTCCCGCGACGAGGGGGGGAGGCGGGTTTACTTTATCAGGGACAATGGCGCCGGTTTCGATGCGGAGGAGACGAAAAAGCTGTTTCGCCCGTTCAGCAGGCTGCATACCCCTGATGAATTCCCCGGAAATGGCGTGGGACTTGCCACCGTGGCGCGGGTCATCCGCAGGCATGGCGGCCGGATTTGGGCAGAGGGCGCCGTGGACGAGGGCGCGACCTTCTTTTTCACGCTTAACGAGACGCCGCTCCCATCCGGCACCCTCCTGCGGCCCGAGGGGAGTGCATGAGTTGTGCTGACCGGGCAGTGGCGCTTGTCATTGCCTCAATGTTCCTGGACTGGCTGCTGGGCGATCCCCGTTGGCTTCCCCATCCGGTGGTGGCAATCGGCCGGCTCGTTGCCGCTCTTGAGCGCTTGCTCCGCCGGTTTGTGGCGAATGAGCGGTTCGGCGGAGTGCTGCTGCTGGTTCTGGTCGTGGGGATAACTGCCGGCACGGCATGGGGAGTTGTTCGCGGAGCCTGGCTTCTTCATCCTGCTGCCGGGTTTGCCGTGGAGGCTGCTCTGGGTTGGACCTGCCTGGCGGCGCGTTCGCTCCACGGCGAGTCGGGTCGAGTGGCCGGGGCCATCGCCAGGGGAGACCTTCCGGCGGCCCGCCATGCCCTCTCCCTCATCGTGGGGCGGGATACGGAGGCGCTGCCCGAGCCGGAGATCTGGCGCGGCGCCGTGGAGACCGTGGCGGAGAACACGTCGGACGGCGTTATCGCGCCGCTGTTCTGGCTCATGATCGGCGGGGCTCCACTCTCCCTCGCCTACAAGGCGGTCAATACGCTGGATTCCATGGTCGGATACAAGAACGAGCGGTATCTTCGCTTCGGCTGGGCTTCGGCCCGGTTCGACGACCTGGCTAATCTCGTGCCGGCGCGGCTCACGGGGGTTCTCATGGCGCTGGCCGCCCCACTTATCGGGTTGTTGGGACGCAATGCCTGGCGCATTATGCTGCGGGATGGCCGTAACCATTCGTCACCCAACAGCGGCATCCCCGAGGCGGCGGCAGCCGGCGCGCTCGGCGTTCAGCTGGGGGGCACCAACAGCTACTTCGGCAAGCCGGTGGCGAAACCGGTCATCGGCGATCCCCTCAAGCCCCTCGATGCCGCGGCCTGGCAGGGCGCCGTCCGCCTCATGTACGGCAGCGAAGGTCTTATCCTGCTCTTTTTGGGATTCTTTGTGCTGAGAGGTGTCACGGTCCCATGAAAGAAACCTTCGACCACGGCGGGACGGTCTTTGCCGTTGCCCGCCGGCTGGGCGTTTCCCCCGACAACATCCTCGACTTCTCGGCGAGCATCAACCCCCTCGGCCCACCGGTTGGGGTGCGCGGAGCGCTTGCGGCCGCCTTTGACCGTCTCGTCCACTATCCCGACAGCGGGGCCGTGGAGCTGCGGGATGCCCTGGCCCGCCGTCACAATCTACTCCCTGAAAATATCTGCGTTGCCAATGGCTCCACGGAGCTTATCTATCTGGTGCCGCGGCTTGTCGGCGGCGGTCGGGGGCTTATCGTCGCCCCTCCCTTCTCCGAGTATGCCAAGAGCCTTACCCGTGCCGGTTGGGAGATCGACTACCTGGACCTGGACCCGGATCAGGGGTTTGCCCTGTCTCTGGAGATCCTGGACCGACGGCTGGCAAGGGGATGCGATCTTCTCTTCCTGGCCAATCCCGGCAACCCTACCGGTGCCTTGATTCCGGGCAACGACGTGGCCGAGATTCTCCGTCTCTGCCGTAGCCGCGGCACCTTCCTTGTTCTAGACGAGGCGTTTATCGATTTTCGGGAGGAGGAGTCGGCGACATCACTCGTGGCCCAGGGGGGCGGGGCCGTGGTGCTTCGCTCAATGACCAAGTTTTACGCCATTCCGGGGCTTCGGCTCGGCTACGCCGTGGGGAGCGGGGAGGTTATTGCCCGGCTTGCGGCGTCCCGGGAGCCCTGGAGCGTCAATACCCTGGCCCAGGCCGCCGGCCTTGCCTGTCTGGAAGACTGGGAGTACCCCGCCCGGACCCTTGATCTTGTGGCGGCGGAACGGAAGCGTCTTGCCTCCGGCATTGCCGCACTGCCGGGGCTTACGGTCTATCCCTCCTCTGCCAACTATCTCCTGGTACGCATCGATGCGGGCCCTTCGGCGCCGGAGCTGGCGGCACGGCTTCTCGCCGAGCGGGTCCTGATCCGGGACTGTTCATCATTCAGGGGGCTTTCGGACCGGTTTTTCCGGGTTGCCGTGCGGGGGGCGGAGGAGAATATGCGGCTTCTGGATTTGCTGGGGAAGGTCTTTGCCTGAGTCCTCAGCCCCGTTTGCCGCTCTGGAGGATAACGACCCGGCAGCCCGGAAGAGCCAGCCGCAGGCGTTCGAGCTCTCCGTCGGTTACCGGAGCGTTGCTGAGGGTGAGAGACCGCAGCCGCGGCAGATGCTTGAGGCAGGCGAGCCCGGCGCTGGTGACCCTGGTGTCGTAGAGGTAAAGCCGTTCGAGGTTTTTCAGTTCCAGAAGGTGGATGATGCCTTCGCCGGTTATGCCTGCGCCGGAGAGGTAAAGTTCAGTGATGCCCTTGAGACCCAGGATGTGGGTCAGGTCGTCGTCCGCAATGCCGTAAAGGAAGCAGGCCTGGAGATCGTCGGCTTGCAGAGTGCCGAGAAGGCCCATGTCGGCTGCTCCCTCGCGCATGTCGAGCCTCAGCCCCTTTCCGGCAGGTACCGCCACGTTGCCGAATGCTTCGCCGAGCCGTTTCCAGTCCAGAAAGCTGCCGGAGTTCCGTTCCCGGACGAAAAGGGTGCCGATGGGACCACCGCTGGTGGGGAACTTGACGGTGCGGAAGGTGTCTGCCTGAGGCGGCGCAGGGGTGGGTGGTGCTTCGGAAGCGCCGGAGGCGCTGCGGCTGCGGCCAGATGCGTTCAGGGTTCTGCAGATGGCAAGGATCTCGTCATCGAGTCTCGCCGCCATTTCGTCCATGATGTCGCGCCCCCGCCACCGGGCGTCCTGCACCCGCTGGATAAGGCGGTAGAGGTCGGTGTTCCTGAGGCGGGCCATTTCCAGCTCGACCCCCCTGATCTGCTCCACGACCCGCGTGATGCGGCGGATGACCAGGGCCAGTTCCCCCGCGGTACCGACGGCAACGGCGGTTTCCGGGGATAGCTCCCATTCTTCCATGATCGCCTGGAGGGTGACTCTGTCTTCTTCGGCGTATGCCCGGTTTGCCTCGGCCATGAGTTTCTGGCGGCGCTTGCGGTCTTCGTCCGAATCCGCCAGGTCCGGGTGGATTGCCTTGGCCAACCTGCGGTAGACTTCGCGGATTCCCGCGCTTTTTGCCGTTGCACCGGCTTCCGGCTTCAAACGGGGGATTTCCTCCGGTTCCGGTTCATCGTCACTGAGCCCGTAACTGCGCCGCCCGTTGCCGTTCCCTTGGAGGCGGTTTACCTCCTCCGCCCGGGCCCTGGATAATTCCTGGCGCAACTGGTCCAGTTCGCGGACCCGGTCGGCCATTTTAACCGCATAGAGCTTCTCGAACTCCCTGATCTCCTCCCGGAGATCCTCCAGGTCGTGCTCGAGCCGGACCAGGCGCCGTTCAAGGGCGTGGAACTCCCGCCGCTTGCGCTCAAGCTCCTGTTCTTCAGCGGTTGGTATCCGTTTGTATCCTGCCTTCATGAAATCCTAGGGTGTTGCCGGTGAAATTAGGGTTGAAGTAGTGCCCGCGCCAGTTCGGGAGAAATTTCCCCGGATGCTTCTGTCGGGTAGATTGCCCTCTCCCAGAGATAGAGGCCGGTGGTCTCGTCGAAAACACGAACCGGCGCTTCCCCTGGCAGCGGCATGATGGAGAATTCGGCCGCGAAGATGGTGCACCCCCCCAGGGCGTGGCCGCCGAAGACCTTCCCCTCATCGTCGGACAGGGCGAGATGGAGGTGGATAAAGGGTTTGCCGTCGCGAAGGGAGACGTTCCCCATGCCGGAAACGATCTCCATGGGCCTTTCGAAGGGGAGTTCCCGGTAGGCTTTGCGCCACTGGTCATAGAAGCCGAGCTTTGCCTTCTGGAGGGCGCCGACCACCTGCACTGCTCCGGCTCTGACGCCATTGGCGCCGGCCGCATCGGTGAGGGCTTCGATCAGGTCCGCCTGGTGCGCCAGCTTCCCCATGAGCATTGCCATATCTCCTTTCCGGCCGCCGGTGGTGAAAGTTACGGCCACTGTAGCCCATCTGCCGGTGGGAGTCAACGGAGGGATTCCCCCTTGACAAGCACCGGTCTAGGGGTATCTTAGAGCGGCAAACGCAAATGCCGCTTATTGCCTGTTGCTGCTGCACCAACTGACGAACGAAGAGGATTCATGAGACGTATTGTTGCTATCATGCTTGTGTTGATGCTGACGGCTATCGCCGCCGGATGCCGGAAGCAGGCGGAGCAAGCGGCCGGGGGGGGCGGCAGGCTTCTGGTTGTGGCTACCATTTTCCCGGTTTACGAGTTTGCCCGTGTCGTGGCGGGGGACAAGGCCGAGGTGGTGATGCTGCTGCCTCCCGGCATGGAGCCCCACAGTTTCGAGCCCCGCCCCGAAGACATTGTCCGGGTGAGCCGGGCGGACTTGTTCGTCTATACGAATCGTTACATGGAGCCGTGGGCCGGCGAGATCGTCAAGGGAGCAGGCAGCAGCAGGCTCACGGTGGTCGATGCCAGCCGCGGCGCAAAATTCCTGAAGGCGGGCGATGGCGCCAGGCACGCCGGCCATGACGATGGGGAGCGCGGTCACGGCGGTGAAGGGATGGATCCCCATCTCTGGCTCGATTTCACCAACGCCCAACTTATGGTGGATACCATTGCCGCTGCCCTTGCCGACCGGGACCCGGCCAACCGTTCCCTCTACCTGGCCAACGCCGCCGCCTACCGGGCCAAACTGGCCGAACTGGACGACCGCTACCGCACCTGGCTCGCCACATGCGCCACGCGGACCGTTCTCCATGGCGGGCATTTTGCCTTCGGTTATCTGGCCAACCGCTACGGGCTTCGCTACGAGTCGGCCTACGCCGTTTCCGCCGATGCCGAGCCGACCCCGGCGAAACTGGCGGCGCTCGTGAAGCAGGTGCGGGCCGAAGGCTTGAAGCATATCTATACCGAGGAACTCCTCGACCCCCGCACTGCCGAAACCATTGCCCGGGAAACCGGCGCCTCGATACTGATGCTCCATGGCGCCCATACCGTCTCCAAGACCGATATGGACAAGGGGGTAACCTTCATCGGGCTCATGGAGAAAAATCTCGAGAATCTTCGGAAGGGGCTCCAATGCCGGTAGAGGTTGTTACGGTTCACGGTCTTTCCCTGGCCTACCAGGGGGCCGATGCCCTGTGCGACGTGTCGTTTGCCGTGGAAAAGGGGAGCTATGTCGGTATCGTCGGCCCCAACGGCTCGGGGAAGAGCACCCTTGTCCGCTGCATCCTGGGGCTTGCCCGCCCCGACCGGGGAGGGGTGAGCCTCTTCGGCGCCCCGCTGGAATCTTTCGACCAGTGGCAGCGGGTGGGCTACCTCCCCCAGGGGCTCCAGCACTTCAATCCCCACTTTCCCGCCACCGTTGCCGAAGTGGTGGGGCTTGGGCTCTTGGCCGCCCGCCGTTTTCCCCGTCGCCTTAGCCGCGAGGATGCCGGGGCGGTTGACCGGGCGCTGGAACTCATGGGGATCGGCGACATCCGCAACCGGCTCATCGGCGAGCTTTCCGGGGGGCTGCGGCAGCGGGTGCTCCTGGCCCGGGCACTTGTCAACGAACCGGAACTTCTCGTGCTCGATGAACCGACAACGGCCCTGGACCCCGAGACGCGTGAGAGTTTCTACCGCGCCATCAGCGATCTCAACCGTGAGAGGGAAACCACGGTCATTCTCGTGACCCACGACAGCGGCACCATCGGCAGCTACGCCTCGAAGCTCCTCTACCTGGACAAGCGCCTGGTCTTTTATGGCGGCTTCGACGATTTTTGCGGCTCTTCGGAAATGGCGGAGTTTTTCGGCCCTTCCAGCCAGCACCTGATCTGTCACAGGCATTAAGGGCGAAATGGCAGTTGAAAGCTGCCTGCATTCGAGCTGACGTGCTCTTTCTACAATTCCAGGCTCACTTCGCTACAGCCGATAAACTCGCCCGGCGGGCTCAGACACTATCGGCTGTTGACGCTCCATTTCGCCAAGAATTGCAACGAAAGAGCCCTGATGCTCTCATTTCGGCAACTTTCAACTGCGATACTCAGGGTTATTATGACTTTCCTCGAAATATTCCAGTACGGTTTTCTCCTCCGGGCCCTTGCGGCCGGGTCCCTCATCGCGGCGCTCTGCTCGGTGCTCGGGGTGTTCCTCGTGCTGCGGCGACTGTCGCTCATCGGCGACGGCCTCGCCCATGTTACCTTCGGGAGCGTGGCGCTGGCCCTTTTCCTCCGCTTTCAGTCGGCCTACGCCGCCGTTGCCGCCATACCGGCCGTGCTGCTGGCGGCCCTGGGCATCCTGAAGCTGGCCGAACGGGCGCGTATCTACGGCGACGCCGCAATCGGCATCGTTTCGTCCCTGGGGATCGCCATAGGCATAATGCTGGCCAGCATAGCCGGCGGCTTCAACGTGGACCTCTTCAGCTACCTCTTCGGGAACATCCTCTCCATCAGCCCCTTCGAACTGGGGCAGACGGGGGTTCTCTTTGTCATCGTCTGCCTGGCGGTGATTTTCTTCTATCACGACCTCCTGGCCATCACCTTCGACGAGGAGCTTGCCCGCACGTCGGGGGTCCGGGTCGACCGGATCAACGCCGTGCTCGTCCTCCTCACCGCGCTCACCGTGGTGCTGGCCATGAAGGTGGTGGGGATCATGCTCATTTCGGCACTCCTCATCCTCCCCGCGGTCACCTCGCTGCAGATGGCCCGCGGGTTCCGGACCGCCATCGCCCTTGCCGTGGCCCTCGGGGTTCTGTCGGTGGCGGCCGGCATCGTCATTTCCTTTCTGGGCAACCTTCCGGCCGGCGCGACCATCATTCTGGTGAACTTCACCCTGTTCCTCATCTCCTTTGGGGTGCGGAAACTACGGAATCAGCGCTAAAAAAAGATTCCCCTGCCGCCTGAAGTGGTCTATCATCCAACAGTTTTCAGTCCAGCCGCAGGAGAACAGACCCATGGGCGAAACCGTCAGATTCGGCATTTCCATCGACGATAAACTGCTGGAGAATTTCGACCGCCTCATCGAGGAAAAGGGGTACATGAACCGCTCCGAGGCGATTCGCGACCTGATCCGCGGGGCGCTGGTGGAGCTCAAGTGGGAGGGGGGCGAGGAGGAAACCGTCGGCACGGTGACCCTTGTCTACAACCATCATGTCCGCGACCTCTCCGACAAGCTCACCGAGCAGCAGCACTCCCACCACAACGAGATTGTCTCGGCGCTTCACGTCCATCTGGATGCCCACAATTGCCTCGAAGTCCTGGTGGTGCGGGGCAAGGCCCGGGAGGTGAAGAAGATTGCCGATGAGCTGATCGGCGTGAAGGGGGTAAAGCACGGCAAGCTCGTCATGACCACCACGGGGGAGGAATTGCACTGAGAGGCCGGGACCGGGGACCGGTAAAGGCGGTCAGGGGCGTTGAAAAATCGGGCGTGTTGTGCTCTAATCGTGCGGTGGAATCCAATGTCTTCATAGCCCTCGGGTCGAACCAGGGGGACCGGGAGCTGAACCTGCTGCGGGCCGTGGCCGAAATCGGCAAACTTCCCCAGACCCGCATCACGGCCCTCTCCGGTTTCTACGATACCGAGCCGGTGGGCCCGGTGGAACAGCCCAATTTCCTGAATGCGGTAATAAGGGTTGAAACGTCCCTTTCCCCCAGCCTGCTGCTCACGGAACTCCAGAGAATCGAAACCGAGGTGTTCCGGAGGAAGAGGGCGGTTCAGTGGGGGCCCCGTTCCATGGACCTGGATATCCTCCTCTACGGCGACCTCATCCTTGACGGTGAGGGGCTCGTCATCCCCCATCCCCGGCTCCACGAGCGGCGTTTCGTTCTGGTCCCCCTTGCTGAGATCGCCCCCGCCGTCATTCATCCCGGCCTGGGGCGCCGCGCCGATGAACTGCTCCGGGCGCTTCCTTCCGGCGAGCGGGTCACAAAGGTTTAGGAGTTATTAGATGCGGCTGATTGTAATCCTCATCCTGTTTTATGTGGGCTTCAAGATCGTGCAGGGGCTCATGCAGAAGAATCGGGGAGAAAAACCGGCGGTTCAGGAGCCCGAGAAGGAAGAGACCTTCCAGGATCCGGTCTGCGGCGTCTACGTCACCGGGGATGATGCCGTCATCGGCCGCCACGAGGGAAAGCGAATCCATTTCTGTTCCATGGCCTGCCTTGAGAAGTACCGGGCAAATGTCGAACATACGAGCACTACAGATACTCAATCAAAACCGGAGGAACACGCATGAAGTTTTTCATCGACACCGCAGACGTGAACGAGATTCGCGAGGCCCATGCCCTTGGGCTCGTGGACGGCGTCACCACCAATCCCTCGCTCATCGCCAAGTCGGGGCGCAAGTTCGAGGATGTCATCAAGGAGATTGCCGGCATCGTTGACGGCCCCATTTCCGCCGAGGTGATTTCCCTGGAGCACGACGGGATGATCCGCGAGGCCGAGGAACTGGCCAAGATCCACAAGAACATCGTCATCAAGCTCCCCATGACCACCGAGGGGCTCAAGGCCTGCTCCACCCTGACCCAGAAGGGGATCAAGACCAACGTCACCCTGATTTTCACCGCCATGCAGGCGCTGCTGGCCGCCAAGGCCGGCGCCACCTATGTCTCTCCCTTCGTGGGACGCCTCGACGACATCTCCCAGGACGGCATGGGGATCATCGATGACATCAAGACGATCTTCGATAACTACGGCTACACCGCCGAGATCATCGTGGCCAGCGTCCGCAACCCGGTCCACGTTCTGAACTCCGCCCTCATCGGCGCCGACATCGCCACCATTCCGTACTCGGTCATGCTCCAGCTTGCCAAGCATCCCCTCACCGATGCCGGCATCGAGCGCTTCCTGAAGGATTGGGAGAAGGTGCCGAAGTAGGACGCTGCAGGCTTCAGAAAAGAAAAAACCCCGGAACGGGCTGCTGTTCCGGGGTTATCTGTTTTGGGGAGAGTGGTGGGGCGATTGCCGGTTACGCCCGGCCCTGTTTTCGTCGGTGCCACCGCACATAAACCGCCACCAGCGCAATGCTGAAAATGATGACCCAGATCAGCGCCTGGTGGGAGTAGCGCATGATCAGTTCCTGGTTCTGGCCGATGAAATAGCCGATCCAGGTGAGGATCGTCACCCAGAAAAATGCTCCTGCCGTGGTGTAGAAGGCGAACTTCCCGTGGTGCATGCCGGCGAGTCCGGCGGGGAGCGAAATCAGGTGCCGCACCACGGGGAGGAGCCGGCCGATGAAGGTTGAAATCTCGCCGTGCTTGTGGAAGAATGTCTCAACTTTCGCGAACTTCTCTTCGGTTATCCAGACATACTTTCCGTACTTGAGGATGAGGGGACGCCCCAGCCAGTGGGCGGCGTAATAGTTGGCATAGGCCCCCGCAAGGCTTCCCAGCGTACCGATGAGGATGGCGAGCCAGAGGTTCATCTCCCCCCGGTGGGCAAGATAACCGGCCGGAGGCATGACCAGTTCGCTCGGCACCGGGAAAACGGAGCTTTCCATGGCCATGAGAATGAAGATGCCCGGGTAGCCCATGGCGCCAATGGTGGCGACGAGCCAGTCGATGAGTTGCTGCATGGCAGTTCCTTCCGCGTGGTTGAGTGAAGCACGCTCTTATAGCACACAATTTGCCTCGCCGGGCATAAAAAGCAGGAGAATCAATGGATAAGCAGATTTACGTGGTTGGGCACCGCAACCCCGATACCGATTCCGTCGCTTCGGCGCTGGGCTATGCGGCCCTGAAAAACCGCCAGGGGCAGAAGAGCGTCACGGCCGCCATGGCCGGGGAACCGAATCCCCAGACCCGCTACATCCTAGACCGCCTGGGGGTGGAGCCGCCGGTCTACCTCGCCGACGTCCACCCGAAGGTCTGCCACGTCCTCAACCGCCAGCCGGTGACGGCTTCGGCCGTCACCCCCCTGCGCGACGCCCTCGGCATGTTCCATACCCACGGCATCCGGGTGCTGCCGGTTGTCGATGATGCGGGTGCGCCGCTGGGGCTCGTGTCGCTCCTCAAACTTTCAGAGAAGTATCTGCTGGTCGATACGGGTCGCAAGCGGGGAGTCGATGCGTCGCTCAGCACCCTGGCGGCCTGCCTTGACGGCACATTTCTCACCGGCACCCCTTCCGATGGGGAGGAGCACCTGCACCTGTTCATCGGCGCCATGCTGGAGGAGTCGTTTTCGAGCCGCATTGAGGGTTATGACCCGTCCTCGCTCCTGATTATGACGGGAGACCGCCGCACGATCCAGCAGGCGGCCATCGAGCGGGGGGTGCGGCTCCTGGTGGTGACCGGCGGGTTCCCCTTGGCCGATGGATTGCGTGAACGGGCACAGGAGCGGGGCGTAACGGTCATCTCCACTCCCCACGACACTGCCACTGCTGCCGGCCTGGCCCGGCTCTCCACGCCGCTGTCCCATTTCGTGGATGGAAAATTCGAGAAAATCGGGGTGGCCGAGCCCCTGGACCATCTGCGCCTCAAGCTCCTCCACTCCGGCGAGCCCGCCGTGATCGCCGTGGAGGAAGACGGCACCATTGCCGGAGTTGCCACCAAATCGTCGCTGCTGTCACCGATTCCCTACGCCCTCATCCTCGTGGACCACAACGAGTTGGGGCAGTCGGTTCCCGGTGCCGAAACGGTGGAAATCCTGGAGGTTATCGACCACCACAAGCTGGGAAATCCCCCCACCAATCAGCCGATCACCTTCATGGCCGCCCCGGTGGGGAGCACCTGCACCGTGGTCGCCTCCCTCTACCGGGAGGGGGGGATAGAGCCGGAACAGAAGATCGCGGCGCTCCTGCTGGCCGGGATTCTCTCGGACACGGTGATCCTCAAATCTCCCACCACCACCCGCCGCGACCGGGAGATGGTGCATTGGCTCGAAGAGCGCGCCGGCCTCGATCACGTGGCCTTCGGCAAGGACATCTTCTCCGCTTGCGGCGGCTTCTCCGCCCATGCCACTCTGGAGAAGGCGGTCCGCTCCGACTTCAAGCACTTCACCGCCGGGGATATCCTCTTCGGCGTGGGGCAGGTGGAGGTGGTGGGGTTCGACGAGTTCCACGAGTTGAAGGAGACCCTTCGCGAAACCCTGAAGAGTGTGAAAGAGGTTGACCGGCTTGCCATGGCCGGCCTCATGGTCACTGACATTTACAGCGAAACGACCCTCTTCCTGGTGGAAGGGAAGAATGAGCTTGCCCATATTATGGGCTACCCCCAGGTGGAGCCCCATCTTTACGAGCTCAAGGGGGTCATGTCCCGCAAGAAGCAGATGGTGCCGCACCTTTTGAAGGTGCTGGGGAAGATCTAGTCTATGAATTTTCTCGAATCCCTGAAGAACGAAATCCTCATCGGCGACGGTGCCATCGGCACCATGCTCTACGCCAAGGGGGTATCCCTCGACGCCAACGTGGAGCACCTGAATCTGGTGCGGCCGGAGCTGGTCCTGGAGCTCCACCGGGAGTACCTGGCCGCCGGAGCCCGGGTCATCGAGACCAACACCTTCGGCGCCAACTGGACGAAGCTTGCGGCCATCGGCCTGGAAAAGCGGGAGCGGGAGATCAACCTGCGGGGGGCACGGCTTGCCCGGGAGGCTGCTGAAGGCGCCAACGCCTTTGTGTCCGGCTCCGTGGGCCCCCTGGTCCGGGTGAAGGGGGATGAGCGGGAGCTCTCCCCGGCCGAGACGGCCGAGATCTACCGGCGGCAGGTGCTGGCCCTGGCCGACGGAGGGGTTGATCTCCTCATCCTCGAAACCTTTACCGACCTGGGGCAGATTCTCTGCGCCCTGGCGGCGGCCCGGGAGACGGGGCTTCCGGTGGTGGCGAACATGGCGTTCCTGGAGAACGGCCGCCTGGCCGGCGGGGCCGACGTGGAGCGGGCAGCGCTGGCGCTGACCAATGCCGGGGCAAGCGTCGTGGGGGCCAACTGCGGCGCGGGCCCCCTGGAGGTGCTCGGCACCATCCGCCGCATGGCCGGCGCCACGGCGCTTCCCATCGCGGCATACCCCAACAGCGGGTTCCCCGAGTATGTGAACGGACGCCACGTCTACCGCACCACCCCTGACTACTTTGCCGAACGGGCCGCCGAGATGGTGGCCAATGGCGCGGTGCTGGTGGGGGGGTGTTGCGGCACGACGCCGGACCATATTCGCAGCCTGGCGGAGCGGCTTGCGGGGATGGTTCCCGTGGCCCGCAGCGTGGTGGCGGCTGCGACGCCCGTGGAGGAGCGGCGCGAGGCGGTTGCCGGGGCGGAAGGCTTTCTGGCGAAGTGGGGGAAGGAACCGGTGGTCACCGTGGAGCTGGATCCCCCCAAGGGTTTCGACTGCGCGAAGATTATCGAGGGGAGCCAGACCTTGAAGACCGCCGGTGCCGATGCCATCAACATCGCCGAAAATCCCCTTGCCCGCATCCGCATGGGGAACATTGCCCTGGGGCATCTCATCCAGCAAGAGGCGGGGATCGAGACCATCGTCCACATCACCTGCCGGGACCGTAACCTTCTTGGGCTCCAGTCGGACCTCATGGGGGCGAGCCTCCTGGGCATACGGAATATCCTCGCCATCACCGGGGATCCCGCCCGGATTGGCGAACAGGCCGGGGCCACGTCGGTCTACGATCTGAACTCTTTTACCCTCATCAAGCTCCTGGCCGACCTGAACGCCGGGGTGAACGCCCTGGGGAATCCCCTCGGCCGGGGGGCCGGCTTCACCATCGGCTGCGCTTTCAATCCCAACAGCCAGCGGATGGAGGTGCAGGCGGAGCGCCTGAACAAGAAGGTGGCCAACGGGGCGCGTTTCGTCCAGACCCAGCCCCTCTACGACCTGGCGCGCCTGGACGAGATGCTGGAGCGGACGGCTCATCTGGGGGTGCCGGTTCTGCCGGGAATTCTGCCGCTGGTGAGTGAGCGCAACTGCGAGTTCCTGCACAACGAGGTGCCGGGAATAGTCATTCCTGACGGGATTCGGGCGAGGATGCGGGGGAAGGAAAAGGAAGCGGGGGTCCGGGAGGGGCTCGCCATCGCCCGGGAGTTCATCGATTCGGTCCGCGACCGGGTAGGCGGTTTCTATCTCATTCCCCCCTTCGGCCGGTTCGAAATCGCCGTTGAGCTCGTGCGGCACATCAAAGGGCGTTGAGCTTCATCCGCATCACCGCCCCGGGAGGTAACCCCATGCACATCCAACGGGCTGCATCGTTTCTTCTCCTGGCCGTTCTCCTTGCCGGCTGCCGCAATCCTTACCTGGTGGCCCAGCGCTTTGAGGACAGTTCCCGGAAGTATGGTCAGATGGTGCGGTGGCATGAGTACGAAAAGGCCTGCGATACCTTTGCCGCCCCTTCGATCAGAGAGGACTGCCTCATGCGGGCCAGGGCAGCGGAGGGGGTTTCCATGGCCGACTACCGGGTAAAGGGGACGGAAGTCGATAGGGAAAAGGGGACGGCGACGGTTCGGGCGGAAATCGACTATTACATCCTCCCCTCTGCCCGGCTCAAGACCATTGAGGACCTCCAGCAGTGGCGCTACGAACCGGTTGAGGGGAGTGAGGTGTGGCGCATCGTGACGCCGTTACCGGCGTTCAGGTGATACCCGCGGGATGGCGGAATTAAACCTGCTGTTCCAATGTCAGCAATAATGTGATAAACAGGAATTACCATCAGGCGTAACGCCAGAGACTAAAGGAGCGCACCGTATGTCAGACAGCAAAAACACCGAAACTGCTGCTATCATGGCTTTCTTCGCCGGCGCGGCCCTTGCGGCCGGTGCCGCCCTCCTGCTCACCCCCAAGCCGGGCCGCGAAGTCCGGGAGAAGCTCGGCGAAGTGACCGAGGATGCGGTCGGAAAAATCCGCACGGCAGTTCGCGAGGCGAAGTACAAGGTTGCCCCCAAGGGGAAGGACGAGAGCGGCGATATAGAAGGCGGCGGTTGCTGGATCTAGAAGCCTTTGAATGACAACGCCCCGTTCCCTCACAGAGGAACGGGGCGTTGAAGTTTTGCGGGCAATGCCGGGCTTTTTCAGATGGATTCGTAATCGACCGCAGCACTGGCTGCCGCCACGCCTTTCATGTGGGGGATCACCTCGCCGGCATGGTAAGGATGCACCTGGTATGCCTGGAGATCTTCCAGGGAGTCGAACTTCGTCACGAGGGCCAGGTCGTAGGAGCGCTCGGACCTGACGACGTCGATCCCCACCTCAAGGTGGCGCAGTTGCGGAATCTTTCCTCTCATGCTCTCCAGCTTTTCCTTTGTCGCATTCAAGTTCGCCGGTGTCGGGTCGTTAAATCTGAAAAATACAATGTGGGTTATCATCGGTTTATCCCTCCCTTGAGTAGTTGTCCCTGAAACATTTCTGTTTCGTAAATTCCTGATATTGAATGTTTAAATGCCGTTGCCGCCGGATGCTGACCGGCCGGAACCGGCTCCAGTGCCGTAACCATAGCACAAGCGCCGGGTCTTTGTCACCGGCAGGTACGTAGCTCCCTTTTTCCTGGTAGAATTGTTTCCGAACTACATGGTCAAGGAGGGCCGTCATGGTGAAATTCTACGATCCCAAGGATGTGAACGACCAAGCCCGTGTGGAGGCGATTCTGAGGGAGGGGGGGATTGAGTACTTCCTGCTTCCGGAGCCCCAGGGGGGGATCGGTCCCCAGCAGATTCATGTCGCCGAGGAAGATATCCCTGCCGCGGAGGAGTTGTTGCGGCGGTAACGACCTGCCGTGCCAGGACCTGTTGAAAATGAAAAACCGGCCCGCTGTCGGGCGGGCCGGTGCTGGCTGCGTTGAAGCGGCAGGTTATTGCTGCTGTTGCGGTACGATGGTGATCTCCACCCGGCGGTTTATGGTCCGTCCGGCTTCGGTGCTGTTGTCGGCAATGGGTTTGCTCTCTCCGAAACCGATGGCGGTCATGCGGGTCGGGGCGACTCCGCGTGCGGCGAGAGCACTCTTGACGGCATTGGCGCGGCGCTCGGACAGGTCCTGATTCAAGGCATCGCTTCCGGTGCTGTCGGTATGGCCGGCGATGGTGATGTTGGTCGCGGGGTACTGGGTGAGTACCTGTGCTACCCTCGTGATTTCATCGTTGGCGCCTGGCTGAAGTACGGCCGAATTGACCGGGAAGAGGATGTCCGATTTGAAGGTGACGGCGAGGGTGTTCTGGTTGCGCTGGACACTGGCTCCGTCCACGGCCGCAACCGCCTGCCGCATGGCATTTTCCTGCTTGTCCATGTAGTTGCCGATGGCTCCGCCGGTGAGTCCGCCGGCCAATGCCCCTGCTGCCGCTCCGATGAGGGTCGATTCGGTATCGCGGCCAATGGCCTGGCCAAGGCCTGCGCCGATTGCTGCACCTACGCCCGTGCCAACGGCGGCTCCTGTCTGGGTTCGCGTCATCGGCTGAGAGCAGCCGGTGACGGTTGCCATGGCGATGGTGAGTGCGCAGAGTGCTGTTCGTTTCATTGGTTCCTCCCTGGTAAATTGAATGGAGATGCCTGTTAACGGGGGAAGTATATCAATAGTCGCGGGTGGAGGCAACCATGTGTGGCAACCTTTACTTGTCTGATTTCAGCGCTATCCTTTGACTCAGAAGGGGTGGTTCGGTTAGGTATCTTCAAGCGAAATGGAGGAAAAAGGTCATGAAAATCAGTGCGCGAAACGTATTCTCCGGAACAGTCAGCGGCATTTCCAAGGGGGCGGTGAATGCTGAAGTCTCCCTCGACCTGAAGGCGGGAACACCGGTTACCGCTGTCGTGACTAATGCCAGTGTCGACAGGTTGGCACTGGCAGTCGGCATGGAGGCCTATGCCATCATCAAGGCGAGTTCGGTCATCATCGGCACGGATCTCCATGACGCCAGGATAAGTGCCCGCAACATCATGTGCGGCGTTGTAGCGAACGTGATCGAAGGCCCGGTCAGTACCGAGGTGGACGTGGAGATCGGTGGCGGCAATACCATAAGTGCCGTCATTACCAACGAGAGTGCGCAGAAGCTGGGTATCGTGAAGGGGGGGCATGCCTGTGCTCTCTTTAAGGCTTCGAGCGTGATCATCGGCGTCAAGTGATTCGGGACCGCATCCCGAGGGGATGGCATGTTCGACGGGCCGGTGCCCAAAGGATGTGCAATCCCCTCTTTTTATGCCTATCGATTATGTCGGTGGGGTAACCGCAATTCTGCGCGATATGCTGCCCAGAGGCGTGAAGGCGCTCCCCCTGCGGGGGGAAGGGGCCGGTACGATTTTCGGCATCACCTTTGCGATAGAATGGCTGAGGCGGCCCGGAAAGGGTTCTCCAGGGCTCGTGCCAAGGTCGATTCTATCCATAAGGAGGAAGTATCGTGCGGAGGATCATAGGTTTCCTGTCAATAGCCTTTACCTGTATTTTCTCAAACGTTCAGCCGGCCTTTCCCTCTGAGTTGACCCTGTCGGCGGCGGCCAGCCTCAGGGAGGCGGTCGACGAGTTGACGGCCCGGTTTTCAGGGAGAATGCCCGGCGTCACTTTCCGGAAAAACTTCGGAGCCTCCGGCACCCTGGCCAAGCAGATCGAACAGGGGGCGCCCGTTGACATCTTTATTTCAGCAAATCCGGAATGGGTAGAGTATCTCAGGGGCCGAAAGTTGCTGGAGCCCTCCAGCATCGACACCTTCGCCCATAACGAGCTGGTCTTTGCCGGGATCACGGCAGTGCCGGTTTCCGGCATGCGTGACCTGCCGAAGCTCCGGAAGATAGCCATCGGCAGTCCCAAGAGCGTGCCGGCCGGCGAATATGCGATGGCATCATTCAGGGCGGCCGGACTGGAAAAGGCGCTGGAGGGTAAGCTCGTCATGGCCAGGGATGTTCGCGATGCGATGAAGTACGCCGAACTGGGCGAGGTGGACGGCGCTTTAGTGTATCGTACCGATGCCCTTTTGCTGGGGAAACGGTCGAAAATACTCTTCACCGTCCCGGCGGGGCTCCACGACCGGGTTACGTACCCCATGGCCCTTACCGTGACCGGGGCGGGGAATCGGGATGCGGTTAAGTTCCTGCGTTTCCTCCATTCGGCTGAGGCGAGGATGGTACTGGAAAAATTCGGCTTTGCAATGAAATGATGCTCCCATGCCAACCTTTACCCCCGCAGACATAGATGCCATCAGGCTCTCCGCAAAAGTTGCCCTGGCTGCGACAATCGTTTCGCTCCCATTCGGCGTCGCCGTCGCTTATGTGATGAGTTTTCATGCCTTCCGCGGCAAAACCTTTGTGGAAGTGTTTCTCAATCTGCCGCTTACCCTCCCTCCGGTGGTGATCGGATACCTGCTTCTCCTGCTCCTGGGCCGGGAAGGATGGCTCGGGGGGATTCTCGATGCGGCAGGGGTGAGGATAATCTTCACCTGGTATGCGGCGGTCATCGCCTCGTCGGTGGTGGGCTTTCCGCTCCTGGTCCGCTCCATCAGGATCGCCATGGAGTCCGTGGACGCGCGCCTCATACAGGCGTCGCGCACCCTTGGTGCCCGCTGGTGCGACACCCTGGCCACCGTTATCCTCCCCCTCTCACTGAGGGGGATTGCCGCCGGTTCGTCACTCATGTTCGGCCGCAGCCTCGGCGAGTTCGGCGCCACCATTATCATTGCCGGCAACATTCCCGGCGTGACCCAGACGATACCTCTCGCAGTATACGACTATGTAAGCGCCCCCGGTGGAGAAAGCGCTGCTCTGGCCCTCTGCCTGGTTTCCGCCGGGGTCTCGCTGCTGGTCCTCTTCTTCCACGAATATCTGGCACGCCGCGCGTCGAGGAGCGATTGAGATGAAGTTGCGGGTGAAAGCGACCAAATCCTTCGGCGCGTTCCGCCTGGAGGCCGGCTTTGACGTTGAGGGGAGTCGCATCGGCATTTTCGGCGAGTCGGGGAGCGGCAAGTCGACCCTGGTGAACATGCTGGCAGGGCTCGATCGGCCCAATTCCGGCGAGCTTTTGCTGGACGGCGAGCCCCTCTTCGACTCCTCCCGGCGGATCAACGTGCCTCCCGAGCGGCGGCGGGTTGCGCTGGTATTCCAGAACCCCCACCTCTTCCCTCACCTTTCGGTCAGGGGGAACCTCCTTTACGGCTGGAAGCGGTGCGCCGTGGCGAACCGGCAGGTGGGGCTCGATGACATCATCGACGTGCTGAAGATCGGCCATCTGCTGGAGCGAGGGGTGACCAACCTCTCCGGCGGGGAGAAACAACGGGTTGCCCTTGGCCGGGCGCTCCTCTCCAATCCCCGGCTTCTTCTCATGGACGAGCCCCTCTCCGCCCTGGACGATGCCCTCCGATTCCAGATTATCCCCTACCTGCGGGGGGCCTGCGAGGCATTCGCCATTCCGTATCTCTTCATCTCCCATTCCCTGGTGGAGATGCGGCTCATGGCCGACCGCGTCATCGTCTTCAGCCGCGGCCGCCAGGTGGCGGACAGTACGCCCGATGAACTGGCACGCAGCCGCATGGGGGCGAGCCCCGTGGGGTACATAAACATCCTGCGCCTTGCCGATCCCAGGGAGCACCAGAACCTCACCTCCTACAACTGGGAGGGAAACCGGCTGCTTCTCACCGCGTCGCCGGGGGAGGGAGAGCTCCTCTTCGAACTCTCATCGAAGGATATGATTCTCTTCAAGAAGCACCCCGAGGCGATCAGTGCCCGGAACCTCTTTCGCTGTACGGTCGCCGGCACCTTCGAAGCGGGGCGGAAGGCAGGGGTGGAGTTGGATTGCGGCAACGGCCGCCTGGTGGCCGAGGTGGCCGCTGAAGCGGCCCGCGAACTGGATTTGACGGTGGGGAGCGAGGTGTTTGCCGCCGTGAAAGCATCGGCCTTCCGGCGGCTGGGGTAGGGGGGCGAGGCTGTTAGTGCTCCGCGGTGCCGCAGGAGCAGGAACAGGAGCACGCCATGCCGTCGGCCTTCCCGAAGGCTTCGCGTCCCTCCTTGAAGGAGAGCCAGGCAATGGCCAGGGAGCCCAGTGAATCCAGGAAGCCGATGCCGGTCAGCTCATAACCGGCGCTGGCGGCCAGCAGTGCCACCGAAAGCAGCAGACAAGCCCGGCTGCAAGCCGCGTCGGCGAGGATTGCCGGCGAGTTGAGGGCCTTTCCCACCGTGGTTTTCTGCCGGATGAGGAGCCACATGAAAGAGATGGAAACCAGCGACACTACAATCCCCCAGACGGTGGTATCCGGATGGTGCCCGCCGTAGATGCTGAGCCCCGCCGTCGCCACGAGCCCCGCCGCCAGAAGGTAAAAGGCCCCCCCGGTAATCCGCAGCGCCCGGCGCTCGAAATCGTCTCGTTTTTCCTCCTCCCCCCGCTGGAGCCGGCGCACCATGTGCCAGATACCCACCCCCGAGATCACCTCCACGAAGGAATCGAGCCCGAAGCCGAAGAGGGAGAGGGTTTCGTCCGCCGCGCCGAACCAGACCGAAACGCCCCCTTCGGCGATGTTGTAGATGATGGTGATGAGGGCCAGCAGCGCCGCCTTGCGGTAGAGTTCCCGGAGTCGAAGAAATTTGTCGCACAGCATGTTTGATAGGTCTCCTTGATCTTGGAAGTTTGCATGTCTGATTGGTGCTGACGGCGATGCCCCGCAGCCGCTTGTCGATCCACTCTTTGGGGTACCCCTTCTGCTCATAGAGCTGCTTCATCCGCTCCTGGGCCAGCTCGGGGTTTTCGATCTCCTGGATACGTTCGTGTCCGACCCTGGCGAGCCAGCGCTTGAAGGGCTCGGCCTTGGGGGAAGGGATGGACTGGATGATGCGGAAAATTGTCTCGGTATTGGCGCAGTCTGTAAGCCGCTGTTTTCCGTCGGGAGCAAGCATTTTCAACTGTCCGATTTTTTCGGACACTTCAGCGTAGCCTTCCTGAAGCAGTTTCTTTTTCAGGTCGCTCCAGTACTTACGAGGGCGATCACTGCCAGTAAGAACCTCGATAACATCAATGATAGAGAACCACCACTCGCCATTGTGGATGGTTTTCCTGATCTCCCGGCCTTCAAAGACGGCAAGTTTCGTGATTTCTTCAGTGGTCATCTCATGACTCCGATCTGTTCACAATGTTTGCACCCTCCCCCCTGCCCCTCCCATAAAGGGAGGGGAGCTTAACCCTGACTCTTCCCTCGGCAGGAGAGCCTTTCACTCCCTCTCCCCTCAGTGGGAGAGGGTTGGGGAGAGGGGGGAGACAAGAAGTTAAACGGAGATGGTCAGCTGCAATGCGTTCTTATTATTTCGAGCACTCCATTGATATTGGTCATGATTTCATGGTTCCAGAAGCGAAGTACCGTGAATCCTTGAGAATTGAGCCAGTCGGTCCGTTCGGCGTCTTTTTCCTTTTCCTGCGCATGCTGACCACCATCTGCCTCTACGATAACACCTTTTTCATAGCAGACAAAATCGGCAATGAAGCGGCCAATTTGTTCCTGCCGCCGGAATTTTAGCCCGTTGAGCCGCTTTGCTTTTAGATAGCTCCATAAGAGACGTTCCGCATCTGTGGAGTTGCGGCGGAGTTCCTTGGCTGCTGCCGTCAGGTTTATGGACACATTCTCCCCCCTCTCCCTAACCCTCTCCCACGGGGGGAGAGGGGACTTTATTCCCCCTGCCCCTCCCATAAAGGGAGGGGAGCTTAACCCTGACTCTTCCCTCGGCAGGAGAGCCTTTCACTCCCTCTCCCCTCAGTGGGAGAGGGTTGGGGAGAGGGGGTATATTACTTCCTGCCCTATCACGCACGTACTTCCACCACCCTGGCAGTCATTGTCTCGGTTCCGCAGGACGTAATGGTCTGGTCATCAGTCACTTGCGCGGCAGGTCTCCGATTTCCAGTGCAGTTTTTCTTGGCTGTTGTTCAGAATGCCCGCCAGATGAACCATGCTCCGACTGCTGCGATGATGAGGCCGCTCACCCGCTTTCCCCATAGGGAGGCGTTGGCCAACCCCCGCGAGGCGGCAAAGGCTTCCACGAAGCCGGTGAAGGTGCCGGCTGCCAGCATGAGGAGGCAGTGGCCGAGGGCGTAGGTGAAGAGCAGGAGGGTGCCGTAGAGGATGTTTCCCTTCAGCGCGGCGAAAGAGAGGATCACGACAAGCACCGGCGTGGCGCAGGGGGATGACGCGACCCCGAAGAAGAGCCCCAGGAGAAGGGCGCCCACTATGCCGCCCCGTTTCGGTTTGAATTGGGGCAGATCAGGCAGCCGCAGCTCGTAAAACCCCAGCATCTGGAGTCCCATTGCTACCGCTACGCACCCTACGGCCAGGTACCACCACCCCCCCACGGTGCCGAACATGGTCCCCAGGAGCGCCGCCGCAGCGCCGAACATGGTGAAGGTGATCGACAGCCCGATGATGAAGGCAAGAGAGTAGATAAAGGCCTTCTTCCGGCTCCCTTCCGCATAGCCCCCCACGAACCCCACCACCAGTGGGATGGTGGCAAGGACGCAGGGGGAGGCCGATGAGAGGACTCCCCCGAGAAAGACCGCGCCGAAGGCCAGAAGCGGTTGGGTCGCGACAATCAGTTCGATATTGTCGAGAAAGCTCATCGCGTCCCCAGGGCCTTCAGTTCCCTGACGATATCGGCTTTTTCCATGAAGCCCATATGCCGCTTCACTTCCTTGCCCCTGGTGTCGAAGAATATCTGGGTCGGGATCATCTGCACCCGGAACCGCCTCGGCGCGGCCTGGTTTGCATTGACGTCCACGAACAGGACGCTTGCCTTGCCCCGGTATTCCCCTGCCAGGGATTCCAGGATCGGCGCCATTTTCTTGCAGGGGATGCAGTACCTGGCCCCTAGGTCGATGACCGCCGGTTTGCCTGAGGCGAGGGCCTTGTTTATGTCGGCGTCACTGGCCGAGGGAAGCTCCGCCCGGGCGGCGGTGGCGGCAAAAAGAAAAAGGAGAGCGGCAATAATGCGCATCACAGCATCCCCCGAATTTCATCCGCTGCCGGCACTTTGCCGGAGAATTTGACGACGCCGTCCACCACCAGGGCCGGGGTGCTCATCACCCCGTATTTCATGATTTTGGCAATTTCCTCCACCTTGACCACCTCCGCCTCTTTGCCGCTCATCTCCACGGCCTTTTTCACATTTTCATAGAGGGTTTTGCATTTGGCGCAACCGGTGCCGAGAACTTCGATCTTCATGGGTCTCTCTCCTTTCGCTGATTACTACAGGATCCAGTTGAACAGATATCCCACCAGGGTGATGGCCATGGCGACCGTGCCGAAAAAGACCGCCAGGAGCCGGTTTTTGAGGACGTTTTTCAGGATGATCGCCTCGGGGAGCGACAGGGCCGTTACCGCCATCATGAAGGCGAGCACCGTCCCCATGGCCATCCCCTTGCCGGTCAGGGCCTGGACGATGGGTATCACCCCGGCGGCATTGCTGTAGAGGGGTACCCCCAGGGCCACGGCCACTGGCACCGCGAAGGGGTTGTCGCGGCCGGCCCAGCGGGCCAGGAAATCCTGGGGCACGTAGCCGTGGATGAAGCCGCCGATGGCGATGCCGACCACCACGTAGGGCCAGATCTTTTTCAGGAGCCCGATGGTGTACTCCCGTGCGTAGGCGAACCGCTCCGGCCAGCCCAGTTCGGCAATGTCGGTGCTCCCCACCTGCATCTCCCAGACGTAATCCTGGACGAACTTCTCCATCTTCAACCGTCCGATGATGATACCCGCCACAATGGCCACCAGGAGCCCCGTGCCGATGTAGATGAGGGCGATCTTCCAGCCGAACATCCCCCAGAGCATGATGAGGGCCACCTCGTTCACCATGGGTGAGGAGATGAGGAACGAGAAGGTGACTCCCAGGGGAACCCCCGACTCCACGAAGCCGATGAAGAGCGGTACCGCCGAGCACGAACAGAAGGGGGTGACGATCCCCAGAAGCGCCGCCATGACGTTCCCCACGTATACCCGCTTGTGGGAAAGGATCCGCTTGGTCTTTTCCGGAGGGAACCAGGAGCGGATGATTGCCACGGCGAAGATTATGACAGAGAGGAGAAAAAAGATCTTGAGGGTGTCGTAGATGAAGAAATTGAGGGCTTCACCCAAATGGTTGCCGGCGGCAAGACCGAAAAGATCGAATACAAGGTAGTCGGCGAACGGCTTGAACACGTGCGATGCTCCAATCTCAGGCGGTGGCCCGGAACCAGCGCTGCTGGAACCAGAACGCCACGTTCACCAGCCCGATCATAACCGGCACTTCCACCAATGGCCCGATGACCGCGGCAAAGGCCGCCCCTGAGTTCAGGCCGAAGACTGCCACCGCCACGGCGATGGCCAGCTCGAAGTTGTTGCTGGCCGCCGTGAAGGCAAGCGTCGTGGTCTTCGAGTAGTCGGCACCGAGCCGCTTTCCCATCCAGAAGGAGATGAGGAACATCACGATGAAGTAGATGAGGAGCGGGATGGCGATCCGCACCACGTCCAGGGGCAACTGGACGATGAGGTTTCCCTTGAGGCTGAACATGACCACGATGGTGAAGAGCAGCGCCACGAGGGTGATGGGGCCGATGCGGGGCACTACCTCCCGGTGGTAACGCTCCTTTCCCATGACCTTGACGCCCACGAGGCGGGTGAGTGCCCCGGCGATGCAGGGGATGCCCAGGTAGATGAAGACGCTCTCGGCGATCTGGCCAATGCTCACCTCCACGAGGCTGCCGGACAGACCGAAGAGGGGGGGGAGCACCGTGATGAAGAACCAGGCGTAGACGCTGTAGAAGAGCACTTGAAAGATGCTGTTGAAGGCCACTAGCCCGGCGGCGTACTCGGTGTTCCCCTTGGCCAGCTCGTTCCAGACGATGACCATGGCGATGCAGCGGGCAAGGCCGATCATGATGAGCCCCACCATGTATTCGGGCTTGTCGGGGAGGAAGGCAATGGCCAGGACGAACATGAGGACCGGCCCGATGAGCCAGTTCTGGGCCAGCGACAGCCCCAGGATCTTCCTGTTGCGGAAGACTTCGGGCATCTCCTCGTACTTCACCTTGGCGAAGGGGGGATACATCATGAGGATGAGGCCGGCGGCGATGGGGATGTTCGTTGTCCCCACCTGGAAGCGGTTGATGAACTGCTCCACGCCCGGCACGAACCAGCCGAGGCCGATACCGAAGGCCATAGCGGCGAAGATCCAGAGGGTGAGCCAGCGGTCGAGAAATGAGAGGTTGCGGGAAACGTGTTTACTCATGGCTGTCTCCCGTCAGGTGGGTTGTCAGTTTCTCGCGCATCTCGTCCCGCACCCGGCGGAACTCGGCCATGATCTCTTCCTCGGTTCCCGCGGTCCGGGAAGGGTCGGTAAAGCCCAGGTGCTCGCGCCGGACTCCGCCCACGAACAGGGGGCATGTCTCGGCGGCATCGCCGCAAAGAGTGATGACCCGGTCGAAGGACTGGCCGTCGAACTCGGCCAGATTCTTGGAATGCTGGCCGGAGATGTCGATTCCAAGTTCTGCCATGGCCCTGGTTGCCCGGGGATTGACCCTGGTGGCCTCGGTGCCCGCTGAGCAGGCCTCCCACCGGTCGCCGAGGAAGTGGTTCACCAGTCCCTCGGCCATCTGGGAGCGGTTGGCGTTGTGAGTGCAGAGGAAGAGGACGCGCTGTTTCATTGAATCTCCTGTGTTTATCCGGATAGGCGGATGGTTTGCCGCAAAAAAAATCAGGCGCAGCGATTCCCCTGGCCGAAGCCGGCGAGGCGCTCCCGGTCGGCCATGGCGACCGGTTCCGTGGCAAGGTACCGCGCCAGGTGTGCCTGTAGCTCCCGGCGGTCGGGAGAGTCTGAGGCCAGGAGGGAATAGTAGACCCATACCCCTTCCCTCCGGTCATCCACCCAGCCGGCGTTCTTGAGCTGGGCCAGGTGCCGCGACACCGTGGACTGGGGTAGCTCCAGGGCTGCCATGAGATCACAGACACAGAGCTTCTCCTCCGCCAGGAGGAGCGCCAGGATCCGGAGACGGGTTTCGTCGGCAAGGGATTTAAATAGTCGGGCTGCGTTTTTCATGAAATGGAGTGTATCCGGATAAGCGGATTAGGTCAAGACGGGAATTCCCCCGTGGGTGTTTTCAGCTTCGGCCTGAAGACGAGGTAAAGCCCCAGGGCGACGAACCAGCAGATGGCGGCGGACCAGACCGTATGGGAGAGGAAGTGGGCGCCCCGGGCCATCTGGGCGTAGCCGTAGACGGTGCCCAGCACCAGCCCCGTGATTAGGCCTGCCCGGGCGATCCCGGCGCGGCGGTCCCGCAGGGCGAAGTATACCCCCATGAGGGAGAAGCCTCCGGCGGCATGTCCCGCCGGGAAGCATTTCCCTTTCTTCGCTCCGGGGGGATTTCCTTCGAAGAGGCGGGTGTAGGGGACGGTGCCGCCGTAGCGCTCCATGGACCAGGGGCAGTGGCGGCCGGTAAGGTCTTTGCCGATGGTGACGATCCCCGTGCCGAGGACGATAGCCACAAGGAGGTAGAGGGCGTTCCAGCGGAAAGTCCGCAGCCGGGCAACCTGGTACGAGAGCACCCATGAGATGAAGGAGAGGGAAGCAACGACCGCGACCAGGTCCCGTCCCCGCTTGTGGATGAGCCACTCGGCCCACCATGATCGGCGGGCGGGCCAGTTGCCGGCGGTGAAGTCATAGAACCGGTCGGCCAGCACCAGGTCCAGATGGGTAATTTCGCAGGCCGTGGCCACGAGAATAAAGAGAAGAAACGGCACCGCCCCGTGCCGGAACCAGAAGTGAGTATCCAGGGGGGCGGGAGGGCAATTTTTCATGGCTGTGGAATCCTGTTCAGGCGGTTTTTATAGATGTAGTTCGCACCCTGGTACCAGGCGAGAGCGTCGTCCAGAAGCCGCCTGTCCATGGGAAGCGGCGTCGTGGCGCCGCTCCGGCGGTCGAAGCGGGACAGGGTTGCCTCCTTCTGGGGGCCGAGGGTCAGAAGGCGGTCCCCCTCTATGTAGCCCAGCTTCTGGTAGGTGGAGATGAAGGCACGGTCGGTGCGGTTATCGGCCTTGAGGATGTCGCGGCCGAGAAAGTCGGTGGTGTAAATCGTGTTGAGGAGGCCGAGCACAGTGGGGGCAACGTCGATCTGGGCCATCATCCGGTCCACCACCCCCGGTTTAATGTGGTTGGGGGAATAGATCAGCAGGGGGATCTCGTATTTTTTAACCGGCAGTTCGGTCTTGCCGGCGCTGTTGCCGCAGTGGTCGGCCACGAAGACGAAGACCGTGTCCTTGAACCACGGCTCCTTGCGGGCCTCTTCGATGAATTTGCCGATGGCATAGTCGGCGTACTTCACACCCCCGGAGCGTCCGGTTTTGGAGGGGATGTCGATTCGCCCCGAAGGATAGGTGAATGGGCGGTGGTTGGAAGTGGTCATGACCATGCTGAAGAAGGGGCGTCCCGCGTTGTAGGACTTTTGCGATTCCCTGATGGTCTTGCGGAAGAGGTCTTCGTCGCAAACTCCCCAGATGTTGGCGAAGGTGATTTCGTTGCCGGCGAAGTTGCTGCGATCGACGATGTTGAAGCCGTTGGCCGAGAAAAATGCGTTCATGTTGTCGAAGTAGCCGTACCCCGCATAGATGTACCGGGTGTCGTACCCCTTCTCCTTCATGATCTCGCCCCAGGAGCGGAAGCCCCCGTTGTCCGGGCGCTTTACGATGGATGTTCCCGGGAGAGGGGGCACCGAAAGGGTCAGGGCCTCAAGCCCTCTGACCGTCCGAGTTCCGCTGGCATAAAGGTGGGTGAAAAGGAGGGATTCCCTGGCGAGGCGGTCGATGTTCGGGGAGAGACCGTTCTTGTTGCCGAACGCGCCGAGGAATGAGGCGCTCAGGCTCTCCTCTACCACCACGATGACGTTGAGCCGCTTTTCCCGCCCTTCTCCCGTAATCTCCCGGGTCATCCGGGGCGCGGCGGCGGCATAGTGGTTGTTGCGTTCTTCCACGAGGCTGCGCAACCGTGCCATGGCCTGCCGTTCATCGCGGCTTACGTAGAAGCGGTTGAAGTCCAGCTCGTTGTTGCGGAATGCGGCGAAGAGTCCGTAGAGGCCGTTTCCTGCCAGTTCGTTGGCGTAGCTGTTGGCTGAGATTGCGGTGCCTGAAATGTTCACCAGAAGAAGCGCCGCCAGGGGGGCTGCCAGAAGCATGGCGCCAAGGCGGCGACGACGTGCGCCGAAGGTTACGGCCGCAGCCCGGCTTATGGCGTTGCGCAGCAGATAAACCGTTGCCAGGGCGGCCGCGCAAATTCCGGACAAAATCGGGATGAGTGGGTATGACTCGCGGATATTGCCGATGACCTCGCCGGTGTAGACCAGATAGTCCACGGCGATGAAATTGAAACGGGTCGAAAACTCCTCGAAGAAGAAATACTCGGCGATTGCGCCGAAGATGAGGGCGTAGAGGATGACGAAAAAAGCCGTGCGAACCACTGCCGGGTGTCCCTTGCTTTCCGTGAGCCTCCGCGGGGCGAAAATCAGGTAAAGAGCCGCGGGGATGAGGAGGTATGACAGGGCTGCGGCGTCGAAGACGAGCCCCACCCCGTAGGCCTTGGCCACAAGCGGGAGCGTGAGCCCCGATTCCGATGGAATCATGAGGAGCAGGACCGTTCGGGTGACGGTTGCTATGACAAGGTAGATGAGTGAGAAGAGGCCGATGATTCCGAGGGGGCGACGCATGGGCATAGAGTGCTCCGGGTACTGAAAATGGTACGTTACCCGGAAATCATACCCAGGGGGACCTGACCGGAGCATGACGTGGAGATGACAATTTCGTCATCTTTGAATGTTTAGATGGATTTTGTGGGTGGAATTGGAGGTGGAATGGGATGGGGGGCGGGGGTTCTCCCTCCGAAAAACCTCAAGCGTTGCCGGCATGGCTTCGCATGGCCCTCTCTGCCGGTGCAGGTGCTTTCCCTTCGTATGGACTTGCGGTGCTTTTTGCGGGATGTTTTTCTCCGGGAGAGCCCCCGCCCCCCATCCTGGCACCTTCAGTGGCCGTTGTGGAGAGGGGAACTACCCTTGCGGGAAGATCAGGGTTACGGACGTTCCCCGTCCCGGTTCGCTTTCAATCGAGACGCTTCCCTGGTGGAGTTCCATGATCGATTGGACGATGGCGAGGCCGAGGCCTGTTCCTTGGGGATTGGTGCTTCTCGCGTCGCTGCTGCGGAAAAAGCGGTCGAATACCCTGGCGAGTTCGTCCGGCGCAATGCCGATGCCGGTATCGGTGATGGTGATTCGCGCCGCTCCGGCGTCGTCACGGGTGAGGGCGACGGTAATCGCTCCGCCGTCATGGGTGTAGCGGATGGCGTTGGACAGGAGATTCCCCACGGCCCTCTGGAAGAGGACCGGATCGGCAACGATGCTCCCGCCGCCGGTGCAGGATATGGTGATCCCCTTCTCTTCGGCCAGGGTGCCGTAATAATCCCGGAGCAGCGCCAACTCGCGGCCCGCGTCCATGGGGACCGGCTCGATCTGTTGCTCGGTCCTGGCAAGGAAGAGGATGTTGTCGATCAACCGCGAGAGCCGTTCGTATTCCTCAAGGCTCGATTCGATAATCCGCCGGTATTCGTCCACGGAGCGGGAGCGGGAGAGGGCGACCTCCGCCTCGCCCCGCAGAATGTTGATGGGGGTCCGGATCTCGTGGGCCAGATTTGCCGATGAATCGGCGAGACGGTCGAAAGAGTTCTGGAGACGGTTGAGCATCCCGTCGAACGCCGCTGCGAAACGGGCCAGTTCCCGCGGCCAGACACGGGAGTCGATCCGTTCGTTAAGGGTCGTTACGTCGATGCGGTCGGCGGCGTCGGTCAGTTCGGCCAGCGGGCGCAAACCCCGCCGCATCACTACGGCACTCAGGGCGGCGGAAAGGCAGAGTCCGGCCAGGAACACAAAGCCCATCTTCTGCTTGTACCCGTCCACTAGCGCCTCTTCCTCGGTCACGTCAAGGGCCATCTGGATGAGGCGGGAGGAAGTTCTGTTTTCGCTCCCGGCCCAGGCCGAGTTGACAAGGTACACCCGGTGCTTCGGGCCGGTTATCTTTTTCCCCCGGCCAATGGCATGGGTATCCTTTGCCGGGCGGGGGAACACTCCAGGGGGGGCGATGCGGTCCATGCGCTCGGTTTCCATGACCACATCCCCACGGTTATCGATAATGCGCACCAGGTACCTGGTATCCTCGCGCATTGCCCCTTCCCAGTGGACTTCCTGTTCCAGGTGGGAAGTTGCGTCGGGGTAGCGATTGATAATCCCTTCGATCACCCTGATTTTTTCAATGATGAAGTCGTTGTCTTCGAAGTCCAGGTCGTTCACCAGGGCGAGGAACTGGAAAATTATGGCAAAGAGCAGGACGCCCGTGGTGGCGAGGGTGGAAAGTATCGTGAGCCTTGCGGTCAGGGAAAGGGTGCCGTGGCGGGGATTCGGGCGATTATTCAAGGACATAGCCTGCTCCGCGCACGGTGTGGATCAGTTTGCGCTCGTAAGGGTCATCAACCTTGCGCCGCAGGCGCCGGATAGCCACGTCGACGATGTTGGTGTCGCTGTCGAAATTGATTCCCCAGACCTGCTCGGCGATTAGAGTCCGGGAGAGGACCTCTCCCTTGCGGCGCAGCAGGAGCGAAAGCAGCAGGAATTCCTTTGCTGTGAGCTCAAGGGGTACGCCTCCCCGCCGGGCTTTGTGGCTCACGAGGTCCATCTCCAGATCGTCCGCCCGCAATAGCTCCGGCTGGCGCGCTGGGCCTCGGCGCAGGATGGTCCGTGCCCTGGCCAGCAGCTCCGAGAAGGCAAAAGGTTTCACCAGGTAGTCGTCCGCTCCAAGTTCGAGTCCCCGCACCCGGTCATGGACCGCGTCGCGGGCCGACAGGTAGATAACCGGCACGTCGTTCCCGTCGGCGCGCAGCTCTTCCAGCACCGACCAGCCGTCGCGGCCCGGCAGCATGATGTCTAGGATGATCAGGTCATAGTCCTCGGTGCGGGCCAGATGGAGCCCGTCCTCGCCGCTTTCGGCCGTATCCGCCGTGAAGCCGTTCTCGGAGAAACCTTTCTGAAGATACGCGGCGGCTTTTTTTTCGTCTTCGATGATCAGGATGCGCATGGGACACCGTGCCATGGGAGTGGAAGTTCTGAAAAAACAGGAGAATTGTAGCGCGGTCTCCCTGAACACTGCAATCTCTTTCCCACGGTGGGGACAACAAAAAAAGGCCGCCCGGAGGCGGCCACGTGAAAGGATGGTGCTGGTGTTTCAGGATGCCAGATGGAACTGGCCGATGAGCTGCTGAAGTTCGTCCGAGAGGTTGGACAGCTGCCGGGCTGCGGCCGCCGTTTCCTGTGCTCCCCTTGCCGTATCATGTACCACGTCGGTAATCTGCTGGATGTTGCCGCTGATCTCGGTTGTCGTGGCGGTCTGCTGTTCGGCTGCCGTGGCAATCTGGTTTACCTGCATGGTGACGGTGCCTACCTGCTCGAGGATTTCCTCCAGCGCCTTCCCCGACTCCGAGGCTTCGGCGGTTCCGCGCTCGACCTCCTGTACCCCCTGTTCCATGATGGCGACTGCGCCCTTCGTTTCATGCTGGATGGCCTTGATCATTGTGCCGATTTCCTTGGTCGCCTTGGTGGTCCGTTCCGCCAGGGCTCGAACCTCGTCGGCAACTACCGCAAATCCTCGGCCCTGCTCACCGGCCCGGGCCGCTTCGATGGCGGCGTTCAGGGCCAGGAGGTTGGTCTGGTCTGCTATGTCTTCGATGGTGCCGATAATCTCGCCGATCTGGTCGCTGCGGGTGCCGAGGCTCTCCACCGTTTTTGCAGTCTCGCGGACCCGGTCTGCAATGCGTGCCATCTCCTCGACTGTATGACGGATAACCTCCGACCCCCTGCCCGCCGTCTCGCTGGCGCGATGAGCTTCGTCAGCTGCCGTGGAGCAGTTCTGGGCGATTTCCGTAGAGGTTGCGGCCATCTCTTCGCTGGCGGTGGCAACGGTGCCGGACTGTGCGGCAACTTCTTCGGCCCCGGTTGCCATCTGCTCGGCGTTGGCGGTGAGTTGCCCCGCGGCTGCCGCCACTTGGCTGGCGTTCTCCGCCACTCCGGAGATCAGGCGGTTGAGGCGGCCGGCCATGGTGTTCACGGCTTCGGCCAACTGCCCGGTTTCGTCCTTCTGATTCATTTCAAGGTGATTGGACAGGTCTCCCTGGGCAATGGCCTTGGCGAATTCGACCACTTTCAGGAGGGGAGCCGTAAGCTGGCGCGCCATGAACAGGCCCAATAGTATGGCGATAACCATCCCGGCAACGGCGAAGGCCGACATCTGAATGATTGCGCTACGGGCAGTGGAGGCGTTCATTTCGTTGCGCTGTTCGGCACCCTCGATCTTCAAATCGAAGATTTTCTTGATGGCGTCATCAATCTTCTTCTCGTAGGAGAGGCATTGGGTTCGCATGATGTCCAGGGCTGTCTCCCGGTCGCCGTCAAGGGTTGCCGTGATCATCTCTTCGCGCACGGGGCCGTACTCTTTTATCAAGGTGCGCAGTGTCGCGAACTGTTTTTTCGCCTCCGCCGATTCCAGGGTCTGTTCCAATTCCGTCAACTGTTCGTCGATTTCGCCGTAAAGCTTCGTGATGGTTTTCGCGTTGGCTTCGGCCCGCTGGGGATTGTCGTCGAGGACCATGCCCCGGAGGTTCACCCGAGCCTTTTGGAAGTTGATGGCAAGCAGGCCGAAAGTCCCAAGCGGCTCGGTGTTGTAGGTGAACATTTCCTCAGCTTCATTTGCCAGCATGTTGATCTTCGACGTCCCGATGAGCCCCACGACTCCTGCTATCAAGGCCACCAGAACAAAGCCGGACACCAGTTTCACACTGAGACGAGCATTCCGAAGAAATTTCATGATGCAGACTCCTTGGGTGATGATGGTTAGAGCAAACCTACATGTTGCCCTATGCATACTATCGGCCGAAATGGAGTAAAGTTTAGAAAAAATTTAAGGATGGATTCCGGGCAAATTTTTTGTAGCCCGCAATTGTTTAGTAATTACAAATTAACGAATTACCGAGACTTCTTTGTCCTGATAGGGACGTGTTAATGCAAATAGGGAGAATTGTTAATTTGCCGGTGAGATGCGGATGGGCTCAAAAGTGGTATGATTCCGAGGGGTAAGCGTTGCTGTTGCCGAATGTTGAGGGGCACGGCATGCCGAAAGATATGTAGATGGTGTTAATGAAAGAGATGAGGTCGGCCGAAGGCTCGCGGCGTCCGAGAACGAGGGTGCAGGGACGAAAATGATCGAATCCCGCCATCCGGTGAGCATAGAGAGAGTGTTTGTCCAGTTCGTTGGCAACCAGACCGGTGGAGGCGAAGGTAATTCCCTTGCCGGCAAGCACTTCCCGGAGGATGAACTGGAGGTCGTCAAAATAAACTATGTCGTTGAATTCGGTGATGGAATGGCCCAGCAGGGAAAGATTCTTGTCCAGGAAACGTCTGGCGCACCCACTCTCGTTCTTCAGGTATAGGCGTTTGCCGAACATCTCGCCGATGGTGGGTGGGGGTGAAGGAGGAGTGAGTTCGGGAGTGCTTATGAAAACCATCTCATCGTCGGGGAGCGGGTAGCTTCTGTGGCCCGTAAGGTCGAGATCGTCGCAGTGCTCAATGAGAGCCAGGTCGAACTGGCCGTTCTCGATCCCCTCGAGGGCCTGCTCCGGCATATTGAAAACGAAGTTCAGGCCGGTGTTGCCGGCGTTGATGCCCATGAATGCGGAGAGTATGGCGGGGAGTCGGCCGATGCCGAAGGACGGGGTGCAGCAGAGGGATATGCGCTGCTTACATTCTTTGTCACTCAGCTTGTCAATGATTTGGCTTTCAAGATTGATGATCTGTTGTGCCTTGGCAAGGACGAACCGGCCATCCTCGGTGGGGGTGACGGTATTTCCCGCACGGATGAGGAGCGGTTTGCCGACATGGTCCTCAAGCTGCTTGATGCGGCGCGAGACCGCGGATTGCGTGACGCAGAGCACGGCCGCAGCCTTGGAGATATTGCCTAGAGCCGCGACCTTGAGCAGAGTCTTGAGGAGCGTTATATCCATTGTTCACCCTGTTCGTATGCCTATGCCTGAAATTCATGACGGCTATGCAGAAAAAGCAACGACACTATACCAAGAGACTCCGCCGAAAACAAGTGATTGGGAAAATGCGAAACAAAACAGGGGGTTTTGTCGCAATGCGTAAACCGCATACGTTATGTGGCATTCCTATTGCTTTAATAACCCTCTTGTAGATGCATTGTCGTCCGGGCACACATGTGCACCGGTGGTCCATTCATTTCTCACATGAAGGAGGTAGTATGGTGAACCAGGCATGGAAAAAAGGACGTATCCTGCTGGCCAGTATGATCGGCGTGCTAGCGCTGACGATGCTGACGTTGTGGGGCTGCGGTGGCGGCGGGGGGAGCAGTTATGACAATCCGGCTTCCTCGGCGGTAACGACGAAAACAGCCAGTGCATTGATTGATGCTGAGACCTTGAAAGGTTGGGTTGATGCCGGGTTGGTGAACAAGGCTCTCGGGAGCTATGACCGGGTGGTGATTCTCGACATTTCTGCCGACGCGACTGATAACAGGGGTACAGTTGAGACTACCGATGATGTCAAGTACAACCTGTACAACACCGTCGGCCATATCCCTGGGGCACAACTCATATCTGCCGGTTCCAATGCGTTCAAGGCAGAGCGTGCAGAGGGTCCGCTGAATAAGAATGGTGAAATGGTCTGCACCGGTGAAACTATTGATGCCCTGATTCAGAACGCCGGGATTGACGGGAATACTACGATCGTCCTGACCAGCAATGCCGCCAGCGCCACTGGCGCAATCAACGTTGCCCGGGCCTATACCACGTTCCGCTACTGGGGCTTCCCTAAAAACCGTCTTAAGGTTCTTAATGGCGGCAACGCCGCATGGGATGCTGCTTACGATCTTACTATGGTTGTGCCGACCATTAAGAAATCAACCTACGGCGTGGCCCAGAACGGGACCACTAACATTAACACCGATGTTCGCGTGTCGCTCAGTGAAATGATTCAGTATGTCAAAGGTATCGCTGCCGGTAATGCGGACAAGGTTACCATCATCGATACGGTTCGCGGGTCAGCTACGGTTCTCAATGCTACAGTTTCCGGACCTACATCAGACCTTCTTGATTCTACTAAGTTCACCCCCGTCGATGGCGCCGTTAAGGGGTCTTTCAGCTATTTCGCCCCCAGGATGCTGACAAGCGGCATGTATTTCAAGGATGCTGCTCAAATTAGAGCGGATCTTGTCGCAGCGTTCGGCACTGCCGGCACAGAAGAAAGTAAGCTTGGCGAGGCCGGCCTCGACGGCACGAAAACCTTCATCTCCCTCTGCCGGGCAGGCAACTATGCCTCCATAGGGTATTTCATCCTTGACGGCATCGCCTATTACAACTCCACTGTCGATGTCAAATGGTATGACGGCTCCCTCGGCCAATGGAATCTGATGGCTGCCAAAGACGCTGCAAATCCGACCCGTGGCGGTCAATTGGCAGTGGGCTCCATCTGGGATACCACGCTTCTTATGGATAACCTGACCTGGAACGTTGACGCTCCCCGCAGCAAGACGATCATTGATTATGCATCTCGCGTCTATGTTGTAGAGCCGACTTACGAGGAAGGCAACCAGATTGAAAACACTGACAAGGCTTATCGCAGCACCGTAAGCGGCTCGACTAGCGGCGGTGGTGCGTCCGCCGGCGGTAACTGCTAGCAGACTCTGTAATTCCATGACACCCCCGCCCCCTGGGGCGGGGGATCTACCATGAAAAGGAGCGAATGCATGATTAATATGCGCAAAATATCCACCATTTCCGGCGTCGCCCTCGGGACGGCCCTTCTGGCCGGCACCGCCTTTGCCGGCCCCCGCATCACCTTCGGCCCCGAGGATCAGGGCGCCCTCCAGATCGACTACAAGGGGCAGTTCCAGATGTCGGTCCGCGATAACGGCTCCGGTGACGACGGCGATGATACCACCACCAACTTCAACTTCCGCCGCAACCGCATCGCTTTGATGGGCAAGTACGGCGACATGCTGAGCATGTACGTCCAGACCGAGTTCACCGAGGACCCCAACGTCGGTACCCTCGGCGTAAGTGACAGAACCGGTACCGAATTCCAGATGCTCGACGCCGTAATGCGCTTCAAGTTCAATGATACCTTCAAGGTCAACGTTGGTAAGTTCAAGTATGGCTTCTCCCGTGAGAATCTGGAAGCGTGCGAGATGCCTTTGACCCTCGACCGCTCCCTCTTCATTCGTGCTCCATATGTTGCTACCCGTGACATGGGGGTCGGCATCTGGGGTAACTTCCTGGAAGACAAGATTCAGTATCGTGCCGACGTGATGGAAGGGCGCAAGGCCGGCGACACCGGCAACCCCGATTCCAGCTTCCGTTATACGGTCCGCGGCCATGTGTCGCTGCTGGATCCCGAGTCGGATTATGGCTACAAGGGTACCTACATGGGCAAGAAGCAGGTGCTTACCTTCGGCGCTGCCTATCAGTATGAGCCTGATGTCGCGTATGGCGATACCGTGGCCAAGACCGGCAAGAGTGACTACCAGGCCTGGACCGTTGACGGCTTCTTCGAGTATCCGGTGGAAGCAGTGGGAACGTTCACTCTTTCCGCTGCCTATGCCGACTACGACCTGGACGAAGCCTACAAGGTCTCCGCAAACGTCGATAGCGATGCCATCGGTCTCAATGGCGAGAAAAACGGCTGGTACGTGAAGGCCGGCTACATGCTGCCGAATCTGCCGCTCCAGTTCTTCGGCCGCTATGAGCAGTGGAGCTTTGCCGCCCTCAACAACATCTACGATCAGGATGTCACCTGGTACGGCGGCGGGGTCAACTACTACATCTGGGGTCAGAACCTGAAGCTTACGGCTGAACTCAGCCATACCGATTTCGATAACGAAGGTGTAGTGAGCGGTCTTCAGGGAGCTAACCTGAAGTCCGAAGATTTCACCACTTTCGTAACCCAGCTCCAGCTTCTCTTCTAGGACGGAGCGCATCTCACACCACGCAGGAGGAAAGAAAATGAAAAAGATCATGATGTCCATCGCAGCGGCCCTTGTGGCACTTTCCATGGCAGCGGTCGCCTTTGCTTCGGGTTCCTTCTCCGGCAAGGTCACCAAGATTGACGGCGCCAAGGTTACCGTCAAGGCCGACAAAGTCCCCGCCTGGGTCAAGAAGGGTGGGAGCGTTTCCGCCATGGGCGGTTCTCCCAAGGTTCTCGATGTGAAAGGGGACGAAGTGACCCTCCGCTTCGGCAAGGCCAAAGCCGAAAAGATCAAGGCGGACAGCACCATGCAAATTCATGAGGCTGCCGGCGACGAGCTCCAGGGCTGCTAATCGGAAAGCCTCCCCACCGAGAGGTGGGGAGGCTTTTATTGAAATGCAAATATCAATGTATAATAATTAAGCGCTTTTTAATTTGTGAAAGGAGTGACCAATGAAGCTTGCACCTTTATGGGTAAAGCTATCGGCGGCGGCATTCGTTTTCTGTGTCGCTTCACCGGTCTTTGCCGAAAAGGCCGGCATCGGGTGGCAGGAAACCATTGCCGCCAAGTCGGGTAAGGCCAAGACCATGGCCGAGCTGGCTAAGATGTACGACTCAAGTTCCTGCATTGATTGTCACCAGGATACCCATGATGATTGGAACAAATCGATCCACGCCCGCTCCATCTTCGGCACCAGCCGGACTGCCGCCACTTTCAAGACCGCGGTGATTAACGGCCTGATGGAGTGGCCCTATTCGGGGGTCAAGAAACCTGAGGACGTGAAAGTCGAGCACCTGATGGGGTGTGCCAAGTGTCACCTGCCCCAGTTGGCTGATGCCGAAGACTCGGTGGCCAAGGAAATTATCGCCACTATCGATAACTGGCAGGATGCCCTCAAGAAAAAAGACAATGCAAAGGCCACTGCCGAGGCGGATAAGCTCAAGAGCCTCAATATCAACTGCCTGATCTGCCATAACCGCAACGCCATTACCCACAAGTGGACCGACGGTTATCCCCAGCAAGGTGTCGTGTATGGCTCCAAGGAAGGCGACCACCCGTCGGATGCCTTCCCGAAAATGAAGGTTAGCCCCATCATGAGCGAGTCGATCCAGTGCGGGCAGTGCCACGGCCTGGGTCCCAACATGGAGCTGGACAACCCGACCCAGTGCTGCACCAGCTACGGCAGTTATCTCTGGTCCTACACGGCCGAGGGTGGGAGCGAAACCTGCCAGGACTGCCACATGAAGAAGAGCAAGCTCGGCCACAACATGCAGAGCTACCGCGATCCGGGCATGGCCAAGGCTGCGGTTGAGTTCAAGGCCGAGGCGCGGGCGTTCCACTGGCGTGACGGCGCTACCATCAAGCCGAAGGCTGTGGTGAAGGTTGAGATGGTGAACCATGCCGGTCACTCCATCCCCGATGGCTGACCGACCCCCAACCGACTGGTTCTGTCGGTAATAGCAAAAACAAAAGACGGCGAAGAAGTGTTCAATCAGGAGAAGATTTACATGCCGGTTCCCCAGCAGCTTGGGCGTGGCGACCGGATGGGGCGCGGCCCCTATGAGAAGAGCGGCATAATCGAAGATACCGGGCTCCCGCCCGGCAAAGAAGTGCGCGAGCGGTTCGATATTTTTTTCCCCACCGAAGAGGTGGAGGATGAAAACGGCAAATGGGTCACCAAGCCCACTGCCAGCGAACTGGATCTGGAGGTCAAACTCTGGTATCTCCCCTTCGGCACCATGAATGCCGATCCGTTCCTGTGGCATGAGTTCAAGCAGAAGGTGAACATCAGTACCACCGGAAAATAGAAGGGAGGCTCTTTCAAAACTACTGCGGGGCCGGTCTGCGTTGTTGCCGCTCGCTCGAAAGCTCAACGTACCGACGGGTACGCCTCGCATTCTCGCTTGCTTGCGCCTAGCATCCCAGCCTCCTCATGACGTTTTGCAAGAGCCTCCGTAGAACATGCATTTTTGCTCCGTGCCGGCAGGATTAACCTGCCGGCTTTTTTTTCATCGGTCATTACGCTATGATGGGCAGCACATGAAGCTTCTTCTCTGGTTGACAGATTTTCCTGCCTTGCTCCGGCGGTTGCGGGCCGTCATTCTGGTGCCGTTTCTGCTGCTGGCGGGGTGCGGTGCCGGTGGGGGCGAGAACGGCTCGTGCCTCACGTGCCATCGCGGCATCGAGCATGCCTCGCCGGCCCATCCCCGCTGCGTTTCCTGCCACGGTGGAAACGAGCGTGCCCGCGACAAGGAATCCGCCCACCGCGAAATGTTCGCCCCCCGCAATCCGTCGGATCCCCGCTCCTGGGAGCAGAGCTGCGGTGCCTGCCACCCCTGGCAGCTTGCCCGGGTGAAGGGGAGTCTCATGCAGACCAACACCGGCATGATTAAGAACATTCAGCTCACCTGGGAGGGGGAGGACGGCAGGCTCTACGGCAGCCGCCGGGAAAATGTCCATACCGCCGACGGGAAGGAACGGCAGCTCGCCGCGGTGACGGAGCTGGACAATGTCTCCGGAGAGCTCTACCGCAAGTTCTGCTCCCTTTGCCATGTGGGCATCGAAAACAGTTATGCTTACGATGTGGGGCATTCGGCGGGGTGCGCCGCCTGCCACTTTCCCTGGAACGATACCGGCACTTACGCCGGCGGCGACCTGACCATGAAGGGGCGGGGGCCGGCCTCGGCTTCCCACCGGATGACGGGGCTTCCGGGCAACGACGTCTGCTTTCGGTGCCACAACCGGAGCGGCCGCATCGCCCTGTCGTACATGGGGCTCAATGACGGCAACACCGCCCAGGTGCCGACGCGAAACGGTTTTCCCGGCCCGCTTCTCACCAGCGGCAACCGGAGCGTCACCCGCATAACGCCGGACATCCACTATGCCATGGGGATGGACTGCATCGATTGCCATACATCCCGCGACATCATGGGTGACGGCTACGCCTACGAGAACCTCTACCACCAGGTGGAGATCCGCTGCGAGGATTGCCACGGCAGCGGCACCGAGCTTCCCCGCTGGCGGGAGATCGTCAGGGAGAACGAAGCCCCGGTGCGCGAGTCGCGGCAGTATCGGCGGCAGATGCGCCCCGGCATGCGGATGATCGTCACCGGCAAGGGGCGTCCCTACTCCAACGTTTTCTACGAAAACGGGCAGGTACGTCTTGTCGGCAAACGAAGCGGCCGCCTCTATGTCAGCAAGGTGATTACCGGCACCCCGGCCCACACCGTCGCCGGCCACGACAGGCTGGAGTGCTACAGCTGCCACTCCCGCGCGGTGGTCCAGTGTTACGGCTGCCATACGAACTATGACAAGGGCAGGACCGCCCGCGATTTCGTAAAGGATATGGATACCCTGGGGCTCTTTACCGAGTCCGAGGACTACCGGATGCTTTACCCCTTCCCCCTGGCCCTCAACCAGCGGGGGAAAATATCGCCGGTAACCCCCGGCTGCCAGACCTTCGTGACCGTCACCGAGATGGACGGGCGCGTGTCCAAAGAGGGGTATGTAACCACCTTCAAGGGTAAGCAGCAGCTGCGTTTTGCGCCCTTCTACTCCCACAACACCGGCGTGAAGGCCATCGGCTGCGGCGAGTGTCACGCAAACCCCGCCTTCCTGGGGTTCGGCCAGCATGAGGTGGAGGGGAGGAATATCGCTGCCACCATGCTCTGCCCCAAGAACGAGGAGAAGCCCCTGGACGGCTTCCAGACCCTGGAGGGGGGTAAGGTGCGGGCCTTTTCGGCCGTCACCAGGGAACATTCCCGCCCCCTTAACGAAGCGGAGGTTATGAAGGTATGGCGGGCAAACCTCTGCATCGTCTGCCATACCCGTCCCGACGACCCCATTTACCGCAAGGAGCTCGACTATCGTGCCCTGGATGATGCACTTCATCGCCGTATTCTGGCTGTCGGCGGCACTCGCGTCGCCCGCTGACGGCGCCGAGAACTGCCGGGCCTGCCACCGGGACGCGGTTTCCGGCCCCCATGCCGCCATCGGCTGCACTCCCTGCCATGGAGACGACCGTTCCACGGTGGGGAACCCGGCCACTGCGGCCGACCGGGCCGCCCGTTGCGTCGCCTGCCACCGGGGCTTCGACCGGCTGTTCGATCATGCCATGGCGACCCGTACGGCGGAACGGCAGTTCGCGGCCAGAACCGTTGGGCGGTTCGACGGGGGATTCTGGGCCGGCAACTGCACCGGCTGTCACGTGCGGGGATGCCTCGACTGCCACGGCGGCAAGGGGCACGCCATGTCCCGACCCCGCGACGGTGTCTGTCTCGAATGCCACCGGGGGTACTTCGTGGGGAGCGACTACCATGGCCGGGCCCCCAGGGAGGACGCCTTCCGCTTCCAGCGGGGCCCCTTTGCCGGCGGAGAACAGTTCCTCCCCATGCTCCCCGATGTCCATGCCGAGGCCGGCATCGGCTGTGGCGGCTGCCACGACATGGTGAGCCTGGCCGCCGGCAGACGGAGCGGCAAGGGATGCCGTGACTGCCACGAACCCGACCAGCGGATAGTGGAGCACCGCATCCCCGCCCACCGGGAGCGGCTCGAATGCTATGCCTGTCACTCTGCCTGGGCGCCCCAGGAATACGGCACCTTCTGGCTCCGCTTCATCGACAGCCCCCGGCGCCAGGCGCGGTTCACGGCCATCCCCCATCAGGATGAGTGGGTGAAAAGCGCCTATCTCAAGCGCCAGGACGCCCCTCCCCTGGGGCTGAACAGTGCGGGAAAGGTGAGCCCCATCCGGCCGCAGTTCATCCTCTATTTCTCCGATATCCGCAGCGAACGGGCGGTGGGGGAGGAGAACAGGCTTTTGGCCGCGGAGTGGAAGGCGTTCTTCCCCCACACGGTCCGGCGGGGCACCGTCATGTGCGACGGCTGTCACGACAACCCGCGCCGTTTCCTCCTGGAGAGGGAGAAGGAGCGGATATACCGGCTGCGGGATGACGGCTTGTCCCTGGAATCCTTCTGGCGCCGGGAGGGGCAGCGGGTGGTGAACGGGAGTTTCATGGACCCTGAACGGGTCGGGAAGATGGCCGTGAGGACACCGGCGTACACGAAGGGATATATCGAGAAATGGCAGCGGTTGACCGGGGACGCCGGCACTTCATCGCGGCGCTGATTGCGTTCATCGCTTCTTTGGCGGCGGCATGGCGATTTCTCGTCCCCCGCAGGAGGAAAGGCGGGGAACGGTTCGTTATTGACGCCGCGGCCGTTCCGCCACGGGGCGCCCTCGTCTATCGCGAGCGCCGACTGGCGGTGATGCGGGATGGAGGGGAAATGTACGCCCTGAATCTGACCTGTACCCATCTCGGCTGCACCGTGACCGTAACTCCGGGGGAGATTGTCTGCCCATGCCACGGCAGCCGCTTCGACCTCAAGGGAAACGTTCTGAAAGGGCCGGCCGAACGGCCCCTGGCCCGCTACCGGCTTGAAATCAGGGAGGGGCGGGTGGAGATTTATCCGGGATGATCAAGGAATTTGCCAAACATCTCTTTCCGCGGGTGGTCCTGCGGGAGAACCTGCGTTTCACCTACACCTTCTGCCTGGGAGGGCTCGCCTTTACGGCGCTCATGGTTCTGGCCGTGTCCGGGGTGCTGCTCCTGTTCTATTACCAGCCGACACCCGCCGGGGCCTTTGACTCCATCCTCTTCCTGGAATCGACGGTCATCGGCGGGAAGTACCTGCGGGGACTCCACCGGCTAGCCTCCCATGGGCTTTTGGTCCTGCTGTTCCTCCATATCCTGCGGGTGGTGCTCTCCGGCGCCTTCCGGCCGCCCCGGGAACTCACCTGGGTGGTGGGGGTGGGGCTCCTGGGGCTGACGGTGTTCGAGGCCTACACCGGCTATCTCCTCCCCATGGACCAGCTGGCCTTCTGGGCGACCAGAACCGGCATGGAGCTTCTGGCCACACTGCCGGGAGGCCCATGGCTGAAGGCTGTCCTCGTCCCCGACGGGGTGGGGGAGCCCCTGTCGCTGCTGCGTTTTTACGCGCTCCATGTGGTAGTCGTGCCCGTGGCGGTGCTGGCCCTGTCGTTTCTCCACTTCTACCGGGTGCGCAAGACAAAGGGGATACTGCCGTATCTGTGAGGGGTCGATGGCTGAAAGAATTGAAGTGAAAAACGACATGCGGCGGGGACCCCGCGGCAGCGGCGAATACGTCAGGAGTTCCCCCTGCTTTTTTCGCCTCGTCAAGCGGGCCTTCTGGGGGGGGATGGTGGCCTTGGCATTGCTGGCCGTGGTTATCCCGGCGCCGCTTCTGGACCCTGCGAATCCGGGGGCGCCGCCGAATCCCGCCAAATCGGCCTGGTTTCTCCTCTGGACCCAGGAGGTGGTAAGCCATGGCAACGGCTTTGCCTGGATCATCGTGGGGCTCTCCCTCTGGTTCATGGCCCTGCCGTGGCTGGGGAAGCACCGCCCGGAGCGCGCCGTCTGGTTCGGTGAGGGGAACCGCGCCGTTGCCTGGACTACCATCGCCGTCTTTGCGGCCATCGTGTCCATGACGGTCCTGGCCATGTTCTTCAGGGGGGAAAATTGGTCGCTCGTTTCCCCCTTCTGATCCTGCTCTGCCTGGTGCTTGCCGCCTGCGTGGGGAAGGCGCCGGGGGAGGGGTGCCTCTCCTGCCATTCGCCCCATTACGCCGAGCGGGGGAGTTGTGTCTCCTGCCACCGGGGGAACGGGAAGAGTGTACGAAAGGCCATTGCCCACCATCGGCTCATTCCGGCGGAGCTGGCCCATTTTACGATTCCGGGCAGCCGCCGGGTGGAGGAGGGGAAGCGTTTGGTGGAGCGGTTCGGCTGCCGCCGCTGCCACAACCTGGGCGGCAAGGGGACGCGGCTTGCCGCCGATCTGGACCGCCTGGCCGGTGATGACCCGGTGCGGCTCTTCGGCGCCATCAAACGGCCGGTCCTCTTTATGCCTGACTTCCATTTCGACGACCGGCAAACGGCCGGCCTGGTCAATGCCGTCATGGCTTTTGCCTCGGCAGCTCCCCGGAGGGGAGACGGCGGGCTTCCGATTGTCGTTCACTTCGCCTCCCCCCGGCAGGGGGAGGGAACCATCTTCGAGAAAAAATGCGGCGGCTGCCATCGGTTGCTGACGGCACGGTACGGTGCCCTCGGCTCCGGCGACGTGGCACCGAACCTCTCGGGGCTTTTCACGTCATTTTATCCAACCCCCTTCAAGCCCGGCGAGCCCTGGACCCCCGAGCGGCTCGGACGCTGGCTCGATAACCCCAGGACCGTACGTCCGGTTACTCCCATGCCGCCTGTGCGCCTCTCTCCAGCTGAAAAAAAACAACTAACTGAAATGCTTAAAGCCGATCCTGATTAGCACTGATATTCCGTTAGAAGTTACCCCCCTTTGAAAAAGGGGGGCAAGGGGGGATTTCTGGCAGCAATCAAAAACAAATCCCCCTAAATCCCCCTTCGTCAAAGGGGGACTTGATCTTGCTGAAGATTGTTTGAAATTAACAAGCCGATTAGCGCCGTTCCGTTTTTATTACCGGGATGCGGAACCGTCTTCCCACGATGGTGCGGTGGCGGCTGCGGAGCTCCGCCATGGTGCCGTCGAGAAAGGCCGGGAGCGCCGGCTCGCCGTGCTCTGCCAGGTAGGCATCCACGAGGGTTCCCATGTATGCGTTGAACTTTCTGGTGGAGCTGCCGTGGGCGAAGTTGCGGCCCGCAAAGCGGCGGATGTCGCCGTCGAAGGCGGGCGAGATGTGGAAGAGTTCGTGGAAGATGGTGATGAGTTTTTCCCTGGGGGTGAGGTCGAAAAAGCGGGGGACCAGGAAGTAGATGACGTAGAGGATTTCATTGCCCCGGTGGGTCACTGACGGCATGGTGCTCCGGTAGATGTGGCGGCCCCGCTGCCGTTCGATACACTTCGCCCCTCCGTGGAACCGGAGGGGATGGATCTTGGCGTATGTTCCCCGGATGCCCCCGCCCCTGGTTGACGAGATGCAGATGAGGAGCCGGGACGGATCGATGTGGCGCATCTCCGGAACATGGCCCGCGATGTGGGCCACGAGCTGCTCCAGTTCACGGGTGAGATTGAGGACGGTCACCCCCATGGCGCAGGCAGATTACTTCGACTTGAATTTGTGGCAGAACAGGCAGCGCATGGGGCCGTCGGCCGGTTTTACCGGATGCTCCTTGGGGAACGGGATGCCGCCGGACCCTTCGAAGTGGCACGAGGGGCACTGGGCGTCCAGATCGATCTTGGTGGCGCCGCTGTTGAATGCATCATAGAACCGCTTGTGGGCATCATCATAGGGGACTTTCTTTGTCTTTACCTCGCCGGATATGGCCCAGAACCCGCCAAACACGGCTATGATCAGGATGATGAAAAACCAGTCTTTCTTTGCCAGCTTCATGAAACCTCCGTTATTTCCAGCCCTGGGACCTCAGCTGCCGGTCTCCATATGTGCGCAGCCGATGGCTCCGTTGTGTTGAGGGTGTTCCGGCACGATCACCGCAAGCCCCGTTTTTTCTTCCAGCAGTCTGACAACCCCTCTGTTTCTGGCAACCCCTCCGGTCAGGACGATGGTCTCCGATGCGAAACGCTTGAGCATCGGCATGACCCGCGTGACCAGTGTCTGGTTCACCCCGGCGCAGAGCCGCTCCACGGGGTGCCCCCGCAAAATCTGCCCGATGAGCTCCGACTCCCCGAAGATGCCGCAGGTGGCGTCGAGTTTTACCGGATTCTCCCAGTGTGAGGAAAGCTCGTCGAGGGAAAGCTCCAGGATTGCCGCCATGTTTTCCAGGTAGCGGCCGCTGGAGGCGGCGCACTTGTCGTTCATGACAAAGTCGGCAAGTTTCCCGCTTCGCACGAGCGCCACCTTGGTGTCCTGCCCCCCCATGTCCAGGAGGGTGAAGTCCCGAAGCCCCGTCTGGAGCAGTGCCCCGGCCACGTGGGCCCGAATTTCCGAGATGACCTTCGCACCCTTGAGGGAGAGTGTGTTGCGGCCGTATCCGGTGACCACCACCGCTGCCCCGGCCAGTTCATCGGCGGAGAAGATGCCGCTTGCCGCCAGGTCCAGTTCCAGCTCATCCCCGGCGAGGCGGCCGTAGCGCTTGTAGAAGGTGACGGTGTCGTGGTCCGCCAGCCGCACGATCCGCTCCCCGTCCAGGAGGGCGAACTTGGCTTTTCTGCTTCCCAAATCTATGCCGATCTGCATGGTGCGTTACCCTGCCAGCATTTCGAGGAAGCCCTCGATCCGGATTTTGGTGCGGGCGTCCAGGGGGGTCGGCTTGTCCCCCTCCAGGGTCAGGATGGGGAGAGGCACCTTCTGGCGCACGATCATGTCCTCGATCTGGCGGAAGCAGAAGGACTGGACGTAGTGGATGACCGCGTCCACCTTGCGCCGCTCCAGCTCCAGAAGGATATCGGAGAGCCGGTGGAAGATGTCGTAGGGATAGGTGTAGGCCCGGTACTGTTCAACCATGTCCTGGGTGTCGTAGGGCATGGCGAACTGGCGCTGGGTTTCGTTGAACACCACCCGTGCCCCCAGGCTCTCCGTGAACTGGTAAAGGTCGTCGAAGATGGGGGGGACGCCGATGTAGGCAAGCCGCAGTTTGTCCTTGAAGGGGCTGCGTGCCCGCGCTTCGGCAATAAAGGTGTCCACATCGGCCTCGAAGCGGTCCGGGTCGCTGTTCATATCCGACGTGCAGACCTGGTAGTAGTGGTTTTCCGCGCCGGTTACCCGGTTCTCTTCCCAGGTGAGTCGGTCGATTTCCCGCACCTTTCGCCGGATGCGCCCCAACCGTTCCCGCGAGAGGTTGACCGCGTCCCAGCCCACGCCGAAATGGCGCATGAGTTTCTCGATTTCGAACCGGATGCTCTCCGGCTGCCGGTCGTGGGGGTAGGCAAAGGGGACCGTCTCTACTCCCTTGAGGGAGAGCACTTCCATGAGCGCCCGGGTGTTGCTGCAATCCCCCTCGGTGACCGCTATCAGCTCTTTTATCCCCTTCTCGAGAATCGCCGCGTACATCCCCTTGATCCAGCCGCAGGTGCTGCGGGGGAAGCCGTCCACCTCCGCCTCCTCGATGAGTTGATGGCTCCGGGGGCTGGTGATGAAGACGTTGTTCATGTCAACGGGGATCTTTCCCGCTGCTATGACTACTTCAAGGGGAACGGTTGTTGTAAAGCCGACACGGTGCACGGTGTTACTCCGACTTGATGAAGAGGAGGTAGATGAGGAACCCGCCGATTACGAGCCCCCCGAAGGCAAAGGGGAGGGTCGAGGCCAGGGACAGTTCGTTTCCCTGGCCGGAAGGGAGGGTAAAGCGAATCAGGAACGAGATGGAGATGACGGCGAAGAGGAACGCCAGGACGGCTTTGGAGCGCTTGATGACCGCATAGAAAATCAGGATTGCGAATATGCCGATGATCCAGGGGTTCTCCATGGCCCCCTTGAGGGTCAGGTTCTTCACGTAGGTGACTATGTTCTGGGTCTCGAAGGGGGTTAAGGCTTCCTGTCCCTTGCTGAGCATTTCCTCTTTGTTCATGGGGTCTCCCGGTCAGGGTTGGTTTGCCGACGCACACTCTTCTATATAGCAGGATTTCCACGGAAAATGAAGCGTTTGCGCAGATGATCCTCAGGGGGGTAAATGCCTTGACAATTTGCTGAGTGCTCACCTAGTATATATATTTTTCATACGTCAAACAATAGAAAGCGCCGGCCGTTTTCCGACATGCCGGAGATGCGCGGAGAACAATCGTGCCCTGGAAAGCCATCGGTATCTTTGATTCGGGGGTCGGCGGCCTCACCGTCCTCAAGGAAATCATAAAGGCCCTCCCCCAGGAGGACACCATCTATTTCGGCGATACTGCCCGGGTCCCTTACGGGACCAAGTCTCCCGAAACCGTCACCCGTTACAGCCTCGAAATCGCCTCTTTTCTCGTGCACCGCGACATAAAGCTTCTGGTGGTGGCCTGCAACACGGCCTCTGCCTGCGCTCTTGAAGCCCTGCAGAAGACCCTCTCCATCCCCGTGGTCGGCGTTATCGAGCCGGGGGCCCGCCGGGCCGCCGCCGTGACCCGCAGCGGCAAGGTGGGGGTCATCGGCACCGAGGGGACTATCCGGAGCAGCGCCTATGCCAAGGCGATCAAGCGGATTAATCCCGAGGTGGAAGTGGTGACCCGCGCCTGTCCCCTTTTTGTCCCCCTGGCCGAGGAGGGATGGACCGACAACGAAGTGGCCCGCCTCACCGCCCGCACCTACCTGGCGGGGCTTCAGGAGGCGGGGGTCGATACCCTCGTCCTCGGCTGCACCCACTATCCTCTGCTCAAGCGGGTGATCGGCGAAACCATCGGCGAAGAGGTGAAGCTTGTGGATTCGGCCGAGGAGACTGCCCGTACCGTTGCCGAGATTCTTCAGGGGCGGGACCTCCTGCGTCCCCACGGCGAGCAGGGCAATCACCACTATTTCGTTTCCGACGTGCCGGCGGGATTCATCAGGGTCGGCAACCGGTTCCTGGGGGGCAGGCTTGGCGATGTTTACCAGGTAAGCCTCGATGCCGAGAAGGGATAAATCTGCATGGAAAAAAACAAGTCCCCCCGCAGGGAACAGTTCATGTTTGCCGCGTTTCTCATCGTTGCAATCGTCCTCGGCCTTTTGATTTTCGGCAAGTACCAGGCGAGCCGCGACCTTCCGGTGACCAGGCCCGAGCCGAAACCGGCGGGGACCATGCAGGTTACGCTTTTCTTCGCTACCCCCGATGCCGATGGCCTTGGGCGGGAGGGGCGCCAGATCACTGCCTGCGAAACTCTCCCCGAATGCGTCCGGTCCCTTCTGGACGAGGTGGCCAACGGGCCGGTGGGCGATCTTCATCCGACCCTGCCGCCGAACATTGCGGTAAGGGATGTGCGGATCGATGGGGAAACGGCGGTGCTGGATTTCGGCAACGAACTCATTGCAGGACTGCCGGGAGGGAGCTCTGCCGAGATGGCGGCGGTTTACTCGGTGGTGGACACCATCTGCCTCAACTACCCCCAGATAAAGGGTGTGAAGTTTCTCGTCGACGGCGCGGAGGTGGATACCCTCAAGGGGCATCTTGACTTGAACCAGCCGATTAACCCTGATTTTTCTCTGGAAAAGCCGTCCACTCCGTAGGGGCGATCCTTGTGATCGCCCGTTTTAAGGACCGGACGAATTCAACTCAGGGCGAATACGAGATTCGCCCCTACAAAATTGATTACAGGTGACGACACCATGAAAATACCTTTCCTGCAAGCGATTAGAGAGCGGGTCCTGGTGCTGGACGGGGCCATGGGGACCATGCTCCAGGAGCGGGGGCTGCGCCCCGGCCAGTCCCCGGAAGAGCTTAACCTCACCATGCCCGGGGTGGTGGCCGGCGTCCATCGCGAATACCTTGAGGCCGGGGCCGACATCATCGTTTCGAACACCTTCGGAGGCACCCGCCCCAAGCTGGAGCACTACGGCCTGGAGTCACAGGTGCGGGAGATCAATGCCAGGGGGGTGGAGATCGCCAAAGAGGTTTGCGGCGGCCGGGCTTACGTGGCAGCCTCCATGGGGCCGACGGGGCTTTTCGTGGAGCCGGTGGGGGAGGTGACCTTCGACGCCATGGCCGCCTTCTTCCGGGAGCAGGCCGCGGCGTTCATCGAAGCCGGGGCCGATCTCATCACCCTTGAAACCTTCCTCGACATCAAGGAAATCCGGGCGGCGGTAATCGCCATCCGGGAGCTATCTCCCACAATCCCCATCATCGCCCAGCTCACCTTCGATAATGAAGGGCGCACGGTGCTCGGCACCTCTCCGGAAGCAGCGGCCGTAACCCTTGCTGCGGCCGGGGCTGATATCGTCGGCTCCAACTGTGGTCTGGGGCCTGACGGCATCTGCGGTGTCCTGGGGGCCATGCGGGGGGTGACGCGGCTTCCCCTTATCTCCCAGGCCAACGCCGGGCTTCCGAAGCTGGTGGATGGACAGACCGTCTTCCCCGGCACCCCCGACGACATGACCGCCTTCCACGACCGGATGCTGGAGCTGAACGTGCGGGTTATCGGCGGCTGCTGCGGCACTACGCCTGCCCACATCCGGGCCATCAAGGATGCCCTGGCGGGCCGCGACCAGTCATGGCGCGACTGCGGCCCCGCGGCGGGGGTCACCTATCTGTCGAGCCGCACCGGTGTCGTCGCCGTGGGGGGCGGGCTTCCTGCCGCCATCATCGGCGAACGGATCAATCCCACCGGCAAGAAGGCCTTTGCCCAGGAGCTGCGGGACGGGAAAATTTCCACAATCCGCCGCGAGGCCATGGAGCAGGTGGCTGCCGGTGCCCATCTGCTGGACGTGAACGTCGGCACCCCTGGCATCGATGAGCCCGCCACCATGGAGCGGGCGGTGTTCTGCGTGACCGGGAGCGCCGGCGTGCCGCTGGTGCTCGACTCATCCGATCCGGCAGCCCTGGAGCGCGGGCTCAAGGCGGCCGACGGCAAAGTGCTCGTCAACTCCGTCAACGGCGAAGCGAAGAGCATCGAGCGGGTGCTGCCGCTGGTGAAGAAATACGGCGCCGCCGTCATCGGCCTGGCCCTGGACGAAACCGGCATCCCCGAGACGGCGGAGGGGCGGCTGGCCGTGGCGGAGCGGATCGTCGCCGCTGCGGAGCGTTTCGGGATTCCCCGCAGCGACGTGATTATCGACTGCCTGACACTCACCGTGAGCGCCGAACAGAAGCGGGCCATGGAGACCCTGCGGGCGATAAGGCTCGTGAAGGAATCCCTCGGCTGCGGCACCGTTCTTGGCGTCAGCAACATCTCCTTCGGGCTTCCGCGCCGGCCGCTCATTTCGTCGACCTTCTTCGCCATGGCCCTGGCAGTGGGGCTCGACGCCGCCATCGTAAACCCCAAGGAAGAGGAGATGATGGCAGCATGGCGCTCGGCCATGGTGCTTCTGAACCGTGATCCGCGAGCCGCCGCCTACATCGCCGCCTATGCCGGGACGGCTGCCGCCGTTGCTGAACCCGCATCGACCGGCGATGCCCTCGACATACGGGAGCGGCTGAAGCGGGCGGTCATCACCGGCGACAGGGAAAATGCCGCGGCCCTGGTGGAAGAGGCATTGGGGCAGGGGCTCGAACCGCTCCAGGTGAGCAACGAGGGGCTGCTCCCCGGCCTGGAGGAGGTGGGACGGCGCTTCGAGAATAACCTTGTCTTTCTCCCCCAGGTGATGCAGTCGGCCGAGACCATGCAGGCGGCCTTCGGCCGGCTCAAGGATGTCATGAAAGGGGCTCCCGCCGCGAGCAGGGGGAAGATTCTCATGGCGACGGTGGAGGGGGATATCCACGACATCGGCAAGAACATCGTCTGCACGCTTCTGGAGAATCATGGTTTCGAGGTGATCGATCTCGGCAAGAACGTCGCCGCCGACCGGATCGTGGCGAAGGCCCGCGAGCTTGACGTCGATGCGGTGGGGCTATCGGCGCTCATGACCACCACCATGACCGAGATGGAGAACGTCATTGCACGGCTGAAGGATGCCGGCATCCGGACGTTCACCATGGTTGGGGGGGCGGTGGTGACCCAGGAGTATGCCGATGAGATAGGCGCCGACCTCTACGCCCGGGATGCCATGGAGGCGGTGGCGCGGATCAAGGCCTTGCTTGAAAAGTAGTTGTAACTGTTTGATTTTGTAAAGTATTTAGTCCTTGCAACAGCCGGGCATCCGTGGTAGTTTTAACCGGTTACGTCATTTGGCGGACAGGGGCCCATGAACGTCGGATTCAATCACAATATAATGTACAAGGGAGAGGTTTTCCATGTCCAGACCGAGGACAGCGGAATCGCCAACCCCCACATCATTACCCTGATCTACCGGGAAGGGGCGATTATCGCCTCCCGGAAAACGAGCTATGCCGATATCATCAAGGTGGACAACCTTGAGCGCGTGGTGGAAGAGCTCATGAAAGAGCAGCATAAGGGAATGCTCCGCCGGCTCAAGAACGGGGAATTCGACGCCCGTGCTTTCCCCTCCCCGAGCCCCGCGTCGGTATCTCCACCTGTTCCGGAAGTACGGCCTGTACTGCCGGTGCCGCCCGTTCCGAAACCTGCCGCCGCGCCTCGGGCCGTTCCTCCCCCTCCTCCGCAGTCTCCAGCCAAAACACAGGAAAAAGCGTCCAGTCTCGACGAGGTCATTTTAGATTTTCTCCTGACGGACGATAAATGAGAATATCAGCACGGAAAGGAATATCGTGGACAGCGAAAAAATTGCCCAACTCCAGGAGAAAGCCCGGAAGCTCCGGGCCGACATCGTAAAGGCTCTGCACAAGTCCCAGTCCGGTCACACCGGCGGCTCCCTCTCGGCCATGGACATGGTTACCGCCCTTTATTTTCATGAAATGAAGCACAACCCGGCCGATCCGGCCTGGGCACAGCGGGACCGCTTCGTTCTCTGCAAGGGCCACGCGGCTCCGGCCCTCTACGTGGCGCTGGCAGAGGCGGGGTACTTTCCCAAGGAAGATCTCATGACGCTGCGGCGCCTGGGCTCCCACCTCCAGGGGCACCCCGACAGCAAAAAGACCCCCGGGGTCGAGGTCTGCACCGGCTCCCTGGGGCAGGGACTTTCCATGGCCAACGGGATGGCCCTGGGGCTTCGCCTGGACGGAAGCGCAAGCCGCGTCTATGCCCTGCTGGGGGACGGAGAGCTCCAGGAGGGACAGGTATGGGAGGCGGCAATGGCCGCCGGCCACTACAAGCTGGACAACCTCTGCGCCCTGGTGGACGTCAACCGTCTCCAGATCGACGGCGAAGTGGCCAATGTCATGGCGGTGGAGCCGGTTACCGATAAGTTCAGGGCCTTCGGCTGGAACGTGCTCGATATCGACGGACACGACATGGGGGCCATTGTTGAGGCCCTCGGTAACGCCGCGACGGCCAAGGGACGGCCGACGGTCATCGTTGCCCGCACCGTCAAGGGCAAAGGGGTTTCGTTCTTTGAGAACAAGGCTTCGTACCACGGCGTGCCCCCCAGCGACGAGGAACTTCCCAAGGCCCTGGAGTGCCTGGGTGAGCAGTGCTACCTGTAGGGTAGGGCTGCGGCTTTCACACCGGCTCGCCGCCGTCCTCGTCGCTCCTTTGTGCGGCGTAGCGCTGCTACGCCTCCGCAGTCTCTCCTGCGGGTGCGACGATCCGGCGCAAAATCCGCAGCCCTCGGGACTGCAACCCCTACGCAAACGAACAGAAAGGATTTCCATATGAGCACCATGATCGCCACCCGCGACGCCTACGGTCAGACCCTGGCGGAGCTGGGTGAGGAGAACAATAGCATCGTCGTCCTGGACGCCGACCTTTCCGGCTCCACCAAGACTTCCACCTTTGCCAAGAAGTTCCCCGAGCGTTTCTTCAACATGGGTATCGCCGAGGCCAACATGGTCGGCACCGCCGCAGGCCTTGCCGCAACCGGCAAGATCCCCTTCGTATCGACCTTCGCCATTTTTGCCGTGGGCCGGGCCTGGGAGCAGGTGCGCCAGTCGGTGGCCTATCCCGGAGCCAACGTTAAGATCGTCGCAACCCACGGGGGCGTCACCGTTGGCGAGGACGGCGGCTCCCACCAGTCGGTGGAAGACATTGCCATAATGCGCGCCGTCCCCAACATGACCGTCATCGTCCCGGCCGACGGCCCGGAAACCAGCCGGGCGATCCGTGCGGCTGCCGCGTACAAGGGGCCGGTTTACGTGCGGCTCGGCCGCAACAAGGTGCCGACGGTTACGCCCGAGGATGTCCCCTTCGAGATCGGCAAGGGGGTTCAGCTGGCCGACGGCACGGACGTGACCTTCGTGACCACCGGCCTCATGACCGGCCAGGCCGTGGCTGCGGCCGAGGCCCTGAAAGCGGAAGGCGTTTCCGCACGGGTGGTGCACCTGGCCACCGTGAAGCCCCTTGACGGTGAGATTCTGCTGAAGGCGGCCCGGGAGACCGGCGCCATCGTCACTGCCGAGGAGCACTCCATCGTCGGCGGTCTGGGCGGCGCCGTGGCCGAGTTCCTCGGCGAGCACTGTCCCACCCCCATGAAGCGGGTCGGTCTCAACGACCGTTTCGGTACCTCCGGCAAGGCGGAAGAACTCCTCAAGTACTTCGGACTCATGCCGGCTGATCTTGCCGAGGCTGCCCGGGAGATTATCGCCCGCAAGGGGAGCAGGTAGCGAGGTAGTGAGGGGGCAAGTAGCGAGATTGTGAGGTAGTGAGGTAGTAATGGTGGCCAGGTGGTGGAGAGGGGGCGTGAGACAGATAAGGAGCGCTTATAGTGGGACAGTCTCGCTCTGCCAGGATATCAAGGGGTTACTCCCTCGCTCCCTCGCTCCCTCGCCACCTCGCACTTCTTTTCTGACTTCCTCCGCCGGTTTTACCTACATCGCCGCCCTCATAATCATCATGATCATGGGGATTATGCTCGGAATTTCCGGGCAGACGTGGAAAACGAAGATGCAGCGGGAGCGGGAGACGGAACTCCTCTTCCGCGGTCTTGAATATCAGCGTGCCATTCGCCGTTGGCACCAGTATGATCTGATTGAGGGAAAGCCGCTCAAAACGACGTCAAAGTCACGGCGCCCCCTGAACGAGTTGGAAGATCTCCTGAAGGACCCCGGTTCGTTGGGTAAGGAACGCTATCTGCGCCGGCTTTATATCGATCCTTTTACCGGCAAGGAATTCGAGGTGGTCCGAAACGCCCAGCAGGGAATCATAGGGGTTCACGTTGTCGGGGAAGAAGAACCTTTCAAGCAGGGTAACTTCGACGAGGAATTGATTCTTCTCGAACAGAAGAAGAAGTACAAAGAGTGGGTGTTCGGTCTTCCCGAGGCCGTTTCGCCCCCGGCCGGAGCAGTTGACATTTCCTCTCCCGGCGCGATCGGGACGGCTTCTCCCGTCGGTTCCGCCGTATCAGCCGCGCCGTAGGTGTCGGTTCTGCTGAGCCCTTGTTCGGGGGTGCCGGACATATATTGATAATAGCGAGTGCCGTTGCCGTTTTCCCGGCGTCCACTATCCCGGAGGCAGGTTGATCTTAAAGAGTTTGACAACGAGAGTCATTGTCATACTGGTAGCTCTCCTGTCAGTGGGGATCGGCACCTTCACCTATATCAATCTCACGCGGGAGAGACGGCAGCTCATCAATGCGGCCCGCGAAAACAGCCACACACTCCTGAATTCCATCGAACGCAGCATCTACAAATCAATGAGTATCGGCGACACCCAGGATGTGCAGTTCATCCTGCAGATGGTGGGGCGTAGCCACGATAAGCTGGTGGGAGTCAGGATTTTTCATCCCCAGGGGGTAATTCTCCGTTCGTCAAGGCTCGAGGAGTTGGGGCTGCCGGTTCCCGATGGGGAATACCAGCTTTTCATCAACAGCCGCAAGGAAGGAGTCATTGCCGACGCTTCGTTTGGCGATGTTCTCAGTGTCATAGAGCCGATTTACAACGATCCTCCGTGCCAGCGTTGCCACGGAACCAAGCGGAGACTTGTCGGGGTTTTGAACGTCAACTACTCCCTTGCGGAAACCAATCGCCGCATTATGGAGGCGACGAGACTCTCCATCTTTTCCGCCATGGCGGTCATCCTCTTTTCCTCTGCGGCAATTTTCCTTGTCATTATCAGATGTGTCCGGCAGCCCCTGAACAACCTTGTCGACAATATGGCACGGGTGGAGGAGGGGGATCTTTCGGTGCGCATGACTCCCCGGGCCAACGACGAGATCGGCCGACTCATCGCCAGTTTCGATTCCATGGTCGGCAAGCTCGACAAGGCCAAAATGGAGCTGGAAGAGTATCACTTCCAGCAAATGGAGCGGGCCGACCGTCTTGCTTCGGTGGGAGAAATGGCGGCAGGTATCGCCCATGAGATTAAAAACCCGCTGGCGGGTATTTCGGCGGCCATGACCATTATCCGCCACGATTTTCCCGACGACGACCCCCGCAAGGAGATTATCGGCGAGGTGGTCGAGCAGGTGAACCGTCTCGACAAGACAGTGAACGACCTCCTCTTCTTCGGTAAGCCGGCTCCGCCGGAACCGGCTCTTGTTGATATCAACGGCATTTTGCGCAAAACGCTTCTTTTTGCCCTCCAGCACAAGGGTGGAAAACGCATTGAGAAGCGGTTGGACCTGGCTGATGAACTCCCCGGAGTCTTTGTCGATCCCAAACAGGTGCAGCAGGTTTTCCTGAATCTCATCCTGAATGCGGTTCAGGCAATGGAGGCGGACGGTGGGACGCTCACCGTCGAGAGCCTGCTGGTTGAGCGCAACGGAAAGCGTTGGGTGCGCAGCACCATCGCCGATACCGGCCCCGGCATCCCTTCGCCGATTATCGGCAAGATATTTACCCCCTTCTTTACAACCAAAGCACAGGGGACCGGTTTGGGGCTCGCCATCTGCCACAAGCTGATTACCCAGCATGGCGGGACGCTTACCGTTACCTCCGAGGACGGCAAGGGGACCATGTTCACCATTGATCTTCCGGTTCACCCCATGGAGGATGAGCCGTAATCGGTTCGGATCAAGCTGGTTTTCCCTGGCGACCGGCGTTCAACTTCTGTATCTTTCCGGCAACATGATGTTGCGAAAGTGTTTCAATGCGATAAAGGAGCAGACGTGAGAAAAACGAGGATTTTAGTTGTCGATGACGAGCATCTCATTCGCTGGTCCCTGGAGCAGAATCTTAAAAAGCAGGGCTACGAGGTGGTTTCGGCCGGGAATGGCGAAGATGCCCTGCGCATTGTCCGTGAGGAGCAGCCGGACCTGGTTCTGCTTGATATTCAGCTGCCTGGAATAAGCGGCCTGGAAGTCCTCGAAAAGATTAAAGAGCATGACGAGGAGATTCTGGTCATCATGGTCACGGCCCATGGAGCGCTTGAGACGGCGGTCCACGCCATGAGGCTTGGGGCTTACGATTATATCAACAAGCCCTTCAATCTCGATGAAATGGCCATTGTAATCCGCAAGGCGCTGGAAACCTCCGATCTGCGCCGCGAGGTGCAGAGGCTGCGGTGCGAGCAGGCGAAGAAATTCGGCACCCCCGACATTATCGGTTCGAGCCGTCACATGAAGAACGTGCTCGACATGATGGAAAAGGTGGCAAAGAGCGATGCGTCCACCGTTCTCGTCCAGGGCGAGTCGGGTACGGGCAAGGAGCTGGTCGCAAAGTGGATTCACTACCGTTCCTCCAGGGCCGAGAGGCCGTTCGTCGCCATAAACTGTGCGGCTGTTCCGGCAACTCTTCTTGAGAGCGAGCTCTTCGGCCACGAGAAAGGCGCCTTCACCGATGCCAAGGTCATGAAGAAAGGACTCTTCGAACTGGCAGAGGGGGGGACCGTATTTCTCGACGAAATCGGCGACATGGAGTTGGGAATGCAGGCAAAGCTCCTGCGTTTTCTGGAAGAGCGGACGTTCCGGCGCATTGGCGGCACCAAATCGTTTTCCGTGGATGTTCGGATCATTTCCGCCACGAACCGCGACCTCCTCAAAGCCATCGAAGAGAAGACCTTCCGCAATGACCTGTACTACCGGCTCCAGGTTATCCCCATTTTCCTCCCTCCCCTGCGCGAGCGGCGGGAAGATATCCTCACCCTTACGAATCACTTCATTGAAGTATTCAATGTCGAGTTCAACAAGCATGTTACCGGCATATCCAAGATGGCGGAGAAGCTTCTTCTCGACTACCACTGGCCCGGCAATATCCGGGAGCTGAAGAACGTGATCGAGAGAGCCATAATCCTCGGCAGCGAGGAAACGCTTCTTCTTGAGCATCTGCCCCTGGAGATCGTCGCCAAGGCGTCATCCCAGTCCTCGGGGCTCGCCGTATTCAAGCTTCCCCCCGATGGGGTCGATATTGAAGAGGTGGAGAAGGAGCTGATTCGGCAAGCCCTCGAAATCAGCGAGTGGAATCAGTCAAAAGCCGCCCGTAAGCTTAACCTCGGTATCGATGCTTTCCGCTACCGGATGAAGAAGTTCGGTTACCTGAAATAATTCCCCTTCTCATTCCGATATTTTGCCATATGACGGAATCCGGCGGTTCTTGCGGACCGCCGGGAACGTCCCTTCCCGTGAATTCCCGAATATTTTCTTCCTGTATCTGTCAATAAACCGTCATAGGTGGCCCCGATTCATTGCCGGGACCCGCTGGAAAGCTAGTCATGGCAACGGATTAGGGCGCTGGAGATCTGATCCTTGGGGAATCGTGCGCCCGTTTGCCGGGGTGGGTGTGTCAAATGGTTGATTCACCGTCGGTTTGGCATCGTTATTGCTCTTAAGAGATTGAAAAAGTATCAGACGGATGAGAATCCGACCCGGATTAAACCGGTTATCTGTACAAAATTGCGGAGGCATTACCATGTTATTCAGATCGCCGAAACGAATGGTGGCAGTTGCTGTCTCCCTGGCGTGTCTGGTTATTTCGCCGGTAGCGGTGACGTTTGCCGCCCCGGTGCCGACAGTGGAGATTCAGTCTCCCCTAACGGATGGAATTCGTTCACCGTTGAGGGTGGCCACGGATTCCCTGGGTAACGTGTATGTGACCGATTCCCTTTCCAGGGCGGTACTTAAATATGATTCACTCGGTCATTTAACGCAGACCATTAAGGTTGCTGAGTCTCCCCAGGGGGTTGCCGTTGCCTCTGACGGTACCCTGCTTGTGGGGTTCGGAACCTCAGTGGCCATGATTAACTCCGCCGGTGAAGAAACCAGAAAGCTCGGGATGGGCGCGGGCCAGTTCAAAATGACAAACGGCATTGCGGTGGATGACGATGGCTCCATCTACGTGGTCGACAGCCTCGATAACAGTGTGCAGTTATTCAACGCCGCCGGCGAGTTCATGAGCAAGTTCGGTTCCTTCGGTACCACTGCCGGCAAGTTCTCGACTCCCAGTGGCATTGCCTTTGAAAAAGTATCGAAACAAGTGGCGGTTGTTGACACCCGGACCGGGCGGGTTCAGTTTTTTGACAAAGCCGGTGTTTATAAGCGAACGATAGGAAGCCTGGGCTCCGGTCCCCTTAAGTTTACGGCTCCGCAGGGTGTCTCGTTCGAGTATTCCAACGATCCGGAGCCGGTTCTTGAGCGGATGTATGTGGTTGATACCTTCCAGAGCAACGTGCAGGCCATTGATCCAGCAGCTACCCCGGTATTCCTCTCCTACATCGGCGGCTACGGAACGGCCAACGGAAAGCTCATGGTCCCCTCCGACGTCCGGTACGATCAGGCAAGCGGCCGCCTGATGGTTGTGAACGGCTTCGGCAATTTGACCATGTACGGCATCGATGGCGGCGGCATTGCGGTTGACTCTATTCCGCCGGCCCTTACCATTGCCCCGGTCATATCGCCTTTCACGACGGCAACGCTTGATGTTTCCGGTACTGTTGAGGCGGGTGCCCAGATGACCATCGCCGCCGGCGGTTCCACGACGGTTGGGCCGATCTCGTTCCCGACCTCCACTAACTGGCAGGCGACCCTGAGCGGCTTCGCGCCGGGTGGCTCCACGATTACGGTCACGGCACGCGATGCGGCAAATAACGCAACCACGAAGTCGCTAACCGTAAGTTATCTCCAGTCGGCGCCCATGCTGACCATGGAACCGCTCCCCGTTTTCACGACCGATGCTTATCATCAGCTCTCCGGCCTGGTTGACCCCGAATCTGTCGTGACCGTTACCAACACCACCACGGGCACCAGTGCCAAGGCCCTGGTCTTCGGCAATACCTGGAGCTATCGTCTGCCCCTCGTTGCCGGTGCCAACGCCATTGCCGTCAAGGCTGAAAAGGCGCAGAGCGCTGCCACGACAGTGACCGCGACAACGACCCTCGACGCGACTCCGCCGGCAATCACCGTATCGACCCTGCCGGACGGCAGCTATACCAGCGGGCAGGTCCAGAACATTCAGATGGTTGTGACCGATGCCAACCTCGACGCGGTTGCCTTCAACGGTCAGCCGGTTGTTCCCGTTAACGGCTCCTACAGCACTGCGATTACCCTGGAGACCGGCGCCAACGTCATTATGGTGGCGGCGGTTGACCTGGCGGGGAACGTGTCCACCGATATCCGGACCATCTACTTCGATGGAACCCGGCCCACGGTAACCTTTATCGCACCTGCTGAAGGCGCCTACGTAACCGCCGACCAGGTGACCGTCAGCGGCACTGTCGATGAGGCGGTTCCCGTCACGGTTGCCGGGCTCGCAGCCCGCATGGACGGCACCTCCTGGAGCGCCGATGTTCCCCTCGAACCGGGTATGAATACCATTGACGTCATCGCCGTCGATCTGGCGGGTAACGTCAGTTCCGTCAAGCGGACCGTGACCTACGATATCGACACTCCGGCACTTGTAATCAGCACCCCGAGCCAGGATATGGTCACCAATCAGGCAACCCTGGGATTTGCCGGCAACTTCACCGATCCGAGCCCGGTGACGCTTTCTGCCGATGTGGATGGCACGCCTGTTGCCGTGACCGTAACGGAAGGCTCGTATACCCTGGCGGCCACCTTCGCCGAAGAGAAGGCCTATGCCATAACCCTGACAGCCACAGATGCCGCAGGCAACGCGAGCCGCGTGACGCGGACGGTGACCTATGACAAGACTCCGCCGGCCCTGACGCTCGATCCGGTCAACACCCCTTACCCGTCAGCCCTGACCGGCACGGTGGAAGCGGGTGCCGCCGTGACTGTTGAGGATCGCAACGGTTCCGCCGGTACGGTTTCCGTAAATGGCGAGACCTGGAGCGCGGCCCTTGAACTGGGCGGGTATGATGCAGAATCCCTTGCCGTGCGCGCCACTGACGTTGCCGGCAACAGCACGCTTCGCAGCCTGGTGGTGAACGTGCCCGATGGCGACGTGAACGGTGACGGCAAGGTGACGATCCATGACGTGCTCCAGGCACTCAGGATATTCACCCGGCAGACGGCGGCAACCACCAGCCATCTGTCCCATGGCGACATCGGCCCGCTCTATCAGGGGAAAGCAAAACCGAACGGCGTCATAGACCTGGTTGACGCAATACTTATCATGAGAAAGGCCCTCGGCATGCCGAGCTGGTAGACTCCCTCGGAGTTGAATGCAGGACGCAACAAGGCGTAACGGACTACACGCAACGAGGTCAACGGAATGAAAAGATTTCTTCTCATAACAACGGCAGTGGCGGCATTCATGGCATGGGGAGCTATTGTGAACGCTGGCAACCAGAACATACGCTGGACGGTGCATAACCTGTCGAGTGCCGTACCGGAAGGCGCCACCATAGACCGGCACTGGTACAGTGACGATACGGACCAGGTCTGCATCTTCTGCCATACACCCCACCATGCCGAACCGGCCCAACCCCTCTGGAACAAGGTGAATCCGACCCAGGCGTTCAACATGTACACCTCATCGTCCACCCTCTCCAGTGTGGCAAAGGGGGCAACGGCGCCGGGCCCTGAATCGCTCCTCTGTCTTTCCTGTCATGATGGCAGGACAGCAATCAACGTGATTCATAACGGTGATGTCGGTATCGATGCCCAACCCGCAGACGGCGGCAGGAAGGTACTCAATTTCGCCGGATGGGGATACTACAATGCCGAGAACCCCAACAATCAGGCCCTGGCAATGGAGATCACGGTGTTCGGCACTCCCTACCGGGCGAACCTGGGGAAGACGGGAATCGACGGGGATGCGCGCTTTGCCGGCAGCAACCTCATGGACGACCATCCCATTTCCTTCTCTTATGCCTCGGCACAGAGCGAAAAAGGGGTTGCCGCGCTTAATGCCATAGAGAGTGCCAGAAGTGCCGGACTGAGATTCTTTGGCCCTAACCGGGACAGGATGGAGTGCTCCACCTGCCATGATCCCCATGTGGATTCAGGGCTTGGTTATGACGGGTTGCCTACGGGGAGCGGTGGCAACAACGCACTCAGACCGTTCCTGGTTCGGGATAACACGGGCAGCGCCATGTGTCTGGCCTGCCATAATAAATAGGATGAAATTGTGAATGTTCAGGAGCGTGCCATGAACGGAATGACGATAAAGACCCTGGTCGCGATAATTTTCGCGTTGGTCGTCCCTGCCGCTGCGTGGGCTATTGTGTTCCCCCACGAAACCGGCTCCGTCAAGGGGTACGTCTGTAACAGCTGCCATTCGACCCACAATACTCTCGGTTCAACGGGCTTCAATAACGTTTGCCAGACCTGTCATAAGCCTGGTGACGCCTATGGGCATTCAAAACCATTCAGGGACGCTGATTTCGCCAACCCCTTCGGCACGTACACCAGCTCACGCCCCGGCGTCATATACCAGACTTCCCACAACTGGGTCGGCAGAGACAATGTTCCCAAGGCCGGAGCGGTTCCTCCCACTAACACCGCGCTCACCAAGAATATTGTTTCCGGCACTATTGTTTGCGCTCGGTGCCACGCCATTCACTATGTTTATTCATCAGCAAACAATACCCGCCCGTTCCTGCGTATCCGCAACGATAACGACCAGATGTGCCTTGACTGCCACCGTCCGCGCAGTACCACGAACCATACCCTGGGCACCCACCCGGTGACCGTGAACTATGCGGAAAAGGCTGCGGCACGCCCCGATGATTTCTACGCTACGCCCCAGAACAGCAATCCGGCCAACCCCACTTCGGCCATGAAGATGTCGAAAAGCGGCGCGGTTGTCTGCACAACCTGCCACGGGGTCCACTACACCGACTCCAACAGCCGTACCTTTGACAATGCCTCCAGTGCCCGGATGGGTCTCCTCTCCACTTCCCGCGGTTTGCTGCTGCGCACCGACCTGAAGGGGACGTCGGTGACGGACCCGAACATCTGTACCAACTGCCACAAATCGGCAAATGACCCGGCCAACACCAATGCCGGGGTTAAGAACCACAACGGAACCAAGAACCAGAATATCCAGTGCGCCGACTGCCACGGTGGCCACGTGGACGAGGCTGACGGGACAACTCCCAACGCCTACCTCATCAACCGCTTCATGAACATCTCGACCCAGTACGGCGCGGTGCGCAACGCCAAGGTTCTGTACCAGTACACCTCGGTATCCCAGAAGAACTACAACAAGGATTCCTTCGGGGTCTGCGTTGCCTGTCACCCGACGCTGCCGTCCACCATTGCCACGCACCAGTCGAGCACCAATGCTGAAGACTGCCGTTCGTGCCATACCCACTCCCAGGGCTTCTCGGCCAACTGTACCCAGTGCCACGGATTCCCGCCCACGACAAATACTGCCGGGGGTACGACAGGATACGCGAAGGATGGCGTGCGCGATTATTCGACGGTATCCGGCGGCACGCTCTTCAAGGATGAGTCGCTTACACCCCATATCAGCCACGCTGGCGGCGGCTCTTACTATTCATTTGCCTGCGATGACTGCCACAAGGGCTTCAGCCATAACACCGGCACGTTCCAGGACGTGTTCCTGAGCACTGGGGGATCGAAGGCGGCTGCCAACGGCGCCACTCCCGCTTACAACGGTACTTCCCCCGGAACCTGCTCCACTACTTACTGCCACTCGGACGGTAATGGCGGCAGCTACAAGTCCCCCGTCTGGGCGGACGGCAAAGATGATATCATGACGCTTGCCGGAGCGGCCCGCTGCGGAAGCTGCCACAGCGCAACCCCGGCAACCAACGCCCACTCGCGCCACATTGCCGGCGGCGCATCCGGCAAGAGCTACGGCTGCGTCAATTGCCATGCCTCCACCGTCAGCAACGGGACGACGCTGCTCGCCGCGGCAATGGGGAGCAACGGCACTCACGTCAACGCCGTGAAGGATAAGCAATTCTCCGGGTCCGTCGGAGGTCAGGCCATCTCCGGAACCGACTGCTCCACGGTCTACTGCCACAGCAACGGCAAGGGTGCCGCTCCGGTGGTGGCTCCGGTCTGGGGTACTCCCGCTTCGGGCCAGTGCGGCGCCTGCCACAAGGCAATCGGCGCTTCACCGATCGATAGCAACGGGCACTTGGCTCACCTTACCGCCGCTTACGGTCCCAATTTCGACGAGTTGACCACAACTTCCTGCGTACAGTGCCACGACACCTATGCCGGCGAGCTTGACGCCAACCACGTTAACGGAAGCATCCACGTGGGGGCCACCACCTGTACCACCAACTGCCACAAACATAATGCCGCCGAGTTCGCCTGGACAGGCGGCAGGGTAACCTGCGAGAGCTGCCACACTGCGCCTCTCTCGGTAATCGGCGGCAAGACGGCGCCGGAAAAGGCCAACTTCATCACCAGCGGCCACGGCCAGGTTGGGGTGAATTACGATGCGAGCCGTGCCTGCTCATCCTGCCACGATGCCAACAGCGGTCACATCGACGGCACGTCGGGGAACCAGAAGCGGATTGCCGTCAACGACAACACCCTCTGCACCGGCTGCCACAACGACGCGGTCAAAGTGCCAACCGTCAGCAAGCAGAACGCCACGACCCACGTGATCGCAAAGGACGGCACTCCGGCCATGGACTGCAAGGTCTGCCACGATGTCCACGGCACTGGCAACAAGGGGATGGTCCGCACGTTCATCACGTTCGGTACACTGACATCCACCATTACCTATGCAACAACGGCAGAACTCGTGCAACTCGTACCGCCTTACCGCGGCGTCTGCCAGACCTGCCACACCCTTACCAGTCACTATAAGCGCGGTGTGGATGAGGGAGTGAACCACCCGACCGCTAATTGCCTTAACTGCCACTCCCATAAGAACACCTATGCCTTCAAGCCGAAGGCCTGCGACGAGTGCCACGGTTATCCGCCTGCACCCAAAGGCTTTGTGCCTTCGCAGGACACCTACTCGACGGCCAAGCTCGAGAACTACTCGGGCGGCGGTGGTGCCCACGTGAAGCTGGGCCACCTCATGGCGAACCTCAGGCCGAATCAGGGCTTCACCCCCTGCCTCGCCTGCCACAGCGACGGGCCGTCGGCCCACGTGGGCGACGAGACGGTATGGTCAAGCGGTACGACCGAGGCTAAGAAGGCGACTGTCAGCGTGAAGACCGACCCGGCCTACAAGTTCAACGACACCAAGGGCCAGTGGTACTCGAAACAGTCACCCGGCGCCACCGGCAGTTGCTGGAACGTCAGCTGCCACTTCCAGCCGACGCCACGCTGGTCCAACGACAAGTAGGACGCGAAAGGGGAGGGGCCGGGAGGCTCCTCCCCTTTCCCTTTAACAACTCGCTGAAGGTTGGAAATTGTGAACCCCACCGATGTGTGATACAACATTCCCAAGATATTGTTGTCCAGGCGCCGCGTCAGGTGACCGGCACCGGAAAGGGGTGGGGAATGAAAAAGGTTTGCTCGCTCTGGTTGTTTCTCGTGGTTGTCTTTGCGGGGATTGGGGCCTACGCCGGCAGCGACGGAAAAGGTCGTATCACCGGCGCCATGATGCTGAACAATGGCGAGCCCATGGCAAACGGTACGGCCTTTCTGTTCAGGGATGTTACGGGGCCTCCGCCGATACCCGAAAAATATTGGCGTGTGCCTGACGAAATAGTCGGTATCGATGCATCCGGCAGGTTTGTCGCCGAGGTTCCCGAGGGGACGTATTATCTCGGCGCCATCAAGAGGATCTCGGGAAATGAACTGGGTGCCCCCAATGATGGGGATTACTTCCTGATTAACCGGGACGAAAAGGGGAATCCAAAACCGTACCTGGTCAAGGCGGGAGAAACAACGGATGTCGGAACCATTTCATCGGTCCACCCCTTCAGCCGTGCAACTTATCTTAAGCAAGAGGGGATTACGGCAATTGCCGGAACCGTGACGGATGAAAAGGGGAAACCGGTGGAGAGGGCGCTGGTCTTTGCTTTTGCCACCCCTACCATGGTTGGAAAACCGCTTTTTGTTTCGGAACGGACGGGCAAAAACGGGGAGTTTTTCCTGAGAGTCGATAAGGGTGGCACGTATTATCTCAAATCCCGGGAGGTTTATGGGGGAGGGGCACCCAAGGCGGGCGAGATTATCGGCGGTTACGGCGAACGGATGCCTGAACCGGTGTCGGTTGAGACCGGCAAGACGGCTAAAGGGGTTGACCTGCGAGTAATCCGTTTCAAGGGGCGGGGACCCTTCAAGCAGTAGCGCTTTGCATGCTGCGGTACATGGGGGAACAAGAGCAAGGGGAAAAGGAGGAATACCGATGAAGAAAAAGAGTTATGCACGTCCGAGAATTGTCGGGAGCGCGGTGGTTCAACCCTGCTGAAAGCAGGAACAATCCGCAAGAGAGGTGCCGGGGCGATGCTCTTCGGCACCTCTCTTGCTTTTCAGGGAATAATGGTCACATCTATGTCTCTATCCAGAATTGCTTGCGCCGGTACTGCTCTGGTGCTTGCTCTGCTGTCGCTGAGCATGCCCAATGGCGCGTCCGCTGCCGTCATGACGACCGATACGGTATGGGAGGGAAACATCACCGTTGAGGATGATGTGCTTATTCCCGCGGGGGTAACCCTGACCGTGCGCCCGGGCACTTCCATCCTTGTCGTCGCCGCGGAAAGCACCAAGACCGATCCCGAATACCTCTCGCCGCTGAATGAAATAACCGTTCGGGGGACGTTGGTTGTGGAAGGGACCGGGAAGTTGCCGGTGCGCTTTTTCGGCGCGGAGAAGAAGGTGGGGAGTTGGGCCGGGATCCTCATTGACGGGGGCACCGCCAATATTCGTGGTTGCAGTATCGAAAACGCGGATACAGGCGTCTCGGTGGCTGACGGAACCCTCCGCCTGAGCGGTTCGGCGCTTCGGGAAAATCGTTACGGCCTCGTGGCGCAGGGGAAAAATACCCGAGCCGACCTGGCCGGTTCGCGGATCACCGGCAACGACTACGGCATTTTCACCTTCGGGGGGGCGCTGGTGGCCACCGGGGACTCGGAGGTTGCAAAAAACCGTAAAAGAGACACGTATTCGCCGGTATCCAGAGAGTTCGTGCCGCCGGCGAAGCCTCCTGTTGCCGAGGGGGCACCGGTTGGCCGCCGGTATCGGGATATGGTTCTCCTGGGGGAAACCGTCTGGCAAGGGCGGATTGAGGTGGATGGGACGGTGAGGGTGCCGGAGGGGAGCAGGCTCGTCATCCTGCCGGGAACCATCGTGGAGTTCACCCGGCGGGATACCAACGGCGACGGCATCGGCGAAAACGGGATTATGATCCAGGGGCGCCTCGTGGCCAAGGGGAGCGCTGAACGGCCCATCATCTTCCGTTCCGCGGAAAAGGCGCGGCGGGCGGGGGACTGGGATTCCGTCAATATCATGAACAGTGCGTCGGGACAGAACCTGATCGAGCACTGCCGGATAGAGAATGCCTATCGCGGGCTCCATTTCCACTTTTCCACCGTGGCGATTCATAATTCCACCCTGATGGACAACTATCGCGGCATCCAGTTTCAGGAATCGGTGGTAGTGATGCGGGGCAATACCCTCTGCGGCAACAGGAGCGGCGTTCAGGGGCGCGACTCCGAAGTGGATCTGGCGGACAACCTTATCTGCAATAATCAGGTGGGGGGGAATTTCTTGCGGACTACCCTTGTCGCCCGGGGCAACAGGGTCATCGCCAACGGCAGAGAAGGGCTCCGCCTGCGTGAAGGGGCCGTCACCGTCCGGGAAAATCTTGTGGACGGCAACCGGTTCGGGCTCATGATGGCCGACATATACCACGGTGTCGTGAGCCGCAACAGCATCACCAACAACACCGAAGGGGGGATATCCCTGAAGAATGTCGACGCCATCGAGATCGCCGGCAACGTGGTGGCGGCCAATGGGTTGAATGGCTTCAATGTCCAGGATTCCGGCGCGCTCATCAAGTCGAACATGATCTCCGATAACGGCGAACGGGGGATGGGAATCCAGTCCTTTGCCGGGGTCATTACCGGGAACGACTTCGCCGGCAACGGCCTGTACGCCATTGACATGGACGGCCCGGAAGATGTCTCCGCCCCGGCCAACTGGTGGGGAGGGGATGATCCGGGGAGGGTTATTTTCGACCGGCGGGACGACCCGGCCCTTGGTACCGTCCGCCAAGATGGGGCAAACGCCGCGCCGCTCCCGTTTGTGTGGCCCCTGGCGTCCGTGGCCACTGATGCCGTCTGGCGCGGCATAATAACGGTCGATGCCGCCATGGCGGTCGTGCCAGGCGCCGTCCTGACCGTTGCGCCGGGCACGACGGTGCGGTTCGCCGCCGGGACGGGGCTGGAGGTGAAGGGCAAGCTAATTGCAAAAGGTGAGTCAGACAGGAAAATTACCTTTACCTCGACGGAACTCAAGGAGCCTTCCGCCTGGAACGAGATTCTGCTGGAATACGCCACAGGGAGCGCCATTGCCCACTGCTCCATCGAATATGCCACCTGGGGAATTCACAGTCACTTTACCGACCTTTCCGTGACTGACAGCGTTTTTGCGCACAACTACGGCGGCATGCGGTTCCGGAGCGGGCCCGTGCGGATTAGCCGCTCGACCTTCAGGGACAATACCATCGGCATCAGGTCGTACATCGGCAACGCCCGCATCGAGGACAATATCATCACGGAGAACGAGACGGGGATCTTTGTCCGGGAAAAAGGGGGCGGGCTGACGGTGACGGGCAACAACATCTTCGGCAACAGCGGCTACAACCTGAGGATCGGCGATTTTAACACCGAAGACGTGAACGCCCGCGGCAACTGGTGGGGCGAGGGTGATCCCGGCGAAACGATCTTTGATGCGCGCCAGGAACCGGGGATCGGGCTGGCTCTCTACGAGCCCTATCTGGAGAAACCGCTCCCGCTCGGGGCCGGGACCGGAGAAAAACCATGAGGGGGGCAGTGTTGTGGACGCTGGCGTGGCTGCTGCTGTCCGGTTTCGCGGCGGGAGCCGCGGATGCGGCGCTCCTCAGGGGACGGGTGGCTGATATCGACGGCAGGCCGGTGGCCGGAGCGAAGCTCTTCATTTACGACACGGCAAACGTAAGGCGTCCCGCAACCTTCATTTCTCCCCCTTCGGCTGCGGACGGGACCGTTGCGATTACGGTGCCCCCCGGAACCTACTGGGTCGTGGCGCGGTTCAAGCAGGACGAGTCGTACGGGCCGCTCATGCCGGGGGACAAGCATTCGGGGGAGCCGGCCGTCATGGACCTGACCACTGAAGCCGAGCTCGAGCAGGATTTTACCGTGGCCGACATCCGGGAAATGGGGCGCAAGCGGCAGACCATTGCCGCTGATTCCCTGAGGCTGAAAGGGCGGGTACTGGACCCCGAAGGGAAGCCGGTGGCAGGGGCCTACGTTTTTGCGTCAACCATCAAAGCGGGTACCCGGATTCCCGATTACGTGTCGGCATGGACGGGGGCCGACGGGACCTACATGCTGGCGCTCCCCTCCGGGCCGAAATACTTCCTGGGGGTTGCCACGGCATTCCCGCCGATGCAGCCCTGGCGCACCTCCGCGGAGGTCGTTCCCGTTGACGGCAAAACTGATGTTGTCTTGGACATGGCATTAGCGCTAGACTGAAAATTAATGTGAAAGTTTCCGCATCACGCAAGCCGTGCTGACGGCATGCCTGCACTACCTCGGTATATAGGGTGACGTATGAAAAAGCTTTTGTGTTGCATCATGGTGGTTTCGGTTCTCGCTGTTGCTCAACTGGCCGGAGCATGTGTCGGCAGAACGCTCCACATCGGTGTTCCCAACTCCGCCAACGAGCGGATGCTTGCGCAATTGATGTCCCTCCTCATAACGGAGAGGACCGGCACGTCGGTCAAGATCGATGTTTTCAGGGACAGCAGGGAGCTGTATGGCGCCGTGAAGAAGGGGGAGGTTAACCTGCTCGTGGAAACCCCCGGCCACGCCCTGGAGATGCTGGGAAAGAATTCCGGGGCAAACGGCAGTGATGCCCACGATTTTATCAAGAAAAACTACCGCTCAACCTTCAATCTGGCCTGGCTCGAATCGTTCGGCGGAACGCCGCAATATTCTCCCGTCCTCACTATCGAGACCCTGGGCAATTATCCGGCACTCCCGAAACTGCTGGCAAAGCTTGCCGGGACCCTGAACAACGATGCCTATGCCCGGCTGCTGAAATCGTCCGACACCGCCGACAAGTCGCGGAAGGCGGCACGGGATTTCCTCAAAACCAAGAAACTGATCTGATTCCAGCGTGCCTCTGACACTGCCCGACATCCCGAAGCGGACAATCCGCTTCCTGGCCTCGACGGAGCTTGCCGTAGCGCTTTTCCTGGCGGTTGCCGTCCTGGCCATCCCCGGTACCTTCACCGAAAGCAGGACGCTCTACTCCCATCCGCTTTTTCTCTGCCTGATGGGGGGGCTGGCCCTCAATCTCGTCCTCTGCACGGTGCGGCGGTTCCGGTCCATTTCCGTGCCGGTGCTCATTCTGCACCTGGGAGTGCTGGTGGTTTGCGGCGGCGTCATTGCCAGGGCGTTCGGGTATGTGGCGACCGTCAACGTTTACGAGGGAACCACTGTAGATAAGGTATACCGCTGGGATCTGAAAAGGGATGTTCCCCTCGGCGCGGAACTGACCATCCGGCGGATAAACCGGGAATATTACCCGATTCCGGTCAAGGTGGGGGTGCTCAGGGGAGAAGCGAAAGAGGCTCTCCATACCCTTAAGACCGGAGACAGCTTTGTAGCGGGCCCCTACACCGTTACGGCGGAAGCCCTCGAATTCCCCTCCGAAGTCCTCAAGCTATCGGTTTCCAGGGATGGACAGCTGATCGGCGCCTGCGATACCGAAGGAGAGAGCACGCTCCCTGCTGATTTTCCCTACGAGTTCAAGCTGGTGGCGTTTCAGAATCCGGTCCTGAAAAGGCTCTGGGTCGATCTTGCCCTCGGCGGCAAGGGGGGTCCCGTCGTCTCCGGCACTTCTGAGGTCAATGCCCCATTTATCTGGAACGGGCTTTATTTCTATAATACCCAGGTGAATGCGGATCAGGTCGGCATGTCTTTTGCTGGCATTCAGGTGGTCAGAGATCCCGGAAGGCCCTGTGTTTTCGCCGGGTTTGCCATCATGGGGCTCGGCGCGGTCCTGTCATGCGTCAGGAGACTTTTCAGGAAGAATCCGGTGCATACCCCCCTTTGAAAAAGGGGACAGGCTGGATTTTCCACGCGGCAACTAAAGGCAAATCCCCCTGAATCCCCCTTTGTCAAAGGGGGACTTGGCTGGGAGTAATGGGAGATGGTATTGAATCTGTTCAGCAGAAAACCAAGGGAGGAATGCGCAATCCACGGGCACCACGGCGGTTCGGGAAACCGGATGCTCATTGCCATGGTCCTGATCTCCCTCTCTCTGGTGGTGTGGCACGTGCTGTCCACCGGAACCGGCGGATATCCGGCTGCGCCGGTTTCGTTTCCAGTTCTCCTCGGCAGCGAACTGTGGGACCTGTTTTTCGATAATCACGGCATTATGGCCGAGCTGTGGGACGTCTTGCCCTATTTCCTCATCGGCATTCTGATAGCCGGATATCTGCGGACGTTCAAGATTGCGGTCAAGCTCCAGGCGTCCCTCCGGAAATACGGGGTCCTGAGCGTATTTCTCGCCTCCTTTGTGGGGATCATCACCCCCCTGTGCGCCTGCGGCACCGTGACCACGGCCATCAGCCTCCTGGTGGCGGGGATACCCCTGGCGCCGGTCATGTCGCTTATGGTGACCTCGCCGCTGTTGAGTCCGTCCACCTACCTCCTCACCCTGAACGATCTCGGCCCCGAGTGGACCGTCATCAGGACCATCTCGGCCTTTGCCATGGGAGTGTTCGCCGGGCTAGTCACCCACTACCTCGGCAAACGGCCGGGCTTCCGGAAGGACGAGATATTCATCGAAGGTGCCCTTGTCAGGGGTGATTTCCACGACGATGATTACCCCGATGAGCGCCTCCGGTGTAACTGCCGCCGCAAATTCGGCAACCGCATTGCCGTCAGGACGGGGAACAAATTCCTCATTTTTCTGGCGAAGTCGGCGGAGATGCTCTGGGTGGTGGGGAAGTACGTCCTTGTCGGGGTCGTGGTCGGCGCCGTCGTCGAACGCTACATGCCCAAGGAGTGGGTCTACGGCCTCTTCGGCCGGAAGGATCCCCTCAGCATCCTCTGGGTTTCCCTGGCATCGGTGCCGATGTTCCTGCACCAGATCAGCGCGTCCAGCATCATTTATCACATCAAGGGCTCCCTTGGCGGCACTCTCGATGCCGGAGCCGCCCTGGCATTCATGATCGGCGGTCCGGTAACGGCGGTGCCCACCATGGTGCTCTTCTGGAGCTTCTTCAGAAAGCGGGTCTTTTTCCTTTATATGAGCGTCTGCCTCGCTGGGACGCTGCTCATCGCCTACGGGTTCCAGCTTCTCGTATTCATGCCCGGCGTCGATGTGGGCAATCCGCTTTTGGCAGGGGTTGCTTCGTTGCCGGGAGGTGAGGCCGCCGTTGTCCGGAAGGATGATTCCAATGTGCGGATGGTCATGGACCCCGGCGGAAAAGGGCTTGTGGCAACCTATACCAATCCGGTGGATGGCCGGGGGCCGGTCGTGTTCGACGGCGCTTACGGGCATTTTGCCGCAGCACCGGCCGTCAGCCATGACAACGGCGCCTACATCGCCAATATCGCCCGATGGCTGGAGGAAAACACCCTTGCCGCTTCTTCCGGTAAAATCCTCCTCTATTCTGCCGGGAGCGGCTCCGGTGCTGTTCCCGAACTCCCGGGCAAGAAGGTGCAGGCTGAACTTGAAGCCAGGGGACTGACGGTCAGGACGGCCGGGAGGCATGACATCCCGCTGCTTACCGGCCAACTGCTGGCGGAGTACGGCCAGGTGTGGCTCTTTGTGGGGGACGACCCGGCTACGGGGCTGAGCGATGCCGAGATCAAGCTGCTGGAAGACCATAATACCGATGGCGGAGGCGCCCTGATCGTTCCTGTTGTCCGGCCGGGGGAAATTCCCCGCGGGGCGAACCGGCTTGCCTCCCGCTATGGGGTGACGTTTGCCGCCGTTGGCGATACCGGCCCGGTGGTGCAGGTCTCAACAGCTTCAGGAATTTTCAACCGGACCGCCGAGTGGCTCGGCTCCGTTATGAAACTTGTCAAGAAAGCGTGACGGATACTTATCTCAGGAGGAATACATGAAATCACAGGTGCTTGACGTACAGACCCTCAAGAAATTCAGCGACGAGAAACGCCACCAGGAGACCATCTGGTCCGACGACCACGCCAGGGTGAGCCTCATCTGCATGAAGCCGGGCCAGGAGATCGTAACCCACACCCACCACGGCAGTCACATCTGGACGGTCATGGAGGGGACCGGAGAGTTCCTTTCCGGCGGAAAGACCCAGTCCATCACCACGGGGCAGATCGTTGTCGTCCCCGCCTTCGAGGACCACGGCATCCGCAACGCATCCCAGGAAAATCTTGTCATCGCCTCCATAACCGGGCAGGGTGATTAAAAGAGGAATGCATGATGCAGACGATTCATCGCAACCCCAACGTCATGTGGCGCGAGGAGGAGGATGCCCTGGCCCGGGTGCAGGAAGCCCTGGACCGGGGGGACGAGGTGGAGGAGACCGGGACCTCGGTCCTCTTCTCCGGCGGGTCCATGCTCTCCCTCAACTACCTGGGGACCGAGATCTGGAAACTCTGCGACGGACTAACCCTGGACGGCATCGTGGCGGAGCTGCTGCCGCAGTTCGATGTGGAGGAGGCGGTGCTCCGGGAAGATGTCCAGGCCTTTCTGGATGAACTGGCTGCCAAGGGGTTCATCAGCTATGCCGAATGACAAAGATGTTGTGAAGGCGCCGTCGCTGGAAGCGCCCCTGACCATCAACTGGGCCATAAACAACAGCTGCAATTTCGCCTGCCGCCACTGCTACAGCCGCGAGGACACCCACGAGGAACTTCCCCGCGATGTTCTTCTCTCTTGCTTGGAGAAGGTGGCCGGGGCCGGGGTGTTCTCCGTCAATTTCGGCGGAGGAGAGCCGCTTCTCCACCCGGGGCTTCTGGATATAGCCAGTCATGCAGGTGGCCTGGGGCTGCGGATATCCATGAACAGCAACGGCTGGCTCCTTGACCGGGAGAAGGCGCAAGCCCTCCGGGACGCCGGCTTCACCAAGGTGGGCATCAGCATCGACAGTCACATTCCCGCGGTCCACGACGATTTCCGCGGCGTCGCCGGAAGCCACGACCGGGCTGTGGCGGCCCTGGGGCACCTGGCGGAGGCGGGGATCGCCACCTCCATCTCCACGGTGATCTGCCGGATCAACCACACCGCCATCGACGAACTGGTGGCTTTTGCCCGGGAGCAGGGAGTGGGGCAGCTCAACTTCCACAACTTCAAGTGCTCGGGGCTCGGCCTTTCCCACAAGGATGAACTGGACCTGTCGCCGGAGGAGTGGAAGGAGTTCTACCGCGGCGCCCTGGCGGCAAAGGGGCGGGAGAAGGGGCTCGACATCTCCCTGGACGACCCGATAATTGCGCTTCTCGGCGCCCGTGACGCCGGAAGTCTCGTGAAGGGGAGCGTCTGCGGCAAGCTGTCGCTGAACATCAAGGCCAACGGCGACATGACCCCTTGCGGCTTCATCCCCGTCGTTATCGGCAATATCGTCCGTGACGACCTGAAGCAGGTCTGGCGGGATTCGGCGGTGCTGGAGAAGATGCGGAACAAAAAACCGACGGGCAAATGCTCCGGCTGCAGCAAGTACGAGGATTGCCTCGGCGGGTGCAGCGCCCGGGCCCTGGCGCTTACCGGCGACCTGAACAGCCCCGATCCCCACTGCTGGGCGTAAACCATGGAACTGGCTTCCCCCATAACCATCTACTGGGATCTCCCCGCCGAACCGGCCGATAACGGGATGCTCCGGCGCCTATGTGCCGACATTGCCGCCTGTCGTCCCCTCATGCTCCAGGTGACTTGTGGGGGGGATTTGCCGGGCGAGGGGACCGTGGCGGTGCTGGAGGAGTTCAGCGGCACCCCCGTTGCCGTTTCCCTCACCGTGCCGGTGGCGGCTTTTCATGAGTCCGTTGCCGCCCGTGCGGGCGACCTGAAGGTGAAGGAGCTGCTCCTGTCGGCGGAGTCCGTGGCGGATTTTCAGGGGATGCGCGGCGCGTTCCGGGAGTCCTCCCCGGCCATGGGGATTTCGTTTCCGGTGACCCGCGCTAACTGGCGCCAGTTGCCGTCCCTGGTCGCTTTCTGCCGGGAAGAGGGGGTGACCCGCCTCGTTCTGCCCATGCAGCGCCTCTATGGGGGAGAAGCCCCCTTTTTCATCGACCGGGCCGAGCAGGATGAGCTGACTGCATCCCTGGCCGCGGAGGGGGGAGCGGACGGCCTGAACGTTACCATCCACGACCCGTTCCTCTGGCGGGCCTTCAATCCCGGCGTCCCCTTTCCCCAGGGGGGGTGCCAGGCTGCCAATACCATGATTGCCATTGCCCCCGACGGCGGCGTCTACCCATGCCCGACCCTTCCCGTGAGGCTCGGGACCCTTGGAGCCATGTCTCTTCGGGAGATAATAGCATCCCAGGTCAAGAGGGCGTTCCGGTTCCGGCTTCGCGAAACTCCGGAGGAGTGTATCCCGTGCCGTGAGGCCGATGAGTGTCGTGGGGGATGCCTGGGCCGGGCCTTTGCCGTCCACGGGTCCCTCGACGGTGCCGATCCGGCGTGTAAATGATTTCAAGGAGCACGTTGTCAATGCCCATTACCCGAATTTTCAGACTCGCCCCTCTTCTTCTGCTCCTTTTCCTCGTAGCCGGCTGCAAGCCGGAAGGCAAGCGGCCCGTGGTGAAGATCGGCTACATGCTCTGCAACAGCGAGGAGGAAACCATGGCGCGTTTCCTCCCCCTGACCCGCTACCTCTCCGAGCAGTGCGGAGTCGACTTCGTGGCGGTGCCGGTGGATACCCACGACTTCGAGAAACGGTTCAAGGCGGGGGAATTTACCTTTACCCACTCCAACTCCCTCATCTACATCGTTCTCCGCGAGAACCACGGTGTCGAACTGGTTGCTTCGGAGAAACGGGGCAAATTCGGTTCCCGCTCCGTCGGCGCCCTCATTGCCCGCAAGGGGAGCGGCATCGAAAAGCTGGACGATATCCGGGGCAAGCGTCTTGCCTTCGGCCCCATGCTGGCTCCCACCGGTTATCTGGCCGAATACGACCTGATGCTTTCCGCCGGCATCAATCCGGAGCACGACCTGGCGACGTATTCCATCCCCCCCGGCTCCTTCAAGCACGAAAAACTCATCTACGGCGTCCTTTACGGCCAGTACGACGTGGCCGCAGCACCGGCCCTCGACCTGGAAATCATGGCGCGGGAAGGAAAAATCTCGCCGGACGATTTCGTCATCCTCGCCCAGAGCAAGCCGATCCCCTATTGCACCTTCGGCGTGGCCAAGGGGACCGACCCGGCCCTGGTGAAGAAGGTGAAAGAGGCGCTTCTGGCCCTGAAACCCACCGATACCGCCGAGGTGGAGGGCGAGCGGCTCAAGGTGCTGAAGGCCGCCTGGATCGACGGCTACGAGGAGCTTTCCGACAGCGACTACGACCCGATCCGGGAGATGGCGAAACGGGTGAACATGCCGCCGTACCAGAAGTATTGAAAAAGCAGTAAGCTGAATAACACGGAGCAACGGAGTACACGGAGACAAACAAAATCTTATACAATCCTGAGGACTCGCCAAACCGGTAGCTTTTGCGGTTCTTTTGCTTGCGGTTTTGCTCAGATTTTTCTCCGTTGCTCTGTTGCTCCGTGTTTCAAAGGGTTTTTCCCAATGTTTACCGATACCTTCGACAAAATAACCTGGCTGCTCCTGGCCGTCGTCATTGCGGCGCTGGCAGCCCTTCTTGCCGTGAACCACGGTACTGGGGGGGGCAGGTCCGCCGGCCTCGGCAAGGCGGTGGAGCGTGAGATGGCTTATCGCGCCCGCGTTGAGCTGATCGGCAAGCTCTACGGCCCGGTGGAGGAGCTGCGCCGTGCCGGCAGGAATCAGGAGGCTCTTCTGAAGCTGGATGAGCTGATCCGCAAATATCCCGGCGAGGCCCATGGCCATATCCTCCAGGGGGAAATCCTTCGGGATATGGGTGCCCTGGACGAGGCGGTGGCTTCCTTTGTGGAGGGGGTGAAGCTGAACGGCGATTACCTGGACGAGGGGAGTCCCCTGTCGCGGCGCGCTGCAATCCAGGCGATCGTGGATGAAGGGTTGCGGAACATCGGCAGCCGGGCGGCGGCCAATCCCGGCAACCGGAGCCTGGCGGCATCCCTCGGCAAGATCAACTACCTCAGAAGCCGGCTGGCCGGGGGGTGCGAGTGATGCTGCGCGACCGGCATTTCTGGATGGTGGTGGCGGCGGGGCTCTTGCTCGGCGGCTTCGGGGCGCTCCTGGCGATCTGGGGGAACCCGGAAAACTCGGGCATCTGCGTCTCCTGCTTTATCGAAAACAGCGCCGGCGCCTTGGGGATGCATGACAATGCCCGCATGCAGTACCTTCGCCCCGAGCTTATCGGTTTCGTGCTCGGTGCCATGGCCAGCGCCCTCGTATTCCGCGAGTTCCGCTCCCGGGGAGGGAGCGCCCCGCTGCCGCGGCTATTTGCGGGGATATTCCTCATCGTCGGCTGTTCCATCTTTATCGGCTGCCCCATCAAGCTCTTCCTCCGCCTTGCCGCCGGGGACCTCACCGTCGTTGCCGGTGTCGCCGGACTGGTTGCCGGCGTATGGGCTGGGCTCCGGGGGCTTGCCAACGGCGTGGATCTTGGCCAGCCCGGCAGGGACAAGGGGCATGGCGGAGCGCTGATCCCGCTTTTTTTCATCCTGCTGCTTGCCTTCCTTCTCATTCGTCCCGGCTTCATCATCTTCTCCTCCCAGGGGAGCGCCGCCCAGCATGCCCCCGTTCCCCTTTCCCTGGGTGCCGGTATTGTGCTCGGCGCCCTGGCCCAGCGGAGCCGTTTCTGCATCACCGGCAGCATCCGGGACGTCTTCCTCATGGGTAAGCGTACCCCGGCCCTCTGGGGGGTGCTTGCCTTCTTCATCGCAGCGGTCGTGGCGAACCTTGCCGGCGGAAAGTTCAGCCCCGGTCTCTACGGCCAGCCCGGCGCCCATCTGGAACACCTCTGGAGCTTCCTCGGCATGGGGCTCGTGGGGTGGATATCCGTCCTCATCGGCGGCTGCCCGTTCCGGCAGCTCATCAAGGCCGGCGAGGGTGACGCCGATGCCGGCCTCGTGGTTGTGGGGATGTTCATGGGCGGTGCCATCGTCCAGTCGTGGGGCATCGCCGCCACGGCCGCCGGCGTCCCCCTGGCCGGGAAGGCGGCGATCCTTGCGGGATTCGCCTGCGTCCTTGCCGCCTGCCTCCTCTTCCGTACCCGGACTCCCTGAATATCGACAGGCATCCGCCAAAATGCGATGCGTGTCAGGTAAAGATCCTTTTTTTGTCATGCGGTTGTTACTGATTTCTTGCCCTGTATGCCGAGCGTCCACGTTTCGCCTCAAGAGGATTAACGATTTCCGGAGCTTGTTGGTGGTGGAATAAATTTTGCAAAATTAAATAATTAGGGCATTTTGTCTGTTCCGGGTCCGTGGTCTGCCGGTAACGTAAACCGGTCGGTGTTTTTGCCGGTGCATGAGGGGATATTGTATGAGATGGAAGACAAGAGTCTTTTTGGTTCTTGCCTTTTTTGCGGCTATGGGGCTACGCAGTGCCGATGCCGCAATCCAGTGCTACGAGTGCCACGGAACCAGCGCAACCGCCGATTATCGCCCCAACGACAGCGCCTACCGCAATATAAGCACCGGTGCCTTCAAGGGGAGCCACAAGACCCACATGGCGGCGGGGGCCACAGCCGCCAGCTGTGCGCCGTGCCATGGGGGTGCTGCTGCATCGTACGCCACGAGCCACCGCAACGGCTTTATCGACTTGGCCGGAAACGTGAATGACTCTCCAGCCACCGGCGTCTACAGCAAGGGGAGTTCCTTCGCCCAGAGCCCGAATCCCACGCTTGGCACCTGTTCCAACGTCAATTGCCATTTCGAAGCGGTCACCCCCACTTGGGCGGTGGCTCCATTATCGGCACCGGCCGACTGCGATAAATGCCACGGTTCCGCTCCTGCCGACGGGAGCCACCCCGCCACATCGGGCAGCGGTAAGAAACATGGCGACTACTACGGCCTCACTACTGGTTCCTGCGTTAAATGCCATCCCGATCATATTTCCGAAGGAAGCCCCTTCGCCCATGCCACGAGCGCCGGGAAAAGGTCGCTTGCCGTAACCTTCGCCGCCGCGCCCAACAGCGGCTTCGGCCGTTATACCGGCAACACGAATTATCCCGATTACCTGCCGAGCCAGAGCCCTCCCCGCAACGGCACCTGCAAGAACCTCTACTGCCACAGCCCCGGTAATAAGGCGAGCGGCGTTGACCTCCCCAATACCACCGCCACCTGGGGGGGGAGTCTCACGTGCAAGGGATGCCACAAGGCGGACATCGCATCGGGTAGTGTCATTGCGAGCGGCAGCCACCAGGGGCACGTGAACGGGATGAGCATCGGCTACACCCAGATCAAGTGCGTGAAATGCCATGCCGCCACCGCCGGCAGCAGCATGACCATAGTCAATACCGCCAACCATGTGGACAAGCAGGTGACGGTAGCCTTCAGCAATACGTCCTCTGCCTCCGCCGGTTCCTACAACGGCCAGCTCGCCACTCCGGCCGCTCCGTCGGTGAAGGCTCCCGGAACTGCCGTCGGACAATGCGCCAACGTCTACTGCCACTCCAGCGGGCAGGGCAACGGCGGCACCTGGCCACCGGCCTACCAGACCCCCACCTGGGGAACATATGCCACGGGCCAGTGCGGAACCTGCCACGGCACCCAGACAAAGCACGATGCCAGCGGCTTTGGCTACGGAATCGCGACTCCCCTGACCACAGGCAGCCACACGAAGCATCTCTCCTTCTTGCTCGGGACCGGCAACGTCAGTGCGGAGCGCAAGTGCGCTGCGTGCCATTCCTACACACTCACCGGTTATTCGCCCGGCGCATGCAGTTCCTCGGTCTGCCACACCCTGATGCCGGTCAAGCATGCCGATTACGGGATCAACGTTGGCATGCCCGATTACTACGGGGCGAGCGCTTCCTACAGCGGCAGCACAAAACCCGGCGACGGCTACGGTTCCTGCTCCAACGTCTACTGTCACAGCAACGGCCTTACGACTTCACCCACATACGCCACTGCCACGTGGGGAAATGCCGCCAGCGGTGCCTGCGGCACCTGCCATGGTGTGACTGCCGCCGCTCCGCCCGCCTCCACGCCGCACGTAAAGCATATGGGGAGCGCCAATCCATACCGTTTCGCCTGCGCCGAATGCCACAACGGCAAGGTCCAGGCGATCGCCGATTCAACGACGGCTCCAGCCTTCACCAACCTCACGAGCCACGTCGACAAGTTGCGGAACGTCAAGTTCGATTCGACCAATCCCTTCGGCACCTACTCCACGGCAACCCTGAGCTGCCGCAACCTCTACTGCCATTCCACCGGCAACACGAGCGTCGCGGCTGGCAACCTCCCCGGCGTTTATGGCGGCAAGGTCTACTCCCGGATTACCTGGAGCGGCAGCACCACCTGCGCTTCATGCCACGGCCGCTCCACCGCCAACGGCATGCCCGATTACGCAAACGCCGGCACTCCGGGGTCAGCAACTTCGAACAGCCACGGGAAGCACGTAACCAGCAGCAACATCCAGTGTGTCGAGTGCCACGAGAAGACCACCAAGACCAATACGAGTATTCGCTCTGCCGCTCCGGGCTACCATGTAAACGGCACCAATCACGATGTTTTCTTCAACCTGAGCGGCCTGAGCCCGAGCGGCACCTATGACGATGCCCAGAAGAAATGCTCCTCCACCTATTGCCATGGGGCCGGGGCATCCCTGGCATGGGGCGGGACCACCTACTGCAACTCATGCCACAGTGCCAACGCCGGCACCACCGGTGGCGGCGGCATCAACAACTGGGGCGCCACCCCCCTGAGCGCCCACAAGCTTCACTGGGAAGACACAGCAACCCTGCCGGGCAAGTATCTGAACTACTCCACCGGCAACCTGGGGAGCGCCGGCACCTACCGGTTCACCTGCGCCTCGTGCCACAACCCTGCTTCCACCGCCCATGTGAACGGCTACGCAAGCGGCAGCTACCGGGCCCAGGTATTCTTCGGCTACACCTCCCCCGGCAAAAAGCCGACCTACACCTACACCGGTACGGCGGGAACGGCCGACAACGGCTTTGCCTGGTCAACCGGCAATACCGTCTGTACGGCAACCTACTGCCATTCCAACGGAGCCGGTGGGGCCGGGAACACGGCGGTTTCATGGGCGACGACCGTCAACTCGGCAACGAACACCCGGTGCAAGTCGTGCCACAGCTATACAACGGCCAGCGGATCTCTCATTAACACCAACAAGCACGCGAAGCATGCCGACGGCAGCACTTATTCGTTCAACTGCGCCAAGTGCCACAACCTGACCACCACCGACGGCGCGGCCATCGCCGACAAGACGAAGCACGTGAACAAGGTGAAAAACGTGGCTTGGGACAGCATGAACAGCGACGGCTCCGCGTATGTGAACTCCACGACCGCTTGCGCCAACATCTACTGCCACAGCCAGGGGACCACGTTCACCCAACCATACACCGGCACAGGGAAGGCACCGGTCACCGCCGTCACCTGGGGGGGCGGGCAGACCCTCGCCTGCAACGGCTGCCATGGGAATGTAACTTATGGCACTGATTACCGCAGGGCAACACCCCTCTATGCGTCCGGAGCCCCCAAAGGGAATGCCCACCAGCTCCACACCGACCAATCCGCCGGGGGAGGCACTCCGGCAGTAACTGATCCCCAGTGTCTGCATTGCCATGCTACAACCACAACCACCAACACTAGCATCACCACTTACACCAATCATGTGAACAAGGCGTATACCGTTTCAGGTGGCAGTACCTTTGCCAATGGCGACTCAATCGGCGGTGCGGCAGTGGCGGTAACCGCAACCTATACCTATAACGCCTCGGGAAGCACCTGCTCCAACGTCTCCTGTCACCCCACCGGCCTGTCCGGCGCCAAGTCCACCGATGTCGCCCCCTGGAGCGACAAGCAGAGCTGTGACGACTGCCACAAGGTCAACCTGAATAACAATACCGGCTATCACCACGCCATGCGCAACTACTCCGGCTCCGGCGCTTCCTATCCCAAGACAATACCGGGCGCCACTGCCGGGGCCAACGACGTGAACCGCCGCTGCACTATGTGCCACGTGGATCACGCCACCTTCAGCCCGAATCTCAACGCCAGCAACACCACCTACGGCAGCGCCGGCAACCTGAGGATGTCCATCTATTCGTCGGTCACCGCCACCAAGGGATACGCCAACAGGGACTTCTTCAAAACCGGCTCCGGCGGCATCTGCGTAAGCTGCCACAACAGCGAGCTCTTCAAGGACACCGGCAACGTCCGGGTGAAGAATGAGACCAACTCCACCAAGACGGTCGCCATCGTGCTCAACAACTACACCGGCTCGGCCCACGAGTACGCCATCAGCTCGGCCATGAAGCGCGATAGCAAGATCTTTTACTCCGACTGCTCCAAGTGCCACAACGGCCGCCGGAACGAGGTCGCTGTTTTCTCCGGCATGACCACGGCTACCCATGACCGGGATGTGAGAAGGATCTACGCCAGCCTCGGCGCCAATCTGACCGACGGCAACGACGAGAACTTCTGCTACCGCTGCCACAGCGCCACAACAGACACCAGCCCCGGTGGCGGACCGGCCAAAACGGTGGCGAACAAGGATTATTACCGGACGGCAACGATGAGCTCGGATGCAGAAAAGATTTTTTCCGTATTTGCCAAGACCAACAAACATAATGTGGCGGGCTACTCAGGCCTTCACAGGCCAAGCCCCACTGATGAGACCCGTACTTACTTGTCCGCCAACAAGCATGTGGAGTGCGCTGATTGCCATAACGTTCATTCCGCCACCGCCACCAACGCCACCAAGGGGACCAGCGGCGTCGATCCGACCAACAGCGCCAGCAACTGGACGGCGGCCACCGGCTACACCAACGTGACGGTCAACGGCGGCGACGACGAGTACAAGATCTGCTTCAAGTGCCACAGCGGCTACAATACGTCGGTCACCTCCTGGAAGACGGGATGGGCCGACATCTCCAAGGAGTTCAGCACCGCGAACGCCTCCTATCACTGGGTGGAGGGTGACAAGGGGGCGGCCAAGGCCGATACCACCTACGGCAACTTCAATACCACCTATGTTTACAAAATGATGCCGCGCTACAACGCGTACACCGACGCCCAGTTGCGCGGCGTCAAGATGCGCTGCTCCGACTGCCACGGCTCCGACAATGCCGAGAACAATCCCAATGGTCCCCATGGGTCAGCGTACACAAGGATACTCAAGGTGCCTGCCGGGAGCTCCTATACGGTCTGGAACAGCGCTTCCAAGGTGGGGGATACCAATATATGGTGCTACAACTGCCACAGCTCTACCTTTACTAATAGCGGCTTCTCTGGAAACGACGGATCGCTCCACACATCCAAGCACAGCGGAGACCAGTGCATGGATTGCCACATCAAAATTCCACACGGTTGGCAGATTCCGCATCTGCTTAAGCCTTACAATATGCCGGCAAACTATCCTGCGGATAACGCCCGGTATAACGGTACTGGAGGCACCGGCGGGATTGCGCCAGTAAGCGGCAACTGGAACCGAAGCGGAGCCTGGCAGGAATCAAGCTGTAGCCCCCACCAGAACTGCAATTGACAACCAGTGGATTTGTTGCATTGAGAGCCCGGAACAGTCCGGGCTTTCTTTTTGCATGAGTAATTCCAATGACTTCTAGGGCTATTGCATTCCTGGCAAACAAGAAGATTACGGTGGTGCTACTGCTGGCGTTGATCCCCCTTGCGGTTCTTGAGGGGCAGCGTAGGAGTGTCTCCGGCGCAGTCTTTATTGCGTTTGCGGTGCCACTTGTCTTGAATCTCTGCTGCTGCCTGTTTTGCCATCTAAAGGCCACCAGGCGCTTCACCGTGGAGAGAGCGGGCTTTCTTCTCTTTCACGCGGCCTTCCTTATGATTATTGCCGGCGGCATTGCCACTTATTTCACCTATTCCGTTGGCTACGTGGAGGTGGTGGAGGGAGAAGGTTTCCGGGATTCGCGGGAAAGCTACACTGAGTGGACGCAGCAGTTCGGCACCCGTAGTGGGACGGGGATTGGCATTACGGTAAAAAAAATCAATCTCGACTTCTGGCCCAACGGTCAGATCCGCTATTACGACAACATCATAACCCTCCGTGATGGGGTGGATGTGCGAGAGGCTGTTCTGGGGGTTAACGGCTCCGTGAGACATGGAACGCTCTTGATTAACCTGGCCCGTTACTATGGACTTGCCCCCCATTTCACCGTCATCACACCGGCCGGAGAAAATGCTGGTTATGTCTATGTTAGCGACGTAACCAAGAATAACACCTTCGACATTCCCCTTGCGGGTCGCAAAGCCACGGTATCCTACGACAGGCTTTCGGATCGAAAGCTCGATATCTCTGTCGATCTCGGCAAGGGGAGGACCGTCTCCCGGAAGATAGAGCCGGGTGATATCATAGATCTGGGGAACGGGAGCCTGAAACTGACAGGGATACACCTCTGGAACGGTCTCACTGTTGTGAGGGATGTGGGCAAGTGGCCAACCTATGCGGGGTTTGCCTTTTTTCTGACCGGCCTGGGGATGTACTATCGGCGCATTTTTTTCGGGGAAGGGAAATAAATGGCAGAGCTTGAGAAAACACTCTTGTTCGGTGCAATCATTGTCTGCGCCGCGAGTTCCATTCTGCACATCGTGGGATGGATCTTCGAGCGGGAGAAGGTTTTTAAGGCAGGGAAGGAGCTCATCGGGTTCTTTCTACTTCTGGTCACCGGTACCATTGCCGTGCGCTGGCACTACCAGGGGCACGGGCCGTACATAACCTTCTACGAGGTGCTCCTTTCCAATGTGTGGATCACTACCGCATTTTTTCTCCTTTTTACGCGTAAGCGAAAAGATCTCGATTCCATCGGTGTCTTCGCCATGCCGATCATTCTTCTCACCGTCGGCGCCGTGGCTATGTCCCCGTCTCAGATATCACAGCTTACTCCCGCCTACAAAAGCGTCTGGCTCATTCTCCATATAACCTTCGCCAAGTTGACCTATGGCAGCATCCTGGTTGCCACAGCACTTTCCATTTCCATACTCCTGAATCGCGCTGTGGATGCGGAAAAACATGGATATATAAAGCGGTTGACGGAACCGGAACGAGCAGACCATCTCTGCCACAAGCTGATTGCCGCCTCCTTGATGTTCGCGTCGGTCATGATTATCTCCGGTTCCATCTGGGCAAACCAACTCTGGGGGAAGTACTGGGGATGGGATCCGGTGGAGGTCTGGTCACTGGTTACGTGGGTCGTGTACGGCCTCTACTTGCATCTCAGGATTACCTATCGCTTTAAGGGGGTGCCGGCGGCTATCTACTGCATAATCGCCTTTCTGGTGTCGGCGGTTTCGTTCTTTATCATGCCGTATGTGCTCAATACGGTGCATAATAGCTTTATGTTCGCCAAATAAAAGGGAGCGCCACAGTGACGAAGCTTCTTTTTTCTGTTTTATTCCTGTTGGTGTTGATGGTTGGCTGTGTCGGACAATCCGGGGAAGAGCAGGCTGTAAGCGATACGGTGCGGCGTTACAACCGACTGCTGGCCGAAGGTTATTCCCGGATGGCCATGGAGCCTCTCCTGGAAGTGGCCTCTAAAGAAGAGTTTTCCCGGGTGAACCATCACATGGCAGCCCTGCGGGATGCACGGCTTCGGCTCGAATCGCGTCTGGTAAAGCTTGAGTTCACCGGCGTGACGATTAAAAATCCCCGCACTGCCCGGGCAATAACTCGGGAATCGTGGGATTTTGTCCAGATAGAAACCGCTTCCGGCAAGGACAGTCTTCGAGCCCGGAATGTGGTTCATCTCCTTTCCTACGATCTTAAGAAAGAAGGAGACGTATGGCGTGTGCAACGTGTCAACCCCCTTGAGGGGCACAAATAAAATGATTTGTCTAATTTCTGAGTAGTTGCCAAATTTCCGTCAAATGGCGATGGGTGACGCATTTTTTTACATTTTTTTGACACAAGGGGCCGGGGAATCATTTCTCCCGGCCTCTTTGTTTTCGGACGGCTCCGCGCAGGCGCAGGGATACCGGTTGGTTATGGGTGCTGGAATAGAATTTGCTAATTTGAATTTATTTAGAGAGCTTTGGTGTGTTAAGCTGAGCGTCGCTGTGACGCCTTTTGGCAGGGAGGCCTGAAGCAGACTAAATGCGTTGGTGGTGCTGGAGACATGATATGAAGTCGATAGCAGTGATAATCTCGGTATTTATTGTAATGGCATTTGGGGCGGCAACTCCAGTTAGAGCGGCGCTGCAGTGCTATGACTGCCATGGGACCAATGGGACCGGCGATTACCGTCCCGATGATGCAGCCTACCGAAATATCTCCACGGGAGCTTTCAAGGGGAACCACCGCAGCCACATGGGAAGCAGCGCCACCGCCGACAACTGCACGGTCTGCCATGGCTCGGAAGTGACCTCCTATACTGCCGCCCACCGCGATGGCGACGTAACCATGGCCCCCAATATCAACAGCTCGGTAACTCCGGCTTCCTACAGCCGCGGCGCATCCTTTGCCCAGAGCGCCACGCCGACGCTCGGCACCTGTTCTTACGTCAACTGTCACTTCGAATCAGCTACCCCCCCATGGAACGGTGCGGCGTTTTCTTCACCCACCGACTGCAACCGTTGCCATGGCGCAGCGCCCAATACCGGCAGCCACCCGGTGACGGGGGCCAAGCACGCCGCCTACTACGGAACGACCACTGCCTGCTGCTCCCGGTGCCACCCTGCCCATGCCGCCGAGGGGAGCCCCTTTGCCCACGCCACGAGCGCTGGCAAGCGTAATCTCTCCATCACTTTTTCATCGCTCCCCAATGCCGGGAGCGGCACCTACTCCGGCGCCCTCAACGATTACCTGCCGAGCCAGAGCAATACCTTCGGCACCTGTACCTCAACCTATTGCCACAGCCCGGGGAACAAGGGGAGCGCATTCGATGCGCCGAACCAGGCGGCCACCTGGGGGGGAAGCCTCACTTGCAAGGGGTGCCATAAGGGCGATAAGGTCTCCGGAGATGCCATGGCTTCCGGCGGTCATGGCAAGCACGTGGCGAGTTTCGGCATCAACTGCGTCCGGTGCCACAAGGCGACCGCCACCAACAGCACTACCATCGGCACGTATGCGAACCATGTCAACAAGCTGGTAAACGTTTCCTTCGACAGCACCACCACCGCGGTTATCGGCACCGCCCGGTACAATGGCGTCATCGCTCCCATGACGAAGGCGCCGGGTTCCGCATACGGCCAGTGCACCAACCTCTACTGCCACTCGACGGTCCAGGGGGCCGGCGGCGTCGGCGCTCCGGCCAATTACGGGACTCCGACCTGGGGGGCGAGCGCAGTCTGCAACGGCTGCCACCGGGAAGGGGGCGGGCACGGCGGTGTCGCAGCGGATGGTTCAAGCGCTCCCATAGCCAGCGGCAGCCATACCAAGCACCTGTCGTACAGTTATGGCCTGAGCGGTTCTTCCATCAAGTGCGTCGTCTGCCACAAGTGGGACGCATCAAAGACCCTTGACGACGATTGCGCCAACTGCCACGGAACGCCGCAGTACGCCAAGCACGTGAACTACCAGGTGAATGTGGCCTTCGACTCCACCTTCGGCGCCGGTACCTACAACGGCACCCTGAAGCCGGGCGATGGCTACAGCAACTGCTCCAACACCTACTGCCATTCCAACGGCACGTCGGTATCCTCGGGTTCCGTCCCGGCAAATACAAGCGTCAACTGGGGCACCGCCGGCCCGCTGGCGTGCAACTCATGCCACGGCAACGCCACCTACGGCTCCGACTACCGGAAGGGCGCGCCCCTGTACTCATCGGGCTCGCCCAAGGGGAATGCCCATGGCAGCCACATCAGAACCGGCACCCTGAGCGGCGTTTACATGCAGTGCTTCAACTGCCATGCGTCAACCACCCGGGACAATACATCCGTTGCCAATACCGCAACTCACATCAACAGGACCTACAGTGTCGCTGCCTCTGTCTTCGGGGTTTTCTCGTCGGCCTTCCGCGACGGCGACAACACCATGACTTCGACGAAAGTGACTCTCGCCCACAGTTACAACGCTTTGGGCAGCAGTTGTGCCAATGTATCCTGCCACCCTGTCGGCCTGGATGTCACCACGAACCCCTCCACTCCCAAAACCCGTGCTACCAGCTCGGTTACGTGGGACAACAAGGGCCTCTGCATCGACTGCCACAATATCGATATGCAGAGCACAAATACCTTCCACCATGCCATGCGGAACTATTCTTCGGGCTATCCGCTGCAATCCCCCTACAGCAGCGCCAGCACCGGGGTCAATGCCTATGCCCGGCGTTGCACCATGTGCCATGTGAACCACAATATCTTCAGTCCCGATCTGAACGCATCCAATACCATGGGGCGAGGGGGGAACCTGCGGACCGATATTGCGGTGGCTCCCACCGCATCGAGCGGTTATGCCAACACCGATTTCATAAAATCAGCCGGCGGCGCCGGCGGCATCTGCATAAGCTGTCATTCAACGGCCAAGACGAAGGATACCACCCGGCGCCGCAACGACTCTCCGGCAAACTCGACGCCGGTCATCACCCAGGCCCAGTACTCCAGTTCGGGGCACCAGTATGATGTTTCCGCCAAATTCATGAGCGACGGCAGCACGGTCTACGGCAACTGCTCCAAGTGCCACAACGCCCTGATGAATGAGACGTCGGTGTTCATGAATGCCACTTCCCTCTACTCTTTCGGTAACCACAACAGCGGCATCCGCAGGCTCCAGGGGGCGCTGGATGCGGCCGGCGGCGAGACCGCCGAAGAGCAGATATGCTACCGCTGCCACAGTCAGACGACGGATGACGATCCGGGGGGCGGTCCGCCCAAGACTGTCGCAAACAAGGACTTCTACGGCGTGGCGCCCATGAGCCTGGCCGCCGAGGATATTTTCAGCGCAAACCGCGACTTCCGGACGGCAAATTCGACGTACAGCACCACCAACAAGCTGTACTTCAGGCCGTCCGCCGCTGGAACCCCGGCTGAACCGATGCCGAACCAGCATAACACCGGCGACACGTTTGCCGGCGGCACCTGGATCGGCCGCTCCATGGCCCCCTGGGAGACCACTACCGCCTACGAGACCAAGAGCCAGACCACCAATGCCGTCGGCACCAACTACTGGCGGATGGTCACCTTTACCTCGCCGGCGGTCTACAGCACCACGACCGTCCCCGCCGGTATCTGGGTGATCAATATATACTGCCGCGAGTCCTCTACGGCCCAGAACGCCAAGATCCGGTACATGGTTTACAAGTGGAACGCCAACGATACCATGGGGGCCACAATCATCGGCAGAGCGACATACGCCACCGAACTCGCCACCACTGCCGCCCCCGGCGCCGTGCGCCAGATTGCGGTGAGCGTGGGGGCCGTCACCCTGAACGCCGGCGAGAAGATTGCCGTCGATCTTGAACTGGACACGACGGCTACCTATACGACCAGCTATACCGCCTCGTTCTACTTCGGCAGCCATGCCCCAAGCGACCTGACGCTTCCGGGCAATGTGCCGTGGTCCTATGCCGACCCCGGCGCTGAGGGCTTCGGCCATGCGACACAACACTTTGCCGGGGTCCATCTCCCTTCCACCAGAAACGAAACCCTCGCCTATATTGCGCAGAACAAGCATGTGGAATGCGTTGACTGCCACAACCCCCATGCGACCCGAAACGGGCTCCATGGGGACTACGGCACCGCCACCGGCGGCAGCAGCACCACTCTGGTCAACAGCAAAAAGAGCTGGGTTCCCAATTATTGGACCGGCGACTACGTAAGCCTGGTTTCGGATTCCCTTGGCACCACCACCCCAGTGGCTATGATTACCGGCAATACCGCCACGACTCTCACCACCACCCCATACACGGGGACCTGGGTCGCCCCGGTTGCCGGCAGCGTCTACCGGATCATAGCCAATACCAACAAGGTGTCGCGGACCCAGCGTGGCGTGCCGGGGGCCAGCGTCAGCTATTCCGGGGCGTGGTTAAACGGTACCTATAGTATGGTTGAGGAGTCCACTTACGAGTATCAGATCTGCTTCAAGTGCCATGCGTCGACTGGTACAACCCATAACACCATGCGTTACTGGAATATGACGTCGGCCTCACTGGGGGCGGCCCGCTGGACCAATGTCGGGCTGGAGTTCAACCCCAACAACGTCTCCTATCATCCAGTGATACAGCCCCTGCCGGAAACCGGCAACAGGCGCCTGAATGCGGCGGCCCTAACCGGCGGCTGGGCTCCCGGCGAGGTGATGTCATGCTCGGACTGTCACGGTAGAGACACCAGCACCTCGGCCACGGCCCAGGGACCCCATGGCTCAACCGTCAAATGGCTGCTGACCGGCAAGTACCAGAACTGGCCCTTCACATCGGCGGCTGCTAACGGCACGGCTGCCGGAGGAACGCTTTTGATCGGAACCGGCACCACGACGTATCCCGCCGCCAACTTCTGCTTCAACTGCCACACCTGGGCCGCAGGTGGATACGGCCACACCAAGTCGTCGGGGGGGCACAACAAGGCCTGCGTCAACTGCCACATCCGGGTTCCCCACGGCGGCAAGGTGCCGCGGCTCCTGACCGGGGTCAACGTCCCTCCCCGCTATAAGCCGGACGGCAACGGCGGGGCCTTCTCCGGCTCGTACCTGACCAGTGCTCAACTGCCGGCAACCGGTTATATGGGGGCAAACGACGTAAGCTGCACGACCATATGCGGGGCAAGACATACCAACAACACCACAAAAACCTACTCATGGTGATTTGTGGCGCTAAGGGGGATAAGTATGGCACAGCAACATGGGGGACGTTCATGAGGGTCGATCGGTTTCTTGATCTGTTGTGCAGATTCGGCATGGTGCCGCTATTGTTCATGATGATTGGCTGTAGCGGCACCAGTTCGGCCGGCGGGGAGGTCGAAAACGCTGTCCTGCGATACAATGATCTGGTGACCCAGGGATACCGCAGCCAGAACATGAATCCCATGCTGGAGGTCACTACCGATGAGCAGGCGCTGAAGCTTTATCACCACATGTCCGCCCTGGGCGAGGGGCAATTGCGGATGGAATCGAAGCTCAAAGATATCAAGTTCACGAAGGTGGAGCGGCGCAGCAGCGTGGATGCAACGGTCGAGACGGAAGAAACCTGGGATTTTACCCATTACAGGATGGCAACCAACGAGAAATATGCCGAGGAAAAGGATTTCATCTACCGCATGGGGTATATTCTGAGCAAAAAAAATGGGCGCTGGATAATAACTGAAGTCAATACCATCGGCGGCACCAGCACCAATACGGTCATCCCCTGGCCGGTGCTGGACCGTAAGGGGAACGTGGTCGCTGCGCGGCAAGGCGGCGACAAACCGGCCAGACATCCCTGACAATGAATTCTGTAAGGCGCTTCTTTCTCTCCGGAAAAACCGTCATCTGCCTGATAGCGGCGGCCCTGTTCGCCATTACCCTGTCGGCATTCATCCCCCAGAGTTTTCTCGTATCTCCTGAAAAAATGCTCGCGTGGCGGATGGCGCATCCATTGCTCGGTTCCTTGAGCGAGTTGCTCGGTCTCCATCACATCTACACGCATCCTGTGTTTTCCGCTGTCCTGGCAGGAACGGCGGTTTCCCTTTCCCTTTCCACCCGGGACCAGTGCCTGGCCGCTTGGCGGAGGATGTGCCGGCCCGATCCGGAGATGCCGGGCGCTGAAAGTTTTGCCGTTGTGGGGAGTGTGGAACATTGCAGCCAGGTCATTTCCTCCCTCGGTTTCCTGAGGCGGAATGCCGGGGATGGCGTGGTGAGGTTCGTCCGCCATCCCTGGGGGTACTGGGGCAATGCCCTGCTCCACTTCGGAATGGTTGTGAGCATTGCCGCATCGCTCTTCATTGCGTTGACCCAGCAGCGGGGAGTCGTCCAGATTGCCGAAGGTACGCCGTGGTATCCCTCGTACCCTCTCCTGAGCGAGGAGCATGGACTCCTCGCCAAGCCGCTGGTGCTGCCGGACACGCTGAGGCTCGATCGCGTAACGTACCGCTTCCGTCCGGACAATAGCGTGCAACGCCTGGGCTCCAACCTCTCGTTTATGTCCGATGCCGGGACGGTCGAAACCGGGAGCGTGGAAATCAACAAAATCCTTATCCACCGTGGTATGCGCTTTTACCAGGGGGTAGAATTCGGTCACGCTTTTTTTGTCGAAGTGACGGGTCCCGATGGCCTCTCCCGGATGTTTCAGCTCCAGATTCAGCACCCTGAAGCGCCGGGCCGTCCGGCCTATAATGATTACAGCGGCCTGCTCGGAGAGGGGCAGCTCCTCAGGGCCAAATACCTGGTTGATGCGGCGGGGAAATCATTCTCCCGGGTAGATCCTTTGCTTACGCTGCGGCTGGAAGCGGGGGGGAGGGAGATTGGCCGGGTTCCGTTGACGGTCGGGGAAGAAGGTGTGATTGGCGCTTACAGGTTCCGTCTGCAGGCCTTTGCCCCCTGGTCGAGGCTGCTGGTTGTGAACCTTGTTGGAATGCCGGCGATATTTCTTGGTTTTTTTATTATCTGCCTGGGAGGTGTGCTACATTATTTCGCGCCGCCCCGTGAGGTGACGGTGTGCGAGGCGGCGGGCGGAGTTGTCATGGTTCGCTGGCGAGCGGTGAAGTTTGCCGGGTTTTATATGGATGAACTGGCATCGTTGAAGCAGTCTCTGGGACTTGAGGATAACCATGGATAAGCAGGTTGCGATTTGTGTGGCGCTGAACTGGCTGGCGGTGCTCTGCTACGTGGCGGCGACCATAGTGAACGTGAGCGGTGTCATATTCAGGAAGGAGGTGGTGGAGCAGCGCAGCTATCAGCCGGTATGGCTCGGGCTTCTGGTGCATTCGGCCGCTATTGCCTACTGGTGGCGAGTTGTCGGGCATGGGCCCTATATGGCCCCCAGCGAGGTGCTGTCGGCCGATGCCTGGATTACAATGGTGGTATTTCTGGTGTTTCTCCGCATCTTTCCGCGTATCCGGACAGCGAGCGTGATAGTTTTTCCGGTGGTATTCCTCATGGTTGCCCTGGCCAATTTCTACAACCCCGGCATCCGGTCGCTTCCCCCTACATTCGGCGGTATTTGGCTGGTCCTGCACATCTGCTTCTATAAAATAGCCTTTGGAACCCTGGTCATAGCCCTGGCATTCTCAATCTTTCACCTTCTCAAGAACCGCCCCATAACTGCTGCCTGGATGGAACGGTTGCCCAGCCTGGACGGCATCGATCTCTACGCCTACCGGTTTGCCGGGTTCGGTTTCATATTCTGGGCCATCGGCATGCTGGCCGGCTCCATCTGGGCCTACAAGTCGTGGGGGCGCTACTGGGGGTGGGACCCCGTCGAGACGTGGTCGCTGATTACCTGGCTGTTGATGGGGGGCTACCTCCATCTGAGACGTTTTTTCCGGATGAGCGGGAACCGTGCGGCCTGGTTCTTTGTCCTTTGTTTTGTCATGTCAGTGGTTTCGCTGTTTGTCACATCCCATATGGGAACTTCGATCCATGCCGAGTATTTTAGGTGATTTTAGAGTCAGAAGGTCGATAGCCCCTCTCCTGCGGTAAAAACCTTATTTTTTTCTAACAATTATAATCCCTTAACTCTCCTGCATCCTTCCTTGTATTGGCACTTCTTTTGCCTCATTAAAGCTGCGGCGATATTTTCACGAGGGCGTTTCCTGTGGTGCCGACCTGCGTTCTGGATGATGAAATCCAGTCAAATAACCGGGTTAGCCATAATGAGAGCACCGTTCTTGTCTGAGTCGTATGCAATTTATTGACAGCTGGATTTAGTGATTTAACGGCCTGGTGCCGTTCTCCGCCCCAGGACGGGATGTGCGGACCGATCTCGAGAAACCTTAGTTGGATAAGGCGGGGGTAGTTTATGGGTACGAGCACTGAGACAAAACGATACAGGGGCGTGTGGGCTGTGCCGGCGGTAACTGCTGTTGCCGTCCTGGTTCTTGTTCTTCTTATGCCCGCTGGTGCGGTCTTCGCCGGAACCATCAGCAGTTGCTCCGGATGCCACGGGATGCCCCCGGTGGACGCCGCTTACCGCAACATCTCCACGGGTGGCTTTGCCGGCAATCACAGCACCCACGTCGATGCGTCCGCCAGTGCCGCCGACTGTACCAGATGCCACAATAATTCCGGCTATCTCAACAGTCACAGGGATGGGAAAACGCAACTGTCACCCAATATTAATGCCTCGCCGGCTCCCGGCGGCGGTCAGTACAAGGTCTCCGGAACGGCAATTACTTTCAGGAATCAGACTTCCATTCCAATTCTTGGGTCATGCAGCAACGTCAACTGCCACTTCGAGGCGACCACCCCACAGTGGGGGAGCACGGCCTTCAGTGCGCCGACCGACTGCAATAAATGTCACGGCGCTCCGCCAAACGGTGGAGCATCGGGAGTGGCCGGTAGCCATGCCAAGCACGATCTCTATTATCCCGGTGCTGTCAACTGCCGGAAGTGCCATTCCAACAACACCACCTTTCTGCATGCTACCAGTGCGGGGCATCGCAATCTGAACATCAGCTTTGCCGCCGCCCCCAACAACGGCAACGGTGTGTATTCCGGGGCTCTCAACGACTATCTGCCGAGCCAGAACAATACCTTCGGCACCTGTACCAACCTGTACTGCCACAGTAACGGCCGCAAGAGTATGGGCAACTTCTCCACCTCCACCGTTCCCACCTGGGGAACACCGTTGCCGGCCAATTGCACTGGGTGTCATAAATCCGACAACGTTTCCGGCAGCGCCATGGCCACGGGCAGTCACGGCAGGCATGTGGACGGGGGGAGAGTTTACCCGATTGGATGCAACAAGTGCCATGCCTCTACCGCAAGCGGGTCAATGACAATTGCTGACACCTCCGTCCACGTCAACGCCAAGGTCAACATTGCCTTCAACAGTCTCAGCACCGCTTCCGGCGGTACCTATGGTGGCCAGGCTGCTCCCTACGCCAAGGAACCCGGCACAGCCTACGGGCAGTGCAGCAATGTCTACTGCCATTCCAACGGCCAGAACAATGGCGGAGTCGGTATCACGTACACCCAGCCCACGTGGGGTAATGCTGGTAGCGGCAGGTGCGGCTCCTGCCACGGCAGCACCCATCCCCCCGGAGGTGTCGAGATTGCATCCGGCAGTCACACGACACATCTTACCTCTTTGACAACGTCAGTCATTAACTCCGGCCAGAACCGCTGTATTGTCTGTCACAATGTCGGCGGCTTGGCGTTTGATGCCTCTGAAAACTGTTTGCAGTCGTGCCACAGTGCAACGTCGAAGCACGTCAACTACAAGGTGGATTTGGTGTTCCCGTCTAATTTCGGCGCTTCGGCCGTTTATAACGGCACTCCGAATCCGGGTGACGGCTACAATACCTGCTCCAATATCTCCTGCCACTACAACACCACCACGCCGGCCTGGGGAACCGCGACCCCCATCACCTGCGTCGGCTGCCACAGCCTTTCCGTGCTTCTGGCCAGCGGGGCCCATGCGAAGCATATCAGCGCCATCGCTATCCCGACCATGTACAACTACACTGCCAACCGCTCCACGGCGGCGGAATATGACTTCGGCTGTTCCAACTGTCACCCGCTCAGTTCCACTAACCACTACAATTCGGTTATCAACGTGACCCTCAAGAAGGATGAGGCCGGGGTCGGCTCCCTGCGGGCCAAAAACAGCGCTACGGCTGTTGGGCTCAACGTTGCCAATAGCGGTATCACCGGCACGACCAAAGTCAGTGTCAAGTGTTCCATGGCCTACTGCCACAGTAACGGCAACTCCGCTGACCTGGTCTACGCCACTACCCCTGACTGGTACGGCGGTACCTTCACCGGCGACCGCTGCGCCAACTGCCACGGCAACGCCCCCAACAGCACCATTGCCGGGTCCAAATCTCACTACAACACCCGCTTCCTGGGTTACAGCGGCGTGGCGGGTGGGCACCAGATCGGTATCCATGCCATGAATATCTACAGCAGCGCCCGCGACCTGGCCAAGGCGGGGACAACGGGCAAGAGCAGCCACGGCAACGCCGGCACGTCAACCACCATCAGTTGCAATATCTGCCACTACGAGACCATCACCACGGCCCGCAACGACCACAACGTCGTCTGCAAGAGCTGCCACTATGAAGGTAACAGCGTGGGGGCAGCGGCGGGGAACCCGGCGGCCATCGCCGACAAGTCGAAGCACGTGAACGGCCTGGTAAACGTGGCGTTCCAGCCGGTTCCAGTCATTTCCAAGGCTCAGATGCGGCCGGCTACCTTTGCCACCGCACTCTACAGCAGTGCCTGGAAGCGAAACGTGGGCTACAAGGTCTCCGGAGCCTACGATACGGCCAAGAACGCCCTCAATACCGCCACAATGTGGGACAGCAGCACAAAGACCTGTTCCAACGTCGCCTGCCACAACGGTCAGAGCGTGAAGTGGAACGACAACAACGGAGCGACCGAGTGCGTCAGTTGCCACTCGTCGCTGTAACGATAGAATAAACCTTCAGTCATCTTTGCCACACGAGGGATTTTATGGAAACGAAACTCGTCAAAAAAATCAGGGGAATGGGGCTGCGGACCAAAATCGGCATTATTGTCATGCTGGTCATGGGCTGTTTCCTGTACCAGGGCGTCTTCTTGCCACTGATTGGCGATACGGCTACCAGTACCTACTACTTTACCCTGGATTCCACGCGGGTTAATCTCGGCGCCGACGGGTATACCAACACCACTGCCACCCGTGGCGGCAAGATTTCTATGAAGACCGGCGTCTATACGACGTCACGGTATGTTACCGCTTCAAGCGTTACGACCGAGCAACGCTTGATGAGTGTCTACGGTCCGGTCTACTCCGCCAAGAAGACCCTCACGGCTCCGGCGGTTACCATCGGCCTTCGGGACCGCAACGGCACCACCAACAATATTTACTGGAAGGCCTACGTCTACGCCTACAACCCGACGGTGGCCCCAGGCACCATTGACAATAAGGGGGCCGCCAGCAATACCACCCTGCTCTGGGAATCCGATGAGAAAGAAGCCCACCCTTCGGTTCAGACGCCGGTGGAGCTGACCTTCACTAATCCCCAACCGAAGGACATCGACGCCAACCGCCGTGTCAAGGTGGTTATCACCTGCCGCATGGCGAGCACTGCCTCGTCGGCACGCTTCTACTGGGGGAGCAGCACCAACTACTCCTTCTTCACCGTGACCGAGGCCCCCTACGTGGCCGATTCGGTGACGGTCAACAACCTCTCCGACTACTACAACGGCCAACTCACCACCGTAACCCAGGGTGACAGCAATATTCCGATGCTTAAGATGGACCTTTACTCCAATGTGAGTGGCGGGGCCACCTGGAGCGGTGGAAAGCTGGACCGGATTGGCACCAATAATAGCATTTACCTGAATGAAGACGAGCCGGGCGATGTCACCTTTGCCATCTACAAGGATGCCGACAGCGACGGTCTGTTCGACAGTCACGACACCATGGTAGGCGGCCCCTATACCTTTACCCAACTCACCCAGCAAGGCTATGAACTGGCAACGCCCCAAACCATCGACGCAACGCCCCGGCGTTACTTCATTGTTTACAACATTGCCCGTAATGCGGCCTATAACACCACGGTGGGAGCCCGCATCGTCAACAATACGTACTTTACGATTACCGGCGCGACCGGCGTGATTAACGTGGCCGATACCTTCTCCTCAACGCCGAATATCCAGTACGGCGGCACCGCAGTCACGAAGATATACCCCGCTGACTGGGACGGCGGCACTTCACTTACCGGGATTGCCGAATCGGGCGGCCCTGCCATAACCGACACCACCTGTATTACCCGAAACACCGCCGGTTCAGGTTTTCCCCTCGTCGGGCTTTTTAACTACCCGTCCCACACCTGCACCAGCGTTGCCGGCACCGGCTATTCCACCACCACCGCCCAGGCCGATTTCATTCGGCTATATTTCCCGGGCGCGGGTTATCCCTCCGTCATGAAGGCCATCAAGGGGGGCTCCTTCGTCTACCGGATCTATACTCCTTCCGGCGGCGGAACCGTCACGCTCAGGCTCTTTTACGTGACGAGCGACGGCGTCCGGGTCAACGCGCCGATTGCTTCCACCTATACCACTACCTCGTCAGCCAGCCGGACCAATACCACCTCCCTGGCGGGGCAGAATTTCACCGATGTGCCGGCGGGCGCCCGGCTAGGCATCCAGATCGGCGTAACCGCCGGTATACGGATCGGCCTCGGCAGCGCCAACAGTGCCCAGCTAACAGTGCAGGAGACTGCGGCCGAGAACGAGAACGTGGACGTGGGCAACGGCACCACCATCGCCAACGCCAGCGTCTACGCCTCGGACATCGGCAAGGTGATCAACAGTTTCACCCTGACTGCGGCCAAGGCCAAGACGGTCACCGCAGTTACCATAAAGGGGGACGCTCCCTTCACCTCCACCAACGTGAAGGAAGTGAAGCTCTACGAGGACAACAAGCTGGCCGGTACCATCGGCGCCCTTGACGGCAACGATACCCTTCTCGGCTCTACCACCGCCATCAGCGGCAACAGCGCCACCATATCGGGGCTGAACCTGGCCATCGACACCAAGATCAAGCGGTATCTGGTGGTGGTCGATATCGGCGACACCCCCAATACAAACGTGATCCTTACGGCGCTCGTGGACGATCTCACTGTCGCCACCACCGGGGGGATCGGCATCAACAACGACAGCGCCTCGGCCACTCTGACCATTCTGCCGACCACTATCCTGAGCGATTTCATAACGGCGGAGCCCCCCGGTGTTATTATTCCGTGGAGCGCCGGTCCCACCAAGGTTGATGCCTTCGGCCTCAAGACCAACGGCGGCATTAACGACACGATCCGCAACGTCACCGTTACCCTCTCCACCACCAGCGGGCTGCCGGCAGGCAAGCGTATTTCCGCTTACGTGGGTCGGGTCGAGATCGTCACCGGTGCCGGTGTCTCCCTGGGGCACCTGACTGCACCCACCATGGACGACGATTGGCAGGTACCCGTTACCGGCCTGGCCGCCACCCAGATCCCCACCGACTACTATGTGGCCTTTACGCCCAAGGGAAATCAGGGCATCACCTTTACGGTCAAGGCCAGGGTGACGGCGGTGACCCATTCCCGGCTCACCAACAAGCTGCTGGTGAACGATGCCGGCAGCGCCACGGTCATGATGGACGAGGAGCCCCCCGGCGAATCGACCCTGACAGCTGAAACCGGCACCTACCACAACGATACCGACAAGGCTGAAGTGGACCTCAGTTGGCTCGGCAGCACCGATGCCAGCGGCCAGCCGGTCGCCTACAAGGTGGTCCGTGGGTTGGGTAACGCCCCGGCCCCCCGCACCTGCACCGTGGACAACGCAAAAACCTTCCTGGTCTACCAGGGATCAACGACCTCTTATACCGACAAGGGGCTCGACGAGGGGGTCAACTACGGTTACCGCGTCTGCACCATCGATTCGGTCAACAACATCAGCATCGGCGTCACCGACAGCGCCATTGCCAGCATCAAAAACCGTTGCACCGAGTTGCCTGAGCTGGTGGTAAACCCCACTGGTTCCTACATCAAAGCGGGTAACTCCGTGACGCTCTCAATTGGCGTCAAGAACAAGGATACCGGTGTCTGCGCTCCTACCACCTTCTCCCTCGTAACCGAGGGAACCAACGTGGACGACAGCAACTTCACCGTGGCCACTTTCGCGGAGAACAATTTTACTATACCCACCAACAACAACACGAAATACACCCATCTGACCTTTACGGCCAAGCCGGGGGCTGCCGAAGGGGCACTGAAAACCTTCCACGTAAAAGTGACCAAGAGCAGTGGCGGGGAAACCATGTGTCCCGAGCCGATCGAGGTGGTGGTCAACAAGTACGGCACCATGATGCACAGCAGTATGCAGATAGGCACCAAGAAGTACGGCAAGTGGGGTGTCAATTATACGTGCAGCACCTGTCATTCTCCTGACACCACCAATATCAAGCAGGTGAAGAAAGTTATCGCAACTCCGAACGGCAACCGGACGGTGGTGTTCAATACTATCTCCACTGCCGCCAATGCCAACGTGGCCGGGGTTTTCGGCAACGATCGGCGGAGTGGTACGGTCTCCACCAACGTCTGCGAGGTCTGCCACCACAATGCGCGCTTCCATCAGTACAGCTCCACGAAAGTTGCGTGGAAAGACCATAACAACAATGGCGACTGCCTGAAATGCCACCCCCACAGTATCGGCTTCAAGACCAAGGCGAGCGGCCAGTCCTGTGACGACTGTCACGGCAATCCTCCCACGACCGAGGAGCAACTGGTGGTGCCGCCTACGGATGTTCTCTACCCATACGCCACCAACGCCGGCTCCCACGATAAGCACAACAATCGGGGGGTGAAGTGCGAGGCGTGTCACAGCAACGCCAACCACTTGGCCACCGCCGCCCCCGACGCAAACCTGAACATGGGCTTCAGCATCAAGAACAGCAACTTCCCAGGGTTTGTGAACAATGTCGGAACAGGCACGCTTCGCGCGCTTCCCCCCGGCAATGATTACCTCTGGACCAATGCCGCCGGAACCACCATCCAGCAGGCACCCAATACCATAATGACCTGCAACGTTTACTGCCACGGCTGGGAGAATAACGGCGGCTACAACACCGAACCGGCCTGGACCGGCATTACCCAGGTGGGGTGCGGATCATGCCATGCCGCCACAGGCGAGGTGCCTCCGCCGTCGGGGAGCCATGCCAAGCACGCCGGCACCGAGCCGGGCTACGGCAACGGCATCGCCTGCACCAAGTGTCACGGCTTCCGCAACTACACCACCAGCGCGGCACACATCAACGGCAACGTGGAGTGGGATCTGGTAGCCAACAGCACCATCGCCACCTATGCCGGCGTGAACAAAGGCTCCACCGGCAACCTGGCCCCCACGGCACCCTCAGGCTACAACTCCTGCGCCAATCTTTACTGCCACAGTAACGTTCAGTCCAATAACGGCACCGGCCCCCCGACCAGCTATGCGAATCCCACCTGGGGTGGGACCACCAACTGCAACAGTTGCCATCAGGCGGAGCCGAACATGACCGGCGGCCATCCCCAGCATGTGGCGGAAGGTGTAACCGGGTTCGACTGCCGCATCTGCCATTACAACGGCGGGAGCACTAACTCCCTCAACCACGGCAACAGCAAGATCAACTTCATGTTCAGCGGCCTGGGAGAGAATACCCACTACTCTTACAGCTCCGCCAAGACCCCGGGTTCCGCCCCCTACGGCACCTGCTACAACGGCAACTGCCACGGTCGCAGAACAATTACCTGGGGCCCCAAAAACGATTCCATCGCCCTGTGCGAGAAGTGCCACACCACCAGCCCTGCGCCGTCCGGCTTCTACGGAACCGCCGGCCCCGGCAGCACCACGGGTAAGACCGACCAGTACGTGGGAGCCCACTTCCAGCACATAACCTCCATGCCCTACAAGTATTCGGCGAAGATCGACTGCTCTCAGTGCCACCTGAAACCCTCCGGCCCTTACACTGCCGGCCACATCGATACTGCCCTGCCGGCCGAGGTCACCTTCGGCTCTATCGCGGGGAGCGGCGTGCAGAACGGCTATACCAGCGCCGAGCACCAGCCGGCCTACAACTACGGGGCCAGAGAGTGCAGCAACGTCTGGTGCCACGGCGGAGGCATGGCCTCCAACACGGGGCTCGGCCTCTACGGCTCAGTTGTGGAAGATGGCGGTACCCTCGGTTCCCCGGCCTCCGCCGTCTGGAATTCTCCCTATCTCACCGGCGTCGGCACCAACGACTGCGTCAAGTGTCACGCCTTTCCGCCACCGGCTCCCATGCCAGGGTACACCCACTGGGACGATGCCAACAGCAGGCCTTACATCGCCAACCAGTGCATTCTCTGCCACAAACATCTGAATAGCGACGGATACAGCTTCAAGAATCCGACCCTGCACGTGAACGGCACAGTTGACAGCTGCAACACCTGCCACGGCCGCCCCCCCATCGACGAGAAGGGGCTGACGGTCCCGGCCCTGGGCGCCCTTGCTGCCGGCGTGGTGGGGGCTCACCAGGCCCACGCCATCAACCCGAACATCGGCAGCAACTGCAACGTCTGCCATGACCAGTACTCCATGGATATGCCCAGCTACTTCATGGAAATGGGCTTCAACGCTTATGGCGGCAAGGTCACCAGCGGCACCTTCTACGGCTATTCGACCCTGTCGGACCGGGCCGATAACTACACGCCCAAGATTGTCTATAAATCCAACAACGCCGGCACGATCGTTCGTCGTACCAAGAACGCGGAACTGGTCAACACCTGTTCGAACCTCTACTGCCACGGTGGAACCCTTATCGGCGGCAGCAACACCCAACCCAACTGGGAGGCCGGCTCGTCCCAGGCTGAGTGCGGCTCCTGCCACGGTGTGACCGGCGAAACCTACAGAAACAGCGGTTCCCACGCCGCTCACGTTGGGACTTTGTGGGGTGAGCCGCACCTCGGTTGCGCCAACTGCCACGGTGTCAAGGTGAACAATTACCACGTGGACGGCAAGGTCGAGTGGCAGTTCTACAGTACGGCCCAGCGCCTCAACCAGGCCGTTGTCGATCCGAAATATACCCCGGCCGCCGGCAACGGCACCGCCGGCGCCAGCGGCAAGACGAACGGCCTTGCACCGAGTGCGACCTTCGGTACGTGCCAGGTCTACTGCCACAGTGACGGCAGGGGCAACTATGCGAACCCGCTTCCACAATGGGGAGGTGACCCGACGCATTGCGGAAGCTGCCATAAGAACCAGACGTCACTGTTTGACGGCAGCCATGAGAAGCATTCCAAGAGCTCGGCCCTCGGTGGTTACGGCATCGACTGCTTCGTATGTCACCTGGGCTCCGGTTCCGGCTCGGCCAACCACGTGAACGGCTCCATCAATGTGGTATTCAACTCCACTGTGGTTGGGGTGGCCGCAACCTATGACAGCGGTCAAAAGAAATGTTTCAGCATCCTCTGCCATGACACCACGGCTTCTACCGGCCCCACCTGGGGCGACCCCAGCACCGGCAACTACGACACGGGAACCTACAAGCCCACCTGCATCGGCTGCCACAGTGGCGACGTGGGGGGACGCTCGGCCGTCATCCCGCAATTTGCCGGTGAGTCCCACCATATTCAGGGGCTGGCCATGAGCAACAGCTACTGCTACCCATGCCACATGGAGGCGGCCGATACCCATGGAACCGTCAACACCGCCCGCCATGACCGGACTTCCGGCAAGCCGGTTGATCTGGTGATCTGGGGCGCTGGAGCGCGTGGTACCGCCTTTACCAGCTATACTTCAAACGGCGCAGCAACGCGGAAGAGAACGGAATACCTCAAGCTCAACAACCATTGCCTCAGCTGCCACAATGCCGCCAATGCCGCCACCCAGCCCTTCGGCGACGGCAAGACGCCCAAGTCTTACGCCTGGGACGGCTACAGCATCGACCAGAGATACAGCGTTGCCACCACCACCCTTTGGGGCAAGGTCACCGGCAATAATACGGTGGTGAAGAACGATGCCACTTACAATACCAAGGCGTACTCGGCCCATGGCCGCGCCGATCTGAACATGCGGGGCTGGGGTGTGGGCAACGGCACCAACGGCGAAACGTATGCCGTCAACAGCAGCGGCACTGTCAATGTCCTCTGCTTTGACTGCCACAACTCCCACGGCACCGAGGCCACCGGCGTCATGAGCAGTTACTCCAGCGCCACAGGCCGCAATAAGGGGGGCATCCTCAAGTCCACCAACCAGGGTGTCGGCGGGTACAACGCCACCTATGCGCCGGTTGCGGGCGGTGACCCGTCCACCAAGAACGCTTACAATACCGGCGCGTCCCTCTGCTTCGACTGCCACAACAACGCCAGCGCCGGCGCCATGGTTCCGTGGGGTTATGGCCCCACGGCCAGCGGCGGCACCTTCGGTTCCTCGCAGCCGATCCACGGCTACAACGACACTCCCTACTTCGGCGACGGTACCTTCGCGGCCACCCAGACCTACACCTACAAGGCCGCCATCGGCACCAACAAGGGTGGGCACTTCGGCGTCTACACCAGTCTCACCACCACCGCCAATAAGCCGATCAACGGCCTTTGCACCCCGTGCCACGATCCCCACGGCGTAAGCCCATCCCTGGGAGCCAACCAGGCCTATGCAGTGCCGCTTCTCAAGGGGACCTGGGTCACCTCGCCCTACAAGCAGGACGCGGCGCCGCCCAGCGCCACCGAGGTCCGTGGCGGCGGCGACCGGAGAAACGCCCTCAGTGTCGGCAGCACTCCGGGCTACCGGATCGACCAGAACAGCATGGGGATTGCCTCCGGCGCGTCGCGTAGCGTCTGGAACTTCCCCAACAACGCGTCCAGCCAGACACCCAGCACCATGCAGGGTACCACTGATACCCAGTTCGCCGGCCTCTGCACCGGGTGCCACAACCCGGCAGATATCAAGAATACGGAGGCTGCCTCCAGCACCAACTGGAAGTCAATGAAGCGGATCCACAACTCGGTCAAGGGGTGGGCCACCGCCACCGGCGGCAACGCCAACAACTCGAAGCATGCCTTCACCTGCTCCAAGTGCCATGCGCCCCACAACTCGTACCTGCCGCGGCTGCTGGTGACCAACTGCCTGGATGTGAAACACCGCGGCCGGGTGGCCTCCGGCACGGGGATGCCTGAGGTTGAAGGCACGAACAACGGCTCCAAAGGTGGCGGGCTCGGCCGCTTCCCGCAGGGGGGCGGCGGTACCGGAAGCAGGCGTCTTACCTCTGCCGGCAAGTGGTTCTTCGGCCAGGGGGTTAAGGTGACCAGCAGAACCGCGGACAACGTCAGCACCGAGAGCCAGACCCTCTGCCATCAGTCCGCGACCTCCGGTGGGGCTCCCCCGTCATCCGGTACCCCGCTCCCGTCCGGCGCTGCTCAGCAGCTCTGGAACAACCGGTCGCCGTGGTAGGGACAGGCATAAACAGAAGCTGCACGACTGTGTGCGGAAAGGAGAATGGGACCAATGAAAAAGCGCAGCTACAGTAAACCGCGGGTGGTCGGTTCGGCGGTTGTTCACCCCTGCTGACCACTGAACCGGAACATTAAGGTAAAGGTGGGGTCCACATCGGGCCTCACCTTTGCTGTTTGTGCCGTTTTCCCCTTGAGAACGTATTTAGGAACTGCTCATGAAAACAATAAATATGCTGGCGATTGCCGGTGCAATCATTGTGTTTGCTTTTCCTTCACCGGCCCATTGCTACGAGGCCGCCCAGGACGCTACCACGAAGCGGATGATGGCGATGATTGTGGACCTGGGTGGGCACGACGCCGTTCGGAAAAACAGCGGCAAGCTGGTGCGCTGCGCCGACGGCGGGACCAGGAAGGTTTCCATCGTCAAGCGGGGCACGACCACCACCTACCGGGGGGACTACCGCACCTGCCGGGAGGGGGACTCTGTCCGCGACGGCATCTACGAGATCGTGTTCAATGGTGATGAGATTGCCGGCAGTACGGAGAAGCGTTCCATAAATGGTGAGCTCTTTGACGCAGCTAAGGAAGGAAATGCCGCGAAGGTGCGCAAGCTCATCAAGGCCAAGGCCGACGTGAACTATACCGAAAGCATTACCCTGGCCGATGGGGGCTCCGTGGAGAGACTATCCCCCCTCATGGCGGCCACCATGGCGGGCAGCCTTGATGCCGTGAAGGCGTTGGTTGCGGGGGGGGGCTGGGTGAATTATCTGAACAGCAAGACGGTGAATTCCCTCTGGATCGCGGCCCATAACGGCAACCTGGAGATCGTAAAGCACCTGGCGACCCATGGCGCTTACCTCAACAACAGCAACAACGAGGACGTGACTCCCCTCATGGCGGCCGCCATGAACGGCCATTTCGAAGTGGTGAAATTTCTGGTGGATAAAAAAGCACGGATCGACGAGGTTCACAAGGAGGGGGACAGTGCCCTGATGTTTGCCGTGGCCCGTGGGCATACCGACATCGCCAGATTCCTGATCGACGCCGGGGCCAATGTCAATATCCGCAACGCCTTCGGCGTCACCGCGCTGATTATCTCGGCTGCCGAGGGAAACGACGAGGTCGCCCGAAAGCTCCTGGAGAAGAATGCCGATACCACTGTCCGGACCGCGACCGGGCTGACGGCGTTGGATGTGGCCCGGGCCAGGGAGATGCACTCGGTTGCCGATCTGCTGGAGGAACAGGGGAAAGAGCAGAACTAACGAAGCGATGACCGCGGATAGGTGGTGAGCATCCGGATGACCGTGGGATTTGCCCGCAGTACGGCGGACAGGTCCCGAAGCCGTTCCCGTTCGCTGAAATCCAGGGCCGCGTAGATGGCCCGGGCTGTTTCGTCATTGATGACGTCAGCGTACCGGTTCTGCGCCAGGCCGTCGACGGCCTTGGCTAGGGAGGCCCTTGCAGCCTCGCGGTCTCCACGCAAAAGGTGCATCTCCGTTATCAAAAAGCGTGTGGGGAACAGGCCGTTGGCCGCCTCATCCTTTTCGTACCAGGTAATGGCTTCCTTGATGCGCCCCATCCGCCGCAGGCAGTGTCCGTACTGGAACAGGCCGTTGGTCATGGCGGGGTTGGCCGCGAACCCGGCCCGGTAGAACGTTTCGGCAACGGCGTAGCGTCCCCCGGTGTAGTGGTAGGTGCCGATGTAGGGGAAGAGGGTGCAGTAGCGCGGGTCCTGGGCGCATGCTTCCCTGGCGGCCCGGAAGGCGCTCTCCGGTTCGTTTCTCAGCGTATGGGCCAGGGCCTGGTAGGCCTTGACCGGCGGCAGGGGGTAGCGGGCCTGCCATGCCTCGATATACCCGAGCATGGCCGCCGTGTCGGTGCCGCGATAATCATTGTCCAGCTGCTGCAGCAGGGTAAGAAACTCCGTGGGGTTTTCATCGATGAGCCCCGGTTTTTCCAGGATAGCCCCGATGGTGTCCCCAATCCAGCGCAGGTGCGGCGGCAGGTAGTCGCCATTGACCGAGTAGCTGACCACGGCGTCCAGAATCCGGTACTTCTTGCCGTACAGGGCGGTGAACAGGTCGTGGAGCGACGGCAGATAGCTCTTTTCGTGCACGGTTGAGTAGGGCGGGAAAAAATCGGTGTCGATGCTCAGGAGCAGGGGAGAACCGATGTCGGGAAGTGAGCCCATGTCGCAGACCGTGAACGGAATGCCGTGGAAGGTCCCTCGGAACCGCCCGCCAACCAGTGAAAAGGAGCTGATTTCCCCGTCATTGAACTCATATTCCTTCAGAAACAGGCGCATCTTTGCTTCGGGATCTTCCATGGAGAGCACTTCGAACGGTATAATCCAGTAGACCTCGCGGAATATCCCCAAGCGGCCGCCTGCATAGATCCAGTTGCCGAGGTGGTAGAGACTGTCTTCTCCCATCCCTGACACCTGTCTGAAACGCTGCCAATCACGGCTGCGGTAGATGTCGGACAGGGCGTCGATTTTGTGGTTGGGCACCCAGCGGATGTCATCGTGAGTATCGAAGTTGAGCAGGACGGCATCGCGTACCCCCTTTTCCGCCCAATGGGCCAGGGCTTCGCAATGGTCTTCCGCCATGAGGGGTCTCGGGACCGGATCTTTTCCGATGACCGGTTGTGAAGAGCGGCAGCCCGGAAGTTGGGAAAGGGCGAGGAGTTGCAGGGAAAGCAGGATGAATTCGCGTCGCGATAGCTGGGGCAGGTTCATGGTGTGACACGGGCCTTAGGACGGTTGGGGGTTCCTGTGAGCGAAAAGGTAGTCAGATTAATGCTGGTTGGCAGGACTTGCCGCCAGCCGGGGTTAAATGGTATTTTTGTATACGGTAACGGTGTCGAACGGGTCATGCGTATTCCAAAGGGAAGCAATCGGTGTGCCGATAAGGGAGGGTAAGGTATGAAAATTCCGTTCACCATGGTCTGTCTGCTTGCTGCCGGCCTGCTGGCTCAGGTGCTGCATGTCCATGCCGCTGGAACTGGCGTGGTAAACCTTGTGAAGCCGGTCATGCCGCCACCTGCCGTGGCCGCCATCGATGACGACGAGGACGAGGTTGTCTGTGCTCAAGGCCTCGTGCCGCAGAAGGATGGGCAATGCTGCCCGGACGGGACCAGTAACAACTTGTGGCCCGCGGTGTGTACTCCGATTGGGATTATTAACGATCAGATATTCAACTATAACGAAGTACCACACTATTGTCCCAGTGCCGATATGTTTATTGTAAGCGACAAGAACAGGGATTGGTTCTCCTGTGCCGACCGTGATTCGATCCCCATGTATCCCGAGGCCAGGGGGAAGGCGGGGAGCAATTTCTGTGTTGAACATGGCTATGGCTACCTGCTGAAGATCAATCCGTGGGGGACAGTGGGGTGTATCCAGGTGGGAGAGAGCCTAGGGGACGGCTGTATTGAGGCCGGTACTTGCTCGTTCAAGGGTAAGTGACTGTTGCTGCCAAGGGACAGTGCCGGGAATAAAACATACGAATGACACGTTCATGGAAGTCATATCTGGTGATGCTTGCACTACTCGGAAGCGGGTTTGCGGCCGGCATTCTCGCGGACCGGCGCTTTTTCCCCTGTCCGTCCGAAACGCGGCGCCATTCGCACACCCATATGGCTGGCTACCGCTTCACCAACCCCCTCCTCGATTGTGAGATCGCTGCCGACAGGACCGAGGGGAGTGAACTCCAACCGTTCAAGTACAAGATCCGGGGAATTATTGCACGCAGGGTTGAGGCCGGTGATGCCGACCATGTGTCGATCTACTTCCGCCACCTGGACAGTGGCGCCTCTTTCGGTATAAAGGCCGGGGAGAAATTCATCCCGGCCAGCCTCCTGAAGGTTCCGGTCATGATTGCCTGGCTGAAGCGGGCCGAGCGGGACCCCGCAGTGCTTGGCCGCACCTTTCGCTACGACGGCTCCACCGACTGGAGCGCCAAGCAGACCATCAAACCACGGGAGACCCTCACCCCCGGCACTTCCTATACGGTCGACAATCTCATCTTTCGGATGATTGCCTATTCGGACAATAACACGTGGCGGTTGCTTTTGGACAATATCGATACACGGGAACTGGACGCAATCGTCGCCGATCTCCATGTGAACTTCGATCCGGCCAAGTCGGCGGAGGACTCCATGTCGGTCCGGGCCTATTCCTCTTTTTATCGCGTCCTCTACAATGCTACGTACCTCAATCGCGAGATGTCGGAAAAGGCTCTGCAGTACCTGAGCAATAACGACTTTGCCGATGGTCTTGTTGCCGGGGTGCCGCCCGGCGTGACGGTGGCGAGCAAGTTCGGCGAAAAGACCCTGGTCGAGAGTGGTGTCAGGGAGTTGCACGAATTCGGCATCGTCTACCACCCAGGGGACCTTATCTCCTCGGCATCATGACCAAGGGGCACGACTTTGCCCGCCTGGCATCGGTGCTGCGGGATATTTCCGCTGAAGTGTACGGAGAGATGGGGCGACAGCGGGGGATGTGACCATGTCATTGAGTAAAATTGCTTGTAAACTGAAATGGCTCGTAAAAATAATGGTTTGGGTTGAAGGGTTGATGCAGCTGCCTCTTGCCTGGTTTTGTGTTGCATGGGGTGCTACAGGTACAGTTGTGCCCTGTTTATCCCCAAGGCCGCGGCGACTTTGTCAAGGGTTGCGGCACGTGTTCGCGAGTTGGGCCGTTCAAGTTTGGCAACGGCAGCCTGCGAGATTCCCATGCGGGAGGCAAGTTCTTCCTGGGTGATTCCGAGGTGCTCCCGCCATGCCTTGATGGGGGGGACGTCACGCAGGATATGGGCTTCGACCACCGGCTGAGGAATGCCGGTGGCCCGTGCGCTCTCTGCCTCAAGCAGCGGGCGGATGCGGTTAAATTCCTCCCAGGGGACAAGTACGAAAGCCGGTTGTCCTCCGTGCTCTATGGTTTGATATTCAGTACGTGTGCTCATCGCGTTTTTTTACCTCCTGGATGCTTACGATGCGGACTTCTTCGAAGACGTCGAACAAGACTCGCCAGTTGCCGATGCGGAGTCGATATGCATGCTGATGGTTTGTTAGTTGCTTGATGTTGGAGCATGCCGGAAAATTTTCTAAATCCCTGGTGGCGGTAAGAATTCGCTCCTGGATGGAGCGGTCGCCTATCTTCTTTAGTTGTTTCAAGGCTTTCGGTTGCCAGATGACGGTATTTATGGTTTTAATATAACCAATTATAACCAAAGGTCAATATGAAACCCGGTGAATTCGATGGAGCAGGTTGATGAACAGTAACGACAGAGCCCAATACAAGAGATGGCAGCTTCCTTTGTTGGGTGTCCTGTTCCTGGCGGTTCTCGCCTTTCTCCCGTCCCCCTCTCTCGCAACGCTGGTGGAAGGGGTGGTGGTCGTGGAGCAGGGCCCCTTGGAGGGTGCCGTGGTTTCCGCCTACGGTTCCCTGGAGGATATTCGGGGAGGCGAGCCCCTTTACCGTTCCTTGCCGGGGGACAAGCCGGGGTTCTACCGGCTGGATATTCCCCCTGGCGCCTACCATCTTGTTGCCACGGGCAACCATGCCGGGGTTGAGTACTTCTCCTTCCATGGCGCCAATCCGGTGAACATCGCCAACGAGAAGCTCTGGCTCCCCTTCGTTGCGACCCCCAAAACTACTGCCGTTCTGCAAAAGTCCGAAGTTCCCCGGCTTGCTGGAATCGTCACCTACAAGGGGCAGCCGGTGGCCGACGCCCTGGTGTCGCTCTATCCCCCCTCGGGGCAGCAGTACAAGGGGCTGGGGATTGTCACCCAGACCACCGGCGCCGACGGGAGGTTCGCCATGGATGCGGTGGAAGGGGACTATACCGTGGTTGCCCGCAAGCGGATGGCGTCGGACGGGGTGATGCAGCTGCGCAAGGGGGATCTATTCTGCTACTACGCGGGGAATCCGGTGGCCGTTGCCGATGGGATGGAAACAACGGTGGCTATCCCCTGTTATCCCAAGGATGACGTCAAGGGGTTTCTGGCGGAGGGGGCTGCGGTCAAGAGGACTCGGGGCGAGCTGGCGCGGTTCCGGGAGCGGAGCGCCGAGGAGCCGGGCGCCTACGGCATTTCGGGCCGGATCACCGATGTTGAGGGGAAACCGGCGCCGGGACTCGTGGTCATGGCATTCAAGGGGGAGCCGGGGCAGCTTTTCCGGATGAACATTCCCCGGCTGAAGTCCGAGTTCATCGGGCGGACCGATGCAGCCGGCGCGTTCAGCATTGCCGTGAAGGAGCCGGGGACCTACTATCTCATGGCCCGGGAGTTTTCCGGCACATCGCCCCACCGGGGGGAGCTGTTCGGCCTGTATGAAGGGAATGTGGACCACGCGGTGACCGTGGCGGGACAGCTCAAGGATGTCGCCATCACGGTCGGTCGGGTCATGGCTCCCCCCATGCACCGGGAGCCCTCCGGACGGGCGGCAACGCCCATGGGGCCGAGCGGGCGGAGGGCGCTCCTTCGCCTGGGCGACACGGTTATCGACCGGGACACGGTATGGGGCGGCACGGTGGAAATTTCCGGGAGGGTGGTGGTGGCCCGGCGGGCGACCCTCACCATCCGGCCGGGAACGGTGGTGAAGTTCCGGAAGATCGACCGGGACCGGGACGGGATCGGCGACGGCGAGTTGCGGGTGCTCGGGAGGCTGGTGGCGGAGGGAACGCTGCGGCAGCGGATTCGGTTCATGTCCGCCGAGAAAAAGCCCCGGAGGGGTGACTGGTCGTACATTCTCGTCTTTACGTCGGGGGCGGAGAACGTGCTCCGTTACTGCGAGGTGAAGCACGCCTTCACGGGGTTCCAGGCCCATTTCTCCAGGGCCGTGGTGAGCGACTCGGTTTTTGCGGATAATGACGAAGGGGTGAGGTTCGGGCGGGCCGAGATGACCATCGCCCATAACGATATCGAGCATAATCGTTACGGCATTCGCTACCACCGGCTGGAGGGGCCGGTTTCCATCGAGTACAACGTGATCCGCAATAATGATGTGGGGCTTTTCTTCGTCCCTTCGGGGCAGAACCGGGTGGATTTCATGCCGGACGAGTACGAGGCCGACCCGGCCTACGCCATGATGCCGCTCATCCGGTTCAATGACATAAGCGGCAACCGCCGCTATGATTACCGGTTCGGCGACCGGCAGCGCTATGATGTGGTGGCCCGCGACAACTGGTGGGGGACGAAGGACCTGGCGAAGATTTACTCCGGGATCTACGATAAGAGGTCCGATGCCGGCCTGGGTGAAGTGTCGCTGATGCCGGTGCTCTCCGCCCCGCCAAAGGGAGTCGGGGTGCGTCATGGCGCGGTTCGTTAAAAAGCGGTTACATTATGGTTGCAAATTGTAGTAAAGTACGCCGATGCTTAAACGTTTCTTTCTCTCCAAAAAGACGGTCATAACCCTTATTCTCCTCATGCTCGGGGCGATACTCCTGGGCTATTTCTTTCCGCAGCGTTTTCTTTCCTCCCCCGATGACCTCGACAAGTGGCAGCTTGCCAACCCGACCCTGGCGAAGTTGTCCCGGTGGTTCGCCCTCGACCATGTCTACACCTCTCCCTGGTTCGCGCTGCTTCTGGCGCTGTTTCTCGTTTCGCTCTGCTTCTCCACCTGGGAGCAGTTCCGGATTGCCCTGCGCAAGAGCAGGGGGGGCGGGGCGGGGGGTGAATCTTTCGAAACGTCGGCAAGTGCGGTCGTGCTGGCCGACGGCCTCCGTTCCCTGGGGTATCTGAGGACCGGCGTCAGGGAGGGAGTCATCCTGTTTGTCCGGCATCCGTGGGGATACTGGGGGAATTTCCTCCTGCACCTGGGGATAGTGATTTCCATCGCATCGTCTCTGCTGATTCTCCTCTACGAGAAACGGGCGGTGATCGACCTGCTGGAAGGGGAGACACATCATGCCGGGGCTGCGTGGGCCAAGGAGGAGCGGGGGCTTCTGGCCGGAACGTTGATGCTCCCCGACGCGGTGCGGCTGGACCGGGTGGTGCCGGAGTATTACGACAACGACAACATGCGGCAGCTCACCACAGATTTCAGCTTTGTGGATGCCGCCGGCCGGGCCGAGCCGTTTTCAATGCATATCAACAAGTCGGTCCGGTACCGGGGAGTGCGCATCTTTCAGGGGAAATCCCACGGCAGGGCATTTTTCGTGAAGTTTACGGGAAGGGATGGCCGGCAGCATGGCGAGGTTTTTATGCTGGACCATCCCGTTGATCGAAACAGGGCGTCATACAAGGATTTTGCCCTCACCTGGCTTCCCGTTAACCTGAAAACGAAATTTTACGGTGATGCCGACCGGCGCTCCGTGGACGGCAGAAATCCCCTCTTCGTGATGCGCCTCATGGAAGGGGGAAAGGTTGCCGCAGAGCTTCCCCTGAAGGTGGGGGAGACGGGGCGGCTCGGAGACTATACGGCCCAACTGGTCAGGATCGAGCGGTGGGGGGGGCTGATTTTTATCGATACCACCGGGATGGCGGGGATTTTCTTCGGTTTCTTCATCGTCTGCCTGGGAGGCCTGCTCAGCTATTTCTGCCCCCCCCGCGAGTGTTCCCTCTTTCCCGTGGATGGAGGGTGCCGACTTTCCTGGCGCGCCACCCGCTTCGAGCGGCTCTATCGCGACGAGTTTGAAGCACTTCGCTCTCTGGCGCAGGGTACCCCTTCCGGTTCCGAAGCTGAATAGCAGGGATAATTTTTTTGAGGAGCAGTACAGCATGATAAAGAGGTTCATTGCAATTCTGTTGCTTGCCGTTGCGGCGGCTTCGTGCAGCACCATCGGCTCCGGGGATGCGGACGCGGTGAAGGGTGCGGTGAAGCGGTATGCCGCTCTGCTTTCCCGGGGGTATGCGTCCATGAACATGACCGGGCTGACCCAGGCGGCTGAGGAGCCCCAGGTTGCCAAGGTCTACTTCCACATGGCCGCCCTTGGCGAAGGACGGCTCCGGATGATGTCGGAGCTGAAGGACATATCCTTCAGTGACGTACGTTTTGGCTCCGCCACCTCCGCCTCGGTGAAAACCAGGGAGGTCTGGGATTTCCGGCATGTGAACATCGATACCGGCAAAGTCGAGCGGGACGAAAAAGGGTTCGTCTACCGGATGGATTACCACCTGGCGAAGAAGAACGGTGCCTGGCTGGTTCGGGATGCCGCTTCGGAGGCTAAAGGGGAGCAGGATGCCGGCAAGAAGGCAGTCCCCCCTGTTCCCGCTGCCGGTGGCGGGGCCGTGCGGTAACTGCGCTGCCGGCGCTGTCCGGTGGATCAAACCTGGAATCATTTCTTCCTGCGAGGGACGTTTTTTCATGGAAAGTTCTTTCTCAACGATTACGATTATCCACTGGGCGGCAGTGGTTATCTATGTTCTCGCCACCATATTCAATGTCGCCGGCCTCATCTTCCGCAAAGAGCGGGCTGCCGGCATCAGTTACCTCCTGGTGGGGGCGGGGCTTGCGGTCCACGGCATCGGCATCCTCTGGTGGTGGAAGATTGTCGGGCACGGCCCTTACATCGGCCGGTTCGAGGTCCTTTCTTCCCAGGCCTGGATGGGGCTCTTCCTCTTCATGGTCTTTGCCCACTTCCTGCCGAAGATCAGACCGGCGAGCATCCTGGTGTTCCCGGCGGCCTTCCTGATGATCGCCATCGGCATCTTCTTCGAGCCCCAGGTGAAGATGCTGCCGCCGACGCTGCGGAGCGTCTGGCTCGTGCTCCACGTGACGTTTTACAAGATATCGGTCTGCACGCTGCTGGTGGCCCTGGCTTTTTCCCTTTTCTACATCCTGCGCAAGCGCACCGGCATGCTGTGGCTTTCCCGCCTTCCCGACATGGAGACCATGGATATCCTCGCCTTCCGCTTCGCCGGTTTCAGCTTCACCTTCTGGGCCATCGCCATGCTGGCGGGTAGCATCTGGGCCTATGAGTCGTGGGGGCGCTTCTGGGGGTGGGATCCCATCGAGACCTGGTCGCTCATTACCTGGGTGGCCTTCGGCATCTACCTCCACCTGCGCCGTTTCTTCGGGCTGAAGGGGGAGGCGGCGGCCTACCTCTACATCCTCTGCTTCCTGTTGTCGGTCCTCTCCCTCTTCTTGACGCCGCTGATCGGCGGCTCGGTCCATTCGGAGTACTTTAAATGATTCCGGATGCCAGACGGCAGGAGCTTTTCGAGACCATTCGCGATTATATCGCTGATCCGCAAGGGGAGGACCGGTTCGAAGCGCTGGCGCTGGAGGTGTTCCGCTTCCAGTACGGGGCCAACGAGGCGTATCGCGCCTACTGCGAGGGGAAGGGGATCGACCCCGCCGGGGTAGGCCGCTGGGAGGATATACCGGCGTATCCTTCGGATGCCTTCAAGAAGAATCTGGTTATTTCGTTCCCCTATGAGAAGACGGTCATGGCCAATATCACGGGGGGAACCTCAGACCCGGACCTGCGGGGGATAATCTTCCGGGACGAGTACGGCCGGGAGCTGGTTCTTGCGGCCAATCGCAAGGTCATGGGGGATTACGTCTTCCCCGAGGGGGAGCGGATGCCGATTCTGGTCCTCGCCCCGTCCCCCGAGACGGCCCCCTCCATGGGGATGGCCATCGGCATGGCCGAGACGATCCGCTCCTTCGGGACCGAGCAGAGCGGTTTTTTCATCACGCGGCGTGGATTTCTCATCCGGGAGTTCATGGACCGGCTCCGGGAGTTGGTGGTGGCGGGAAAACCGGTGGCCCTCATCGGCTCCACATCCGCCTTCATCTATTTCTTCAACGCCTGTCGGAAAAACGGCCTCCGCTTCGCGCTCCCCGCCGGGAGCCGCATTGTGGACGGCGGCGGCTACCGCGGGCGCTTCGGCGACTGCGATCGCGATGAATACTACGAGCGGTGCCGGGACACCTTCGGCGTGGACCCGGCCTATTGCCTCAACGTCCTCGGCATGGCCGAGAGCGCCACGAACAGCGCCGACTCCAGCCTCAGGGATCTCCTGGCTGGTGCAGGCCGGGAGCGGATCAAACCGGATCTCCCCTGGTGCCGGGTGGCGGCCATGGATATAGAGACCTGCTCCCGCGTGCTTCCGCCGGGGGAGGTGGGGCTCCTGCGCCACTACGACCTGGCCAACCTGCCGACGGTGCTCGGCGTGCAGACCGACAACCTTGGCTACCGCACCGATGACGGGTTCGAGATTATCGGCCGGGCCCATGTGGTGGACGGCAAGGTGTCGCCGATGCCGTCGGAGAAGCCGGTGGGCCCCATGGGAGAGAAGAAGGTTTTCTCGTTCCTCGACCTCTATATGAAGTTTTCCATCAACCGTTACGTGTCCAGGATCAAGAAGGACGACCCCCTGTGCCCCTGCGGCGAGGCGATCGAGGATATGATCGCGCGGGAGAGGGTGGATTAGAATGGAGGAATCCGGTTCCATGAACATTCGCAGCATTGCGGTAATTTTGAACGGTTTTCTCCACGACTTCGCCGCCGGCATCTGGCTCGCCGCCATAGCCGCCATTGTGCTGATCCACCGGATGCACGGCGGGCAGCCCCTTGAGATCGTAACGGTTCTCAATAGCCTGGAGCGGATATTTTTCTGGACGAGCGTGGTTGCCATGGTGGTCATCGTGGCCACCGGAGCCGGCCGCACCTTCACCTATGTGGAGAACTGGTACGGCCCCGACGCCGAACGGGTCCGCCGCCGGATGCTCATCATAAAGCACGTGGTTCTGTTCTCGGCCTTCGGCGCCGGCTATCTGGCTGTTTATTCGATGGTGTTCCACTGACGGGCATTCTTCCTCTCCCCGTTACCACTTCCCCTCCTTCCTGCCCCGTCATTCGCCGGAGTGTTCCGTGAAGTCGCGGGATGCTCCCGTCGGCGCCAAAGAGATAACCTTGCGTTGCGTAAGGGAATATATGTGCTGGTTAATCTGTGGACCGGTGCGGCCCGATTTTTGCTTTTAAAAACTCTTTATGGTTTTAACCTCTTCGAGGAGTAGTGCATGAAAATCAAGAGAATTGCCCTCATTACCCCCCCCTACCATTCCGGCGTGGTGGAGTCGGCCGGCACCTGGCTGAATGTCGGTTTCGTCTATATCGCCGGGGCCCTCAGGGCGGCGGGGTACGAGGTGGATTACTACGACGCCATGTCCCTGTGGCACAAGTGGCCCGATATCCAGAAGCGGATCGAGGCGTTCCGTCCCGACATGATCGCCACGACCGCCTATACCGCTTCCATCGTGGATGCGGTGAAGCTGCTCCGCTTCGCCAAGTCCATCAACCCCCGCATTGTGACGGCGCTGGGCAACGTTCATGCCGCCTTCTGCTACGACGAGATTCTCACCCACGACCACGACGCGGTGGACTACATCGTCAGGGGCGAGGGGGAGGAGACTCTCCCCATGCTCTGTCACTGCCTCAATGCCGGCGACGACCCGAAGAAGGTGCTCGGGATCGCCTACTGGCGCGACGGCGGCGTGGTGGTAACCCCCAAGGCTCCGTATATCCATGATCTGGACAGCCTCCCCACGGCGTGGGATCTGGTGGAGTGGCCCATCTACACCTATCGGGCCAAGAAAAATGCCCGTCTTGCCATTGTCTCCTCTTCCCGGGGCTGCAAATCCCAGTGTTCCTTCTGCTCCCAGCAACTCTTCTGGTCCCAGTCGTGGCGGGCCCGGAGCGCCGAGAACTTCGTGGCCGAACTGGAGATGCTCCATAATGTCCACGGGGTCCAGGTGGCCATGCTCTCCGATGAGCTTCCCACCTTCGACCGGGAGCGGTGGGTCAGGATACTGGACCTCATGCAGGAGCGGGAGGTTCCGGTGAAGCTCCTCATGGAGACCCGCGTCGACGATATCCTGCGCGATGCCGACATCATGGACAAGTACCGGGAAGGCGGCGTCGAGCACATCTACGTGGGGGTCGAGGCCGGAAGCCAGGAGACCCTCGACCTCTTCAAGAAGGATACGAAGGTTGACCAGTCCAAGGCCGCCATTGATCTGATAAACGGCGCCGACATTGTTTCTGAAACTTCTTTCGTCCTGGGCATGCCCGACGACACTCCCGAATCCATCGAGCAGACCATTGAGCTGGCCAAGCACTACAATCCCGACATGGCCTTCTTCCTGGCCATCGCCCCCTGGCCCTACGCCGAGCTCTATCCGGAGCTTGAGCCCTACGTGGGCACCAAGGATTACCGCAAGTACAATCTGGTGGAGCCGGTCATCAAGCCCAAGCATATGACCATGGAAGAGCTTGAGCGCCATCTGGGCAGGGCATCGCAAAAATTCTTCATGCACAAGTTTCAGAATCTGGAGAATCTTTCGGCCTGGAAGCAGGAGTTCATGCTGTCGGTGCTCGACCTCCTCATCAACCATTCCTACCTGGCCGGCCAGATGAAGGCGATGCTCAAGGAGGGGAAGGAGATGCCGGCGGAAGTGAAGGCGCTGCTGAAAACGGTCGGCAAGCATCCGCATGTTGCCCACCAGGCGGTTGCACCCATTCCGTGAGTTATGCTTCCCGTGGAGTGCGTGCTGCAATTTGTGCGAAGAACGCTTTTCTGTGCCGCAGTTATCTCTGGCATGTTGAATGCTAAATAGAACGGCATTGCTGTAAACTGTATGTAATTTGTATGCGGTCCAGGGGAATGTTGCCGCGATATCGCGGAGAGCCTTCGCCATTAGGCGCCGTGCCCCCTGGGCGGAAGCAATTTTGGTTGCTGTAAGGAGCGGATTTTTCGAAGGGAGGTCAATGATAAACCGCGTTGCCGTATGGTTTGCATGGTTTCACATTAGCAACCGTAAAAGGTTTTTGCCATAGAAGTTAACAACAGGAGTAGAAAGGGAGCGAACATGTACACGAAATTGAGAAAGCTGTTGCCGACGCTGATGGTGGCGGGAGCAATGGCGGTTATGGTGCTCCTGGCCGGGCCAGGTGCATCGGGCACCGCCATGGCGCTGACCACGGCTGATTGCCGTGGCTGCCATACCCCGCCGCCGCCCGCCACGAATGCCACCATGCATCACGATTTGGGAACTGCCCGGGGCTATGACTGTGGTTATTGCCACAAGACAATTCCCGACGGCACCGGCGGGTTCACTATTCTTAATGTCAACGAATGCGGGTCCTGCCATTCGATGGTTGACCATGCGGCCGCCCACAACAATGCTCAGACGGCCCCCGATTGTGCCCAGTGCCACAGCCTTAGTGTGGTGGACGAGCACCTTTCCCGCACTTCCACTTGCGCCACTTGCCACGGCAGCACCAAGCCCGAGGTCCAGAACACGATCTCGATCGGCATGGGGCCCTCCGGCGTGCCCGTCAACTGCAACAACTGCCATATCAACGTAAACCACGTTGCCCAGCATGACATGGTGAGCACTCCCGCCGACTGCTCCACCTGCCACAACCTGGGCCCCGTCTACGAGCACACGAACCGCACCTCCACCTGTGCCACCTGCCATAACAGCACCAACCCGACGGTGCTGCAGACCATCACCCTTGGCCGCTCCGGCACGCTGGTTTCCTGTGCCAACTGCCACGGGACGGTGAACCATATCCAGCAGCACGACAAGGCCCTGGCCAATGCCGACTGCGCCCAGTGCCACAACCTCGGCGTGGTGAACGAGCACCTCTCCCGCACCTCCACCTGCGCCACCTGCCACTCCAGCGCGGTCCCCGCAGTCCAGCAGGCCATCGCAACCGGCAAGGCGGGCACGGCGGTTTACTGTTCCAGCTGCCACGCAAGTGTGAACCACGTAGCCCAGCACGACATGGTTGTGACGCCAACGGACTGTGCCGGCTGCCATGGGCAGGGAGTCGTCTACGAGCACACGAACCGGACGTCCACCTGCGCCACGTGCCACAACAGCACCAGCCAGACGGTGCTTGCCACCATCGCCGCTGGTCGTGCGGGCACTCAGGTCTCCTGCGCCAACTGCCACGGCACGGTGAACCACGTAGCCCAGCACGACAAGGCCCAGGCTTCCGCCGAGTGCGCCCAGTGCCACACCAAGAGTGTCCTTGACGAGCACCTGACCCGGACCTCCACCTGCGCCACCTGTCACTCCAGCAGCAGGGTCGAAGTCCAGGATGCCATCACCGCCGGCCGGGCCGGGACGATCGTCAACTGCGTCACCTGCCACGGCCAGTACGAACACCCCACGGCCCACACCGGCAAAGTCAACGCACCGTACGCCGACTGCAACAGCTGCCACATCACGAACCTGACCGAGCTGCACGCCCAGCGGGGCTTCCAGTGCGCCGCCTGCCACGCCAGCGGCAACGCAGCGGTAACCGCCGCCGTCCAGAAAGGGCTGGGGGGCCAACCCGTAGTCTGCGCCGACTGCCACAACAGCATCGGCAACTTCGGCAACCACGCCGTCCAGCACGACATGGTAGTGCTCAACAGCCCCACCGGGTTCATAGCCAAGCACGAAGAAGGAATGGTCTACTGCTTCACCTGCCACAGCAAGGCCGGCTACCAGCAAGCCATCAACGACGGCATGTCCGGCATCCCGCAGACCTGCGGCTCCTGCCACGTTAACAACAGCAACAAGCCGCCCGTCGCCAACGCCGGCGCCGACGTAACCACCACCGTCAACCAGGCCGTCACCCTCTCCGGAGCCGGCTCCAGCGACCCCGACGGCACCATCGCCTCGTATGCCTGGAACTTCGGCGACGGCACCAGCGCCAGCGGCGTAACGGCAACCAAGACCTACGCCACCGCCGGCACCTACACCGTCACCCTCACCGTCACCGACAACATCGGCGCCAGCGCCAGCGACACCGTAGTCGTCACGGTTCAGGAACAGGCCGCCTCCGGGTCGGTATTCGCCGACCAGGTTCAATACATGCAGAAACTGTATTCCGTCACCTCCTCGGACGGGAACGTCAGTGACGTAACCGCCAAATTCCGGGACAGCAACCTGACCGACCGGTACCTGCTGCAGAACAGCAGCCGGAGCAGCTACGTCATCGCCATGAAACTGAACCGCGACGCACTGACCGCCACCAAGGTCGTGCTGCGGGTCTACGTCTCGTCCATCAGCTCCTCGCGGACCCTGCGGATTTATCCGTACAAATCCGACGGGACCTCGGTGAACACCAGCTACTCCGCGAGCCTCAGCACGAGCAGCACGGGATGGAAGGACATCGACGTCACCTCCATCGCCCATCGTATGGACGGCTACGGCTGGATGAAGTTCCGCGTCACCCCCACCTCGAGCAGCCTGTACGTTGCCGAGGGGGCCTTCCAGATCCAGTAAGGGAGGAATACCGTGAAAAGAATCCAGCGAACCGAATGGAGAAACGAAATGAAGCGCATAGCCACCACAATTGCCGCGCTCCTCGCCATGGCCGCCCCGGCCATGGCGGGACACGTGGCTACTCTAGGGACGGGCACCTGCGGGACCTGCCACCGGACCAACCTGATTACGCAGCACGGGGGCTTTGCCGCCCCGGTCTGCCAGACCTGCCATGACAGCACCGCCGCCGAAGTGAAGGAGACGATTGTCGCCGGAGCGGCGGGCCAGGCATATACCTGCTCCAGCTGCCACGGCGCCGAGTCACACGCCCAGAAGCACCCGGATTACATGGCGAACTTTGCCATGTACAACGGGGTTGAGCCCACCTACGGTACAACGGTCTGGACTGCCCCGACCGGTTACACGTCGGTTGATCCTGCCGCCAAGCTGTACCAGCTCTGCGTCAAGTGCCACTCATCCAACGGCTTGGGAGCCACCACCAACGGCGTGTCGGGGGTAGTTGGCCCCTCCGGCCTCAATCTCACGGACCAGGCCTGGGAGTTCAGCCCCACTAACAGGTCTGCCCACCCGGTTGTCGTGACCCTCAACAACCAGACCGGTTCCCTTGCCCCGCGCGCCCTGAGGACAACCGAAATGAAGGCGCCGTGGACCAATGTGGGGAACCAGACCATGACCTGCGCCGACTGCCACGAGTTCGTGGATTCCGGCCCCCAGGGCTCCGGAATCATCTGGTCCCTGAAGGGGACCAACAAGGCGTGGCCCTATACCGTGGCCGGGGTGAGCACCGGCACCTTCCAGACGATGAGGAGCAACTCCACATCCTTCTGCTGGAACTGCCATAACTTCTCCGGCGCGGGACAGGTGCATACCACGGGTGACCACGACGGCGTCAAATGCATCGACTGCCATATCCGGGTTCCCCATGGCGGCAAGGTGTCGCGCCTCATTGGTACAGCTACCTCCGGGTTGCCGGACCGCTACACGGGTGACGGCAAGGGGGGATATAAGCCTCGCGTTACCGCATTCAAGAAGGCCGCATCGGGAAGTTACAGCGAGTCCAGTTGCAGCACCAACTGCGGTGAGCATGGCCCCATATCGGGCGCTGAGACCTGGTAGGTTTGATTAAGCGAAGAGCGTGGCCGGGGGAGTTTGCCCCCGGCCATTGTTCAATGAACACTATCCTTTGAGTCAGGGAGCCGGTCCCATGCATGCATGAACGGACAAATTAACCGCTGTGGGCGTCAGATAGAAACTGTCGCCCTTTTTTTGTTTTTGTTTAAATGACAAAAAATACTAATTCACTATGGCTAACATTTAAATCAGTTCAGAAAGGATATGGCAGTTTATTCAAAGGGCAGTATAGAGGAGTTGAAGGGAGAGAAAATAACATGAATACGGAAAACGGCTCTAAGAGAGGGCTTTTGCTTCTGACAATGGTGGCCTTGTTTGTCTTGTCGGCCCTTGGTCGGACAGATGCCCTTGCCCTCGTTGAGGGCAACTGCCGGGGGTGCCACAACGATGCGGCGGGGAAAACTGCCGAGAGACACCACGGCCTGATTGACAGCCAGGGCAAGCAATGTCTCAATTGCCACCAGATGGTGGAAACTGCGGACGGTTCCTTGGCTCCTGTCGTGGTCCGCGATTGTATCGCCTGCCACGGCGACCTTGTCCACCAGGGACGGCACCATCAACTGATCGATGAGCAGGGGAAGCAGTGTCTTGACTGTCACCAGATGGTGGCCGACGCCAGCGGCAGCTATGTGCCGATTGTGGTGCGCGATTGCGGTGTCTGTCACTCGGCCATGAACCCGAAGACCAACCACAATAACGCCATGGCCGATGTGAGCTGTGCCCAATGCCACAACCTCGGCGTGGTGAACGAGCACCTTTCCCGTGCATCAACGTGCTATACCTGCCACAGCAGCGCCAACGTCACGGTTCAGCAGACGATACTCGCGGCCAAGGCCGGCGAGGTGGTTACGTGTACGTCTTGTCATGCCGGTTTCGATCACGTAGCCCAGCACGACATGGTTGTGACGCCAACGGACTGCGCCGGCTGCCACGGGCAGGGAGTCGTCTACGAGCACACGAACCGGACGTCCACCTGCGCCACGTGCCACAACAGCACCAGCCAGACGGTGCTTGCCACCATCGCCGCGGGTCGTGCGGGCACTCAGGTCTCCTGCGCCAACTGCCACGGCACGGTGAACCACGTAGCCCAGCACGACAAGGCCCAGGCTTCCGCCGAGTGCGCCCAGTGCCACACCAAGAGTGTCCTTGACGAGCACCTGACCCGGACCTCCACCTGCGCCACCTGCCACTCCAGCAGCCGGGTCGAAGTCCAGGACGCCATCGCCGCCGGCCGGGCCGGTACGATCGTCAACTGCGTCACCTGCCACGGCCAGTACAATCACCCCACGGCCCACACCGGCAAAGTCAGCGCTCCGTACGCCGACTGCAACAGCTGCCACATCACGAACCTGACCGAGCTGCACGCGCAGCGCGGCTTCCAGTGCGCCGCCTGCCACGCCAGCGGCAACGCAGCGGTAACCGCCGCCGTCCAGAAAGGTCTTGGCGGGCAGCCAGTAGTCTGCGCCGACTGCCACAACTCGATCGGCAACTTCGGCAACCACGCCGTCCAGCACGACATGGTAGTACTCAACAGCTCCACCGGCTTCATCGCCAAGCACGAAGAAGGAATGGTCTACTGCTTCGCCTGCCACAGCAAAGCCGGCTACCAGCAACCCATCAACGACGGCATGGCGGGCATCCCGCAGACCTGCGGCTCCTGCCACTCGAACAACGGCAACAAGCCCCCGGTCGCCGCTGCCGGTGCCGACGTAACCACCACCGTCAACCAGGCCGTCACCCTCTCCGGAGCCGGCTCCAGCGACCCAGACGGCACCATCGCCTCATATGTATGGAACTTCGGCGACGGCACCAGTGCCAGCGGCATAACAGTAACCAAAACCTACGCCACCGCCGGCACCTACACCGTGACCCTCACCGTCACCGACAACATCGGCGCCAGCGCCAGCGACACCGTAGTCGTCACGGTCCAGGAGCAGGCCACCACCGGTTCGGTATTCGCCGACCAGGTTCAATACATGCAGCAGCTGTATTCCGTCACCTCCTCGGACCGGAACAGCAGTGACGTAACCGCCAAATTCCGGGACAGCAACCTGACCGACCGTTACCTGCTACAGAACAGCAGCCGGAACAGCTACGTCATCGCCATGCAACTGAACCGTGACGCCCTGACCGCCACCAAGGTTGTGCTGCGGGTATACGTCTCATCCATCAGCTACTCGCGGACCCTGCGGATCTACCCGTACAAATCCGACGGGACCTCGGTGAACACCAGCTACTCCACAAGCCTCAGCACGAACAGCACGGGGTGGAAGGACATCGACGTCACCTCCATCGCCCATCGGATGAACGGCTACGGCTGGATGAAGTTCCGCGTCACCCCCACCTCGAGCAGCCTGTACGTTGCCGAGGGGGCCTTCCAGATCCAGTAAGGGAGGAATACCGTGAAAAGAATCCAGCGAACCGAATGGAGAAACGAAATGAAGCGCATAGCCACCACAATTGCCGCGCTCCTCGCCATGGCCGCCCCGGCCATGGCGGGACACGTGGCTACTCTAGGGACGGGCACCTGCGGGACCTGCCACCGGACCAACCTGATTACGCAGCACGGGGGCTTTGCCGCCCCGGTCTGCCAGACCTGCCATGACAGCACCGCCGCCGAAGTGAAGGAGACGATTGTCGCCGGAGCGGCGGGCCAGGCATATACCTGCTCCAGCTGCCATGGCGCCGAGTCACACCTGGCAAAGCACGGGAATTATGCCAGTAACTTCACAACCTATAACGGCGTAGAGCCGGTTAACGGGGGGAACTGGACGGCCCCGTCATCGTACACAAAGGTGGCTCCCGCGGCCAAGCAGTACCAGGTCTGCGTCAAGTGCCACTCATCCAGCGGCTTTGGAGCCGCGACCAATGGCGTGAGCAGCGTTTTGGGACCGTCGGGGCTCCTGCTGACCGACCAGGCCATGGAATTCAACCCCAATAACCGCTCCGGGCACCCCATCGTTACCGGACTCAACAATTATCCCAATTCTCCGGCGCCGAAGGCCCTTGCAAAGGCGCAGTTGTCGGCTCCCTGGAATGTCAACGTGGGAACCCAGACCATGAAGTGCTCCGACTGTCACAGTATCGACGGGAAGCTGGTGGGCGTCGGGAGGGACTGGCCCTACAATTCCGCCACCGGCCAGTTCTGGAAGCTGAGCGATTCCGGCAACACGAGACTGTTCTGCAAAAACTGCCATCCGATTACCAATACCAACAATACCCACTCGGAGAGCAATCACTCGAGATACCCCTGCGTGTACTGCCACACCAGGGTCCCCCACGGCGGCAAAGTCAGCCGGCTGATCGTGACCTTTACTCCGGGCTTGCCGAGCCGCTACTATCCCGACGGCAAAGGTGGCGGGACCCCCAGCTTGCAGGACAGGCTGCTGCGCTATACCAAGGCGACGTCCGCCAGTCGGTATGACACTCCTTCGTGCGATGCGGATTGCCATGGCTCGCACCGGAATACGACCGGCGAGGCATGGTGAGGCTGGCGTGCAGCCGGTGAGAGCAGTAAGTAGTTTCTAAGATAAGGGTGCCGACAGTTTAATGGTCGGCGCCCTTTTTTGTATCGTGTCCTCCATGCGCACCCCTCTGGATTTCACCTCGCTTATCCCTGGCAGATGTAACTCTCAACAGGTCCAGCGCCTGCCCTGTACGGCCGTGATTGGACCTGTTTTTTGTTGACATCACGTACTTTGCTCAATAGTATTGGGTACTTTTGTTAATTTTTTTGTGGGGGTGAAGGGATGTCTCAGGTTTTCAAGGTGGCGGTTCTTCCCGGTGACGGCATCGGTCCCGAGGTCATGGCCGAGGCGCTTCGGGTTCTGGACGCCGTGGAAGCGAAGTACGACGTGAAATTCGAGCGGACCCACGCCAACGTGGGTGGCGCCGGCATCGACCTTGAAGGGAAGGCCCTTCCCGAAACCACCGTCAATATCTGCAAGGCGTCCGACGCCATCCTGTTCGGCTCCGTTGGGGGCCCCAAGTGGGAGACCCTTCCCCCCGACGAGCAGCCCGAGCGGGGAGCGCTCCTGCCCTTGAGGAAGATTTTCGGACTCTACGCCAACCTGCGTCCCGCCATCATTTTCCCCTCCCTGACCGGCGCCTCTTCCCTCAAGGAGGAGGTTATCGCGGGAGGCTTCAATGTGCTGGTCATCCGTGAGTTGACCGGCGGCATCTACTTCGCCCAGCCCAAGGGTATCGACGGCGAGGGGCGCGACCGGGTCGGATACGATACCATGCGCTACAGCGTTCCCGAGATCGAGAGAATTACCCACGTGGCCTTCCAGGCGGCCCGCAAACGGGGCAAGAAGGTCTGCTCCATCGACAAGGCAAACGTCCTCTCCTCTTCGGTCCTCTGGCGAGAGGTGGTTGCCGGCATCGCCAAGGAATACCCCGATGTGGAGCTCTCCCACATGTACGTGGACAACGCCGCCATGCAGCTGGTTCGCTGGCCCAAGCAGTTTGACGTTATCCTATGCGAGAACATGTTCGGCGACATCCTCTCCGACGAGGCCGCCATGCTGACCGGCTCCCTGGGGATGCTCCCGTCGGCGTCCCTGGCCGAGGGAACCTTCGGCATGTACGAGCCCTCCGGCGGCAGCGCCCCTGACATCGCCGGCCAGGGTATCGCCAACCCAATCGCCCAGATCCTTTCTGCCGGGATGATGCTCCGCTTCTCCTTCGGCATGGTGGATGCGGCCGACGCCATCGACAACGCCGTGGCCAAGGTGCTGGACCAGGGCTTCCGGACCCGGGACATCTTCCAGCAAAAAGATGGCGAGAAGCTCGTCAATACCAAAGAAATTGGCGACGCCATTATCGCTGCCCTGTAACAAACAAGCATTTTCCCTTATAAAAAGGAGTTCTGCCTATGAAAGTCGGAATCGTTGGTTGGCGCGGCATGGTCGGTTCGGTTCTTCTCCAGCGGATGGTGGATGAGGGCGATTTCAAAATCGGCATCGAGCCGGTGTTCTTCTCCACCTCCCAGGCGGGGCAGCCCGCCCCCATGGATGCCGGCACCCTCAAGAGTGCCGATGACATCGAAGAGCTGAAGAAGCTCGACATCATCATCACCTGCCAGGGTGGCGACTACACCAAGGCGGTCCATCCCGAGCTGCGCAAGCAGGGATGGCAGGGATACTGGATCGATGCGGCCTCCACCCTCAGGATGGAGCCGAATGCGGTCATCATCCTCGACCCGGTGAACCGCAACGTCATCGATGCTGCCCTGGCCAAGGGGCAGAAGGATTTCATCGGCGGCAACTGCACCGTGAGCCTCATGCTCATGGCCCTGGGGGGACTCTTCCGGGCCGGGCTCGTGGAGTGGATGACTTCCATGACCTACCAGGCCGCTTCCGGCGCCGGTGCGCCCAATATGAGGGAGCTTCTCTCCCAGATGGGGGTGCTCCATGGCTCCGTGGCCGATCTCCTCAAGAACCCCTCGTCGGCCATCCTCGACATCGACCGTAAAGTGACTGAAGAGCTGCGTGGCGGCACTATGCCGACTAAGGAATTCGGCTTCCCGCTTGCCGGCAGCGTTCTCCCCTGGATCGATCGGGAGGTGGAAGACGGCCAGAGCCGGGAAGAGTGGAAAGGATTCGCCGAGACCAACAAGATCCTCGGCACCACCACACCTATCCCGGTTGACGGCATATGTGTCCGGGTCGGCGCCATGCGTTGCCACAGCCAGGCCATGACCATCAAGCTGAACAAGGACGTCCCCCTGGCCGATATCGAAGAGTTGATCAAAAATGACAACCAGTGGGTGAAGTTTGTACCCAATACCAAGGCGGAAACCCTTGCCGATCTGACTCCGGCCGCCGTTTCCGGGCTCCTCACCGTGCCGGTGGGACGGGTCCGCAAGATGAAGATGGGACCCCAGTACCTGCAGGCCTTCACCTGCGGCGACCAGCTCCTCTGGGGTGCCGCCGAGCCGTTGCGCCGGATGCTTCGCATCCTCGTGGAGAAGTAACGAATGGCGAAGCTGTGGAACGTGGCCGTCGTCGGCGCCACCGGCGCCGTGGGCGGACAGATGTTGGAATGCCTCGAAGAGCGGAACTTTCCCGTGGGGAACATCCGATGCCTCGCCAGCGCCCGGAGCGCCGGCGAGGTGCTGGAGTTCAAGGGGAAGCCGGTGATGGTGGAAGAGCTGACCCGCGATTCCTTCGACGGGATCGACATTGCCCTTTTTTCGGCCGGCGGTGACCGCTCCAGGGAGTTCTGCCCCGCGGCCGCTGCAGCCGGGGCGGTCTGCATCGACAATTCCAGCGCCTGGAGAATGGATCCCGATGTGCCGCTGGTGGTTCCCGAAGTGAATCCCCATGCCATTGCCGATTACCGGAAGAAGGGGATCATCGCCAACCCAAACTGCTCCACCATCCAGATGGTCGTGGCCCTGAAGCCGCTCCACGATTACGCTACCATCAGGCGGATCGTGGTTTCCACCTACCAGGCGGTTTCCGGCACCGGCAAGAAGGCCATCGAAGAGCTGCAGAAGCAGGTGGTTTCCCTTTTCCAGGGGAAGTCTCCCGAGATGAAGGTCTATCCCCACCAGATCGCCTTCAACTGTCTTCCCCAGATCGACTCCTTCGGCGACAACGGCTACACGAAGGAAGAAATGAAGATGGTGAACGAGACCCGGAAGATTCTGGAGGCCGATATTAGGGTCACCGCCACCACTGTTCGCGTGCCGGTATTCTACAGTCACTCCGAATCGGTGAATATCGAGACCGAGAAAAAGCTGACCGTGGCCAAGGCCCGGGAGCTTCTGGCGGAGGCTCCGGGAGTGGAGCTGGTGGACGATCCTGCCACGTCATCCTACCCCATGGCCATTGATGCCGCCGGACAGGATCTGACCCTCGTGGGTCGCATTCGGGAGGACGAGTCCATCGATAATGGCCTAAACCTCTGGGTGGTGGCGGACAATATCCGCAAGGGGGCGGCCACGAATGCCGTCCAGATCGCCGAGCTGCTGATCGGGAAGTATCTCAAATAGGGCTGGCGGCCGAGCGTTCCCTCGGCCGGGATGCATGGGGCCTGTCACAAAGAACGGGGCGCCCTCCGGGGCGTCCTTCATTTTTGTATGCGCACGATCAAACTTATTCTTGAATACGATGGCACGAACTACGCGGGCTGGCAAATTCAACCCAACGGAGTAACCATTCAGCAGGTGGTTGAGGAGGCCTTGGCGACGATGCTGAAGGGGGCGGTTCGCGTTCATTCTTCAGGGCGCACCGATGCCGGGGTACATGCGCGGGGAATGGTCGCTGCCTTCAGTGCCGACACGGGGATTCCGGTACGCGCATTTTCAGATGGGCTCAATGCGCTCCTCCCCCCTGATATTGTCGTTGTGGAGGCGCACGAAGCCCGGCCGGGCTTTAATCCGCGCTTTGACGCCACCGGCAAGCACTATCGCTACACAATTCACCGTGGTGCGCGCCGTTCACCCCTCTGCCGGCATTATACCTGGCACGTTCGGGGGGGGCTCGACCTGGCTGCCATGGAGAGAGCGGCCGGTTGCATGGTGGGAGAGCATGATTTTGCCTCTTTTCGCACCACGGGATGCGCCGCCCGGACTACGGTCAGGCGGATAGACTCTGTCGGTCTGGCGGAGGAAGGGGATCTGCTCCACATTGATGTAAAGGGTTCCGGATTCCTGCGCAATATGGTTCGCATCATGGCCGGCACCCTGGTGGATGTGGGTCGGGGACGGCGCAGCGTCGGGGACGTGGCTCTCCTCCTGACGCAGCCCGGCGAGCATGCTGCCGGCCCGACAGCCCCCCCCCAGGGGTTGTGTCTCATGGAAGTCTATTATTGATGTGCTTTTTTAGGGTTGACAGCTTGCAAAGGTCGTAGTACTATCCGTCCTTCGCTGAGAAAAGTGTTTTTTACTCTTTATTCCATCCAGCTTGAGAGGGTTCGATGAAGACGACGAAGGTTGCAAAAAAAGAAGAAGTTACCAGGGACTGGTTTCTGGTCGATGCCGATAACAAAGTACTCGGTCGCATGGCCACTGAGATCGCCAATATCCTGCGCGGCAAGATGAAGCCTATCTACACCCCTAGTGTGGACACTGGTGATTTTGTTGTAGTGATCAATGCCGAGAAGATTCAGCTCACCGGCAACAAGCTTGCTGACAAGATGTACTACAGCCACTCCGGTTTCCCCGGCGGGATCAAGTCCATCACTGCCGGCAAGCTGATCGAGAAGAAGCCGGAAGACCTCATTCGCAAGGCCGTGAAGGGAATGCTTCCCAAGAACAAGCTTGCCCGTCATATGCTCAAGAAACTCAAGGTTTATGCTGGCTCCGCGCATCCTCACGAGGCCCAGCAGCCCAAAACTCTAGACATCTAATCGGATCAGAGAATATACGATCAGGAGATAACGAATGGCAGCAATCAGCTACTACGGTACGGGGAAGCGGAAATCATCGGTCGCCAGGGTCTGGCTGAAACCGGGGACGGGGAACATCGTCATCAACAACAAGTCCATCGACGACTACTTTGGTCGCGAGACTTCCAAGATGATCGTTAAGCAACCCTTGGAACTGGTTGAAAAAGTCGGTAACTTCGATATCTATGTGAATGTTCGCGGCGGCGGCGACTCCGGCCAGGCTGGCGCCATCAAGCATGGCATCACCAAGGCGCTTCTCGAAGTCGATGTCGAGCTTCGCGGCACCCTCAAGAAGGCCGGTTTCATTACCCGCGACTCCCGGATCAAGGAGCGGAAGAAGTACGGTAAGCGTGCCGCCCGGAGAAGCTGCCAGTTCTCCAAGCGTTAAACACGTCATTTTCAGCTACGGCTGTTCGAGGGGAAAATCCATACGGGTTTTCCCCTTTTGCTTTGCATATGTTTTCTCTATACTTATAACTTTGATTCAGACAATCTCCCGCACAGGAGTTTACCCATGCTGAAGGTAGCCGTTGTTGGAGCTAGTGGATATACCGGAGTTGAGCTGCTCAGGCTTCTTTACTGTCATCCCGAAGTCGCTGTAACCTGCATTACTTCCGAGCAGAGCGCCAGCCGGCCCGTGGCTGATCTGTTCCCGACGTTGCGCGGGCGCTACGCCCAGGTGCTCGAAAATCTCGAACCGGTCAGGGTAGCCGGGAAGGCCGACCTCATCTTTACGGCCCTTCCCCATAAGGCCGCAATGGAGGTGGTTCCAACTTTTCTTAAGCTGGGCAAGCGGGTTGTTGACCTCTCTGCCGACTACCGTTTCTGTGATGCGGCTGTCTATGAAAAATGGTACGAGCCCCATCTGGACCCCGAGAATCTTAAGGTGTCGGTTTACGGACTTCCTGAAGTGCGGAGGGAGAAGATTGCCGGTGCCTGCCTCGTGGGGAACCCCGGCTGTTATCCCACGAGTGTCATCCTGGGTCTTATGCCGCTTCTGAAAAATGGGCTCATTGATCCGTCTACCATTATTTCCGACTCAAAATCCGGAACTTCGGGGGCGGGAAGGGGGGCCAAGGTTGACAATCTCTTCTGCGAGGTGAATGAAGGCTTCAAGGCCTACGGCGTGGGGGGAGTCCACCGGCACATCCCCGAGATTGAGCAGGAGTTGTCGCTTCTGGCCGGCGAGCGGATAACCATCACATTCACTCCCCATCTGGTCCCCATGGATCGCGGAATTCTTTCCACCATCTACGCGCGCCTCACCGGCAATCACTCTGTTGCCGAACTGGTGGAGCTCTATGCCGGATTCTACGGGGGTGAGCCCTTCGTTCGCGTGCTCCCCGCCGGAAACGTCCCTTCTACCGCCCATGTGCGCGGGTCCAATTTCTGTGACATCGGCCTGTCCGTGGACAGCCGCACCGGTAGGGTCATCGTTGTGTCCGCCATCGATAACCTCGTGAAAGGTGCCGCCGGTCAGGCGGTGCAGAACATGAATATCATGTACGGCTTTCCCGAGACGATGGGGCTGGAACTGCTTCCCGTTTTCCCCTGACAGGTTTCCATGCCGTTTATTCCAACTACGAAAGAAGAGGCGTTGCGACGGGGATGGCGCGAACTTGACGTTATTTTCGTCACCGGCGACGCCTATATCGACCACCCGGCTTTCGGTGTCCCTCTTCTGGCCCGGTGGCTCGAATCCCGCGGCTTCCGTGTCGGGATCATTGCTCAGCCCGACTGGCGCTCACGGGAGCCGTTCATGGCCTTGGGGAGGCCACGCCTCTTCTTTGCGGTTTCGGCCGGCGCCATGGATTCCATGGTTGCCCACTATACTCCCCTCAAGAAACTTCGCCACGACGATGCCTATACACCCGGCGGCCGCCATGGCTCCAGGCCAAACCGGGCAACTATTATTTATACCTCCCGGCTCAAGGAGGCGTTCAAGGATGTTCCTGTAGTAATCGGCGGTATAGAGGCATCACTTCGCCGTTTCGCGCACTATGATTACTGGGAAGATAAAGTCCGTCGCTCCATACTTTTTGACTCAAAGGCGGACCTGCTGGTTTTCGGGATGGGTGAAAGGCCCATCCTGGAATTAGCCGAACGGTTGCGCAGGGGCGATTCCATGGCTCAGCTTGCTGATATTCGCGGAATTGCGTATGCGATGCGTGGAGATGTCCCTTCCGGCGCAGTGGAGCTACCATCGTGCGACATGGTGATGAATGATCCGCATCGGTATGCCGAGGCGTTCCGGCTGGTATCGCAAGATATGCACCCCGACAGCGGGAAGCCCCTTGTTCAGCGTCACGGTGACAGATTGCTGGTTTGTAATCCTCCGTCAGCTCCTTTGTCTGAGGCGGAATTGGATGCTGTCTATGCCCTGCCGTTCGTCCGTGCTCCGCACCCTTCGTATGTCGAGTCCATCCCAGCCTACGAACAGATCAAATCGTCGATCACGACCCACCGGGGCTGTTTCGGAGGGTGCGCCTTCTGTGCGATAACTCATCATCAGGGCCGTTTTATTCAGTCCCGGAGTGAGAGATCGGTTGTGGAAGAAGTCGGGCGAATGGTGAAAATGCCGTGGTTTCGCGGTAGTATAAGCGATGTGGGCGGCCCGACTGCAAACATGTACGGTTTGCGCTGCGGCAGTGCTGACGGGGGGAGCCGATGCCGTCGCGAAAGCTGCCTCTTTCCCTCGGTGTGCCGCCATCTCGTCACCCAGGACCGCCGGGCGTCGTCGCTCCTGAAGCGGGTGAGGGCGATGCATGGGGTAAAGCATGTGGCCGTTTCGTCAGGAATCAGATATGACCTTCTTGAGCGCCAGCCGGAATATTTCGGCGAGCTTTTAGCCCACCATGTGGGGGGGCTCCTGAAGGTTGCGCCGGAGCACATTGCCGATGCAGTCACTGATCTGATGCGAAAGCCAGGCAGAGAGGCGTTCGAGCGTTTTCTCGCCCGTTTCGGTCAGGAGAGCGCCAGGCTTGGCCGGAAACAGTATGTGGTTCCGTACCTGATGTCGGGCCATCCGGGATGTACCCTGGATCATATGGTGGAGCTTGCAATATTTCTCAAACGCCACAATATCCGTGTGGACCAGGTGCAGGATTTTACCCCCACGCCCGGTACTCTTGCCACTTGCATGTACCACACGGGTATCGACCCATTCACTAAGCGTCAAGTATATGTTGCGCGAAGCGATCGTGAGAAGCGTCTCCAGAAGTCGCTCTTGCTGTGGCACCAGCCGGCGGAAAGGCGCAATGTTTATGACGCGCTCCGGATGTGCGGACGCGAGGAGTCTGCGGTCGAACTGCTGGGGAAATTCCGGGGGCAGCCGGAGTCGCGTCCTGTGCCGCGTGATCGGAAACGCCGTTCCTGAGAGCGGTGTTGCCGTTGCGCTGTGGAAAATGCCGGCCCTGTTGCAAGGAGATATGTCTGTATAGATTATGCTGATGCTGTACAGCAGTCCGTGATGGTTAAATATTTCCCTTGACTCGCGTGGAACTCTGGGTTATAAGACATTCTTCTTTGTGCTAAAAGCTTGACCGCGCATTGAAAAGACTGTATAGATTTTTTTGGGCTGGCGTAGCTCAACTGGTAGAGCAGCTGACTTGTAATCAGCAGGTTGCGGGTTCAAGTCCTGTCGCCAGCTCCATTTAGTAATACGCTTCTACGTCTGGAGGGATTCCCGAGCGGCCAAAGGGAACAGACTGTAAATCTGTCGTCGTACGACTTCGGAGGTTCGAATCCTCCTCCCTCCACCATAAACCTTCAGAAGCTTCGGCGGTGTTGTCGTATTCCAGGAGGCCGGGTGGCCGATAGTACTGGGGCGGTGGCTCTGTGGGAGGCTTCAAAGAACTTCACGGTTGTTCGCGGGAATAGCTCAGTTGGCTAGAGCGTCAGCCTTCCAAGCTGAGGGTCGCGGGTTCGAGTCCCGTTTCCCGCTCCATACATTACGTTGTGCCCACATAGCTCAGTAGGTAGAGCACTTCCTTGGTAAGGAAGAGGTCACCGGTTCGAATCCGGTTGTGGGCTCCATTATCTTTTCCGTTTTAACGGGAAGCAATTCTCAAAATTAGTTGTCCGGGAGGGATCCTACATGGCAAAGGCAAAATTCGAGAGAACCAAACCGCACGTCAACATAGGGACCATAGGTCACGTAGACCACGGCAAGACCACGCTGACGGCAGCGATTACGCGTGTACTGGCAGAGCAGGGTCAAGCCGAGTTCAAGGGGTTCGATCAGATCGACAACGCCCCTGAAGAGCGTGAGCGTGGTATTACCATAGCGACCTCGCACGTAGAATACGAGACCGGCAAGCGTCACTATGCGCACGTAGACTGCCCCGGCCACGCCGACTACGTCAAGAACATGATCACCGGTGCGGCCCAGATGGACGGTGCGATTCTCGTTGTCTCCGCCGCCGACGGTCCCATGCCCCAGACCCGCGAGCACATCCTGCTTGCCCGTCAGGTAGGCGTACCCTACATCGTCGTATTCCTGAACAAGGCCGACATGGTGGATGACGAAGAACTCCTCGAGCTTGTAGAGCTTGAGATTCGTGAACTTCTCTCCTCCTACGACTTCCCGGGCGACGACATTCCCATCATCAAGGGTTCCGCTCTCAAAGCCCTCAACGGCGACAAGGACGAGCTCGGCTCCGAAGCGATCATCAAGCTCATGGAAGCAGTAGACTCCTACATTCCCGAGCCTGAGCGCGCCGTGGACAAACCGTTCCTGATGCCCGTCGAAGACGTATTCTCCATCTCCGGTCGCGGTACCGTAGCCACCGGCCGTGTAGAGCGTGGCATTGTAAAGGTCGGCGAAGAAGTTGAAATCGTCGGGATGAAGGCCACCGTCAAGACCACGGTAACCGGTGTAGAGATGTTCCGCAAGCTTCTCGACGAAGGCCGTGCCGGCGACAACATTGGGGCACTGCTGCGCGGCGTCAAGCGTGAAGACATCGAGCGCGGTCAGGTTCTGGCAAAGCCGGGTAGCATCACCCCGCACACCAAGTTCAAAGCCGAAGCATACATCCTGACCAAGGAAGAAGGCGGTCGTCACACCCCGTTCTTCAACGGATACCGTCCTCAGTTCTACTTCCGGACCACTGACGTGACCGGGGTTGTTGACCTGCCGGCCGGGACCGAAATGGTAATGCCTGGCGATAACGTTGCGGTGACCGTAAACCTGATCACCCCGATCGCCATGGACGAAGGTCTGCGCTTCGCTATCCGCGAAGGTGGCCGTACGGTTGGCGCCGGTGTCGTCAGCTCCATTATCGAATAATCGTTTGCCGAAAACTTCGTGGGCAGGCTAGATGCCTGCCCACATTCTTTACTAATGAAGGGTTAAGACAATGAGAGACATCATTACTCTCGCCTGCTCCGAGTGCAAGCAGAGGAACTATACTACAACCAAGAACAAGAAAAACACTCCGCAAAAGCTGGAGTTCAAAAAGTACTGCCGTTTCTGCAAGACTCATACTGTCCACAAGGAAACCAAGTAACCAAAGTCACAGGTTTGGGGTCGCGGGTAGGGTGGGCGGCCCCAGCAGACGCAGGCCAGTAGCTCTAACGGCTAGAGCGCCGGTCTCCAAAACCGGATGTTGGGGGTTCGAATCCCTCCTGGCCTGCCATTTTCTATCCATCCCGGGGTCCTCACGTGATCGCAAAAACCAAAGATTTCCTCACTGAAGTGAAAGCTGAGCTGGGTAAGGTGACTTGGCCGACCCGCAAGGAGACCATCTCCACAACGTGGGTCGTGGTGGCAATTGTCATCATTATATCCATCTATCTTGGGATCTGTGACCTGATTCTGGCGAAGCTTATGCGCCTCATCCTTGGGTAAAGGACGCAACTATTATGTCAAAAAAGTGGTATGGGGTTCATACGTACTCCGGATTTGAAAATAAAGTACGACTCTCCCTTGCTGAGCGAATCAAGAACCTTAATCTGGAAGATTTGTTCGGCGAGATTCTCATTCCATCAGAGACGGTGGTTGAGCTGAAGAAGGGAGAGAAAAAGACCTCTTCGCGTAAGTTTTTCCCCGGCTATATTCTCGTTAACATGGAGTTGAACGAGGAGACATGGCACGCCGTTAAAGAGACGTCAAAAGTTACCGGTTTTGTCGGCGGGAATAATCCCTTCGCGATCCCCGATGAAGAAGTGGCAAAGATAACTCGTCGGATGGAGGAAGGTGCCGAGAAGCCGCGGCCGAAGGTTCTGTTTGAAGTGGGGGAGACGGTTCGGGTCGTTGACGGGCCTTTCTTGAATTTTACCGGAGTAGTCGAGGATGTGAAGCCGGACAAGGGCAAATTGCGGGTCATGGTCAGCATCTTTGGACGGGCTACTCCTGTAGAGCTTGAGTTCATGCAGGTTGAAAAGCAGTAGGGGTATCCCCTCTGTCTGATAAACGGTATATCCTTCTCCGAGGAGAAGAACAAGGAGCACGTCAATGGCAAAAAAAATCACGGGTTACATCAAGCTGCAGATCCCGGCAGGCAAAGCAAACCCTTCGCCTCCGATCGGACCGGCTTTGGGTCAGCATGGTGTCAATATCATGGAGTTCTGCAAGGCGTTCAATGCCAAGACTCAGAGTGACGAGGGAACTATTATTCCTGTTGTCATCACCGTCTTTGCTGATCGTTCTTTCAGCTTTATCACCAAAGTTCCGCCAATGTCGGTCCTTATAAAGAAAGCGGTTGGCATTGAAAGCGGCTCAAGCGTGCCGAACAAGAACAAAGTCGGCAAGCTGACTGCGGAGCAGGTTAAAGAGATAGCCGTCAAGAAAATGCCCGACATGAACGCTGCGTCGCTTGAAGCTGCCATGAAAACGGTCGAAGGGACCGCCCGCAGCATGGGCGTTGAAATTGTTCAATAGAGAAAGGGTGGATTAAGAGATGCCGAAAACAGCGAAGAAGCACAGGGAAGCCCTGGCGAAGGTTGACCGTAGCCGGACCTATCCCGTCGTTGATGGTATAGAAAGTGTCAAGTCACTCGCCTACGCCAAATTCGACGAAACCGTCGAGGTTGCGGTGCGGCTGGGCGTTGACCCCCGCCATGCCGACCAGATGGTCCGTGGTGCAGTTGTCCTGCCGAACGGTCTTGGCAAGGATGTCCGGGTTCTTGTTTTCGCCAAGGGCGAGAAGGAGAAAGAGGCACGGGATGCCGGTGCTGACCATGTGGGCGCCGAGGATCTTGTGGCAAAGATTCAGGAAGGGTGGTTTGAATTCGATACCGCCATTGCCACCCCCGACATGATGGGTGTTGTCGGCAAGATTGGTAAACTTCTTGGTCCGCGTGGTCTCATGCCTAACCCGAAAGTCGGCACTGTTACCTTCGATGTGGGGCGTGCTGTCAAGGAATCCAAGGCGGGTAAAGTTGAGTTCCGCGTCGAGAAGGCCGGAATTGTTCATGCTCCCGTGGGCAAGGCCTCCTTTGATGTGGACAAGCTCAAGGAAAACCTTCTTGCCCTTGTGGAAGCGCTCGTCAAGGCAAAGCCCTCTGCGGCCAAGGGTACCTATATCAAAAAGATCAGCCTTTCATCCACCATGGGGCCAGGTCTGACTCTTGACATAGCCGACATTCAGTCCAAGCTTGTCTAGGCGTTTAGTAATATAAAGCCAAAGTCAAAGACAGCAGGCGCATGGGCTTTGTGCCCGTGCTTAATGGCGCAGGCAGCCTGCCGAGACTTGTGGTAGTCACCGGAAAGTAACCAACCCCGCACTTTCTGACTTTGGCTGGGGCTCCGGCCCTCAACCCGAACAGAAAGGAGGAAGGCGCTTGAATAAAGAAACTAAGCAGCAACAGGTAGCGGAACTGCATGATAAGCTCACCCGGGCAAAGGCAGTTTTCCTTGCTGATTTCCGCGGTATGAACGTGGACCAGGCAACGACGCTCAGGAATGAACTCCGTGCAGCCTCGGTAGAATACAAGGTTGTAAAAAACACGCTGCTTGAACTGGCGTCGAAGGAGACCGACAAGGAATCGCTGTCTCCGTATTATGCCGGTCCGACCGCCGTTGCATTCAGCTATGACGATCCGGTCGCCGCAGCAAAGGTCCTGTCCAAGTTTGCCAAGACACAGGCCAACACCTTCAAGCTCAAGGCAGCCGTACTGTCCGGCAAGCCGATTACGGTAAGCGATATTCAGGCTTTGGCAGATCTGCCGAGCCGCGAAGTGCTTATTGCAAAACTGCTTGGAACTCTCAATGCACCGGTTACCAACTTTGTTGGCGTTCTCGCTGCGGTTCCGGGAAGTTTTGTCCGTGCGCTTAACGCGATCAAAATTCAAAAGGAAGGCAATTAACCTTTCTTTACACCAACAACGAACGTTATTAACGGAGGAATACAGAAATGGCAGAGATTACAAAGGCCGATGTTGTCAGCTTCATTGAGAATATGAGTGTTCTTGAGCTTTCCGAGCTCGTGAAAGAACTCGAAGAGAAATTCGGCGTATCCGCCGCTGCTCCGGTTGCCGTTGCCGCTGCTGCTGCTCCTGCTGCCGCTGCTGAAGCTGCTGAAGAGAAGACCGAGTTCGATATCGTTCTCAAGTCTGCCGGTGCAAACAAGATTGCCGTTATCAAGGTTGTTCGCGCAATCACCGGTCTGGGCCTCAAGGAAGCCAAAGACCTGGTCGATGGCGCACCCAAGCCCGTCAAGACCGGCGTTTCCAAGGAAGAAGCCGAGGACGCCAAGAAGCAACTCGTCGAGTCCGGCGCTGAAGTTGAGATTAAATAAGACTCGAGTCGACTGGGTCATCACATCAGCCAAGGCCGCTACGTGCGGCCTTGGCTCTTCTATTTTCGTTCCGGATTCGTATATGCCCGTCTTTGTGCGGCTTCGGAAATAGCACTAAATCCAGGGGGTTGGAGGCTCGATGGGCCTCGCCAAAGGAGAAAACATGGCTTATTCAATTGCGAATAACCAGCTTCTGCGCCAGAATTTCGCCAAGATCAAAAAAATTATCGACATCCCCAATCTTATTGATATTCAAAAAAATTCCTATAAACGTTTCCTGCAAATCGACACCCCCTCTGAAGCACGCAAGAACAGCGGGCTTGAAGCGGTTTTTAAAAGTGTATTTCCCATCAAGGACTTTAGCGATACTGCTTCGCTTGAGTATGTTTCCTATAGCCTCGGCACCCCAAAGTACGATGTTGAGGAGTGTCACCAACGCGGGATGACCTTTGCCGCCCCCATGAAGGTGAAGGTTCGCCTCGTTGTATGGGATGTGAACAAGGATACAGGCGTCCGTTCAATTCGGGACATTAAGGAGCAGGAGGTCTACTTCGGCGAGATCCCTCTCATGACCGAAAACGGGACGTTTATCATAAACGGGACCGAACGCGTCATCGTGAGTCAATTGCACCGCTCCCCCGGTGTTTTCTACGATCACGACAAGGGGAAGACCCATTCCAGCGGAAAGGTTCTTTATTCCGCTCGAGTAATTCCCTATCGCGGGTCCTGGCTGGATTTCGAGTTTGACCACAAGGACATTCTCTATGTCCGGATTGACCGCCGCCGCAAGATGCCGGCAACTGTCCTCCTTAAAGCGCTCGGCAACAGCGCGGAGGCTCTTCTCAACTTTTTCTACAGTAGCGAAGAGATCGGGCTTGCTGGCGACCGGATGTGGAAGAAGGCCGATCCAGAGCTGCTGACGACGCAAAAAACCTCTTCGGATATCGTTGATGCCAAAACCGGCGAGGTCATTATCAAGGCGAACAGAAAGTTCACCAAGGCGGCTATCCGCAAAATGACCGAGCATGGCATTACCGAGATCCCCATCAAGGCGGAAGAGGTCTGCGGCAAATTCGCTTCCACTGATATCGTCGATCCCGCCACCGGCGAAGTAATTGTCGAGTGCAACGACGAGATTACCCAGGCAAAGCTTGATGAGATCAAGGCACGGGGAATCGGAGAGTTCAAAGTTCTCTTCATTGATAACGTCCATGTGACATCTTCTCTCCGCGATACTTTGCTTATCGATAAGATTAATTCGACCGATGACGCGCTCATCGAGATTTACCGGCGTCTGCGTCCGGGTGATCCCCCGACGCTCAAGAGTGCCCAGTCTCTCTTTGACAATCTCTTCTTTAACGCCGAGCGCTATGATCTTTCCGCCGTCGGTCGACTCAAGCTCAACTATAAGCTTGGGCTCGATGTCCCCCTCGATTGCCAGGTGCTCACCAAGGAAGATATCCTTGAAGTGGTCCGTTACCTCATTGACCTGAAAAACGGTAAAGGGGCCATTGATGATATCGACCATCTGGGCAACCGGCGGGTGCGTGCCGTGGGCGAGTTGCTGGAGAACCAGTACCGCATCGGCCTTGTTCGCATGGAGCGGGCCATCAAAGAGCGGATGAGTCTTCAGGAAGTTGAAAACCTGATGCCCCACGACCTGATCAACTCCAAGCCGGTTTCGGCCGTGGTAAAGGAGTTCTTCGGCTCGTCCCAGCTCTCCCAGTTCATGGATCAGACGAACCCCCTTTCGGAGGTTACGCACAAGCGTCGTCTCTCGGCTCTCGGACCTGGCGGTCTGACCCGCGAGCGGGCCGGCTTCGAGGTCCGCGACGTTCATCCCACTCACTATGGCCGGGTTTGCCCTATTGAGACTCCTGAAGGTCCGAACATCGGTCTCATTGCCTCGCTTTCCACTTACGCCCGGATCAATGAGCATGGCTTTGTTGAGACTCCTTACCGGATCGTTACCGAAGGCAAGGTTACCAGCGAGGTGAAGTTCTTCTCCGCCTTGGAAGAAGAGGGGCATGCCATTGCCCAGGCCAACGCAGAGATGGACGCCGACGGCCGTTTCGTAAACGATTATGTTACCGCCCGTAAATCAGGCGAGTTCCTCCTCGTTCACCGTGACGAGCTGGAGCTGATGGACGTGGCCCCCATGCAGCTGGTTTCCGTTGCGGCATCGCTCATTCCGTTCCTTGAGAACGATGACGCGAACCGCGCACTCATGGGTTCCAACATGCAGCGTCAGGCCGTGCCTCTTCTCAAGGCGGATTCTCCCTTGGTCGGCACCGGCATGGAGCGGGTTGTTGCCAAGGATTCCGGCGTTTCGGTCGTGGCGCGCCACACCGGTATCGTCGAGTCTGTGGACGCTTCCCGTATCGTTGTTAAAATTGACGAAGATGAGCATGATGAAACCGGTACCGGTGTCGATATCTACAACCTGATCAAATTCGCGCGTTCCAACCAGAACACCTGCATCAACCAGCGGCCGGTGGTTAAAGTCGGTGACCATGTGAAGCGGGGCGACGTCATTGCCGACGGACCGTCCACGGATATGGGCGAGCTGGCGCTTGGCCAGAACGTGGTTGTGGCATTCATGCCTTGGGGCGGGTACAACTTCGAGGACTCCATCCTTATTTCCGAGAAACTTACCAAGGATGACCGCTACACCTCGATTCATATTGAGGAATTCGAGTGCGTTGCCCGTGACACCAAGCTCGGCAAGGAAGAGATTACGTCGGATATCCCGAACCTTGGCGAGGAAACGCTCAAGGATCTTGACGAGTCCGGCATCATCCGGATCGGTGCGGAAGTTAAGCCGGGTGATATTCTAGTCGGAAAGATTACGCCGAAAGGTGAGACTCAGCTTTCTCCGGAAGAGAAGCTTCTTCGCGCTATTTTCGGCGAAAAGGCCGGCGATGTCCGCGATACGTCTTTGAGGGTTCCGCCTGGAGTCGAAGGTACCGTTATCGGTGCCAAGGTTTTCTCCCGCAAAGGCAACGATAAGGACTCCCGCACCGAGATGATCGAGCGGATGGAGGAAGACAAGCTTCGCAAGGATGAACAGGATGAAGTCCGCATCATCCGCGATTCTGCTGTAGGCAAGCTGAAGAAGCTTCTTGTCGGCAAGACCGCCGCTGTTAAGGTTGAGGATAAAAATGGCAAGACAGTTATTGCCAAGGATGCTGTCATAACCGAAGAGTCCCTCACGTCAATCCCCCTTGACCGGTGGGATGAAATATCCGTGAGTGGTGGTGAAGGGGTGGAGGAGAAGGTTGCAGCCATCCTCACCACGCTTCAGCAGCAAATCGACATAATAAAATATGTCTTCGACGATAAGGTCCAGAAGCTCAAGCGTGGAGACGATCTCCCGCCGGGCGTCATAAAGATGGTAAAGGTTTACATCGCCATCAAGCGCAAGCTTCAGGTCGGCGACAAGATGGCCGGTCGCCACGGTAACAAGGGTGTCGTCTCCCGAATCCTCCCCGAAGAAGATATGCCTTACATGGAGGATGGGCGTCCCGTGGAGATCGTGCTGAACCCTCTGGGCGTTCCGTCCCGTATGAACGTCGGGCAGATTCTTGAAACCCACCTGGGCTGGGCTGCCAAGGGTATCGGCTGGAAGATAGAGGAAATGCTGGAGAAGCATTCCCCCTCCGCTTCGGTGAAGCAGTATCTCCAGAAGATTTATGACTCCAAGGAAATGAATGCGTTCCTGGATTCCCTCAGCGATGAGGAGTTGATCGGTGTTGCCAAGCGTCTTCAGCGCGGCGTCCCGATGGCATCGCCAGTTTTCGAGGGTGCTTCTGAAGATCAGATCCGGAGCATGCTTGACAAGGCCGGTTTCGACCAGACCGCCCAGGTTACCCTCTATGACGGCAAGAGCGGCGAACCCTTCAAACATAAGGTTACGGTCGGGGTCATGTACTTCCTCAAGCTCCACCACCTGGTCGATGACAAGATTCATGCACGCTCCATTGGTCCTTACAGTCTCGTTACCCAGCAACCGCTGGGCGGTAAGGCTCAGTTCGGTGGCCAGCGGCTCGGGGAGATGGAAGTCTGGGCCATGGAGGCATATGGTGCCGCCTATGCGCTTCAGGAGTTCCTGACGGTTAAGTCCGATGACGTGGCTGGCCGTACGCGCATGTATGAGGCGATCGTCAAAGGGAAGCATACTCTGGAGCCTGGCCTCCCCGAGTCGTTCAATGTTCTTATTAAGGAACTTCAGTCCCTGTGCCTTGATGTGGAACTCCTGGAAGGCGACGAAGACTAGGCTTGGTTTCCCTAGAGGCTGACCCGGCGAACGACCACAAGACCAGTAACCACTCCTAAGCAGAGGAGGATTATACATTGGAAGACTTTTTCAGCTTTTTCGATAAACCGAAGGACCCGTTGCATTTCTCGGCGATCCGCATTTCCATTTCATCGCCGGAAAAAATTCGCGAGCGTTCGTTCGGCGAGGTAAAAAAACCAGAAACCATCAACTATCGTACGTTCAAGCCTGAACGCGATGGTCTGTTCTGCGCCAAAATTTTTGGTCCGACCAAGGACTATGAATGCAACTGCGGCAAATACAAGCGCATGAAACACCGCGGAATTGTCTGCGAGAAGTGCGGCGTAGAAGTCATCCCCTCGAAAGTGCGTCGTGAGCGCCTCGGGCACATCGATCTTGCAACTCCGGTTGCCCATATCTGGTTCCTGAAGTCTCTGCCGTCACGTATTGGGAACCTGCTGGATATTTCACTGAAGGATCTCGAGAAGGTTCTCTACTTTGAGGCGTATGCGGTAACTGATCCGAAGAATACCGGCATGGCCATGGCGGAAGTTCTCTCCGAGGACCGTTATCTGAAGGCCCTGGAGGAGCATAATTACCAGTTCGAGGCTGGTATGGGTGCTGCTGCGATTCGTGACTGCCTCAAGGCTCTCGACCTGGATCAGCTTTCCGAGCAGCTTCGCCAGGAGATGGTTGAAGCTACGAGCGAGGCGAAACGGAAGAAGACTGCCAAGCGGCTCAAGGTGGTGGATGCATTCAAGGAGTCCGGCAACCGGCCCGAGTGGATGATTCTCGAGTGCATTCCGGTTCTGCCTCCTGAACTTCGTCCCCTCGTACCCCTGGATGGCGGACGCTTCGCGACGAGTGACCTCAACGACCTCTACCGTCGCGTCATTAACCGGAATAACCGGCTCAAGCGCCTCATGGAGCTTCAAGCCCCCGAGGTTATCATTCGCAACGAGAAGCGGATGCTTCAGGAAGCCGTTGACGCTCTTTTTGACAACGGTCGCCGCGGCCGTGCCATTGCCGGGCCCAACAAGCGCCCCCTGAAATCGCTGTCCGATATGCTCAAGGGGAAGTCCGGCCGTTTCCGCCAGAACCTCCTCGGCAAGCGGGTCGACTACTCCGGCCGTTCCGTTATCGTCGTAGGCCCGGAGCTTCGTCTCCATCAGTGCGGCCTCCCCAAGAAAATGGCGCTCGAACTCTTCAAGCCGTTTATTTACAACAAGCTTGAGGAACGTGGTTTCGTTACTACAATAAAAAGTGCCAAGAAGATGGTCGAGAAGGAACGGCCCGAGGTATGGGACGTTCTTGAAGAGGTTATTAAAGAGCACCCGGTCATGTTGAACCGTGCTCCGACCCTGCACCGTCTTGGCATCCAGGCTTTTGAGCCGGTATTGATCGAAGGGAAAGCAATTCAGCTTCACCCTCTCGTTTGTACTGCTTTTAACGCCGACTTTGACGGTGACCAGATGGCGGTCCACCTCCCCCTTTCAATCGAGAGTCAGGTGGAAGCACGCGTTCTCATGATGAGCACCAATAACATCCTGTCGCCTGCCCACGGCAAGCCGATCATCGTTCCGACCCAGGATATGGTTCTCGGTATTTACTACATGACTCGCGAGCGTCACTTCGCGAAAGGGGACGGGAAGGTATTTGCATCTCCCGAGGAAGTGCGTATTGCCTACGATGCGGGGGAGATTGACCTGCAGGCGCGAATCCGGGTTCGCATGAAGAATGTCAAGTCGGACGAAGCGGATCTTCCTGCAATCGTCGATACCACGACCGGCCGTATCCTGCTGCGCGAAGTTCTTCCCGATATGGTTCCCTTCTCAGCCATCAACAAGGTTATGAGCAAGAAGGAACTCGTGAACCTTATCGATATCTGCTACCGTCTCGCCGGCAACAAGGAGACGGTTATCCTTGCAGACCGCTTGAAAGAGACCGGCTTCCGGTACTCCACCCTGGCCGGTATCTCCATCTGCATGAATGACATGGTGATTCCCGAAGGGAAACCGGCGATTATCGAAAGCGCCAACGACGAGGTCAAGGAGATCCAGAATCAGTACACAGAGGGTCTCATTACCGACGGCGAACGTTACAACAAGGTAATCGACATCTGGGCCAAGGCCACTGAAGACATCGCCAAGCAGATGCTCGACAACCTTTCAAAGGATACGATTCTTTCTCCAGAAGGGGAAGAAGTTAAGATTCCGTCCTTCAATGCCATTCACATGATGGCGGATTCCGGTGCGCGGGGCTCCGCCCAGCAGATCCGCCAGTTGGCCGGTATGCGCGGACTCATGGCCAAGCCGTCCGGCGAAATTATTGAAACCCCTATTACGGCGAACTTCCGCGAAGGTCTGAATGTTCTCCAGTACTTCATTTCAACGCACGGTGCCCGGAAAGGTCTCGCGGATACCGCGCTCAAGACGGCAAACTCCGGGTACCTCACACGCCGATTGGTTGACGTTGCCCAGGACGCAATTATTACGGAACCGGATTGCGGTGCTCTTGACGGACTCACCGTTTCTTCTCTGACTGAAGGCGGAGAAGTCATAGAGCAGATCGGTGACCGTATTCTTGGCCGTGTTGCGCTCGATGACATCCTTGACCCTGTTACCGGCGACGTGCTTGTCCCGGCTAACCAGGAAATTGACGAATCTCTCGTCAAGCGCATTGAAGACGCCGGCATCGAACGGGTTAAAATCCGTTCCGTTCTCACCTGCCAGAGCAAGCGCGGTATATGCGCAAAATGCTATGGCCGTGACCTGGCTCGGGGTCATATCGTCAATATGGGTGAGGCGGTTGGCGTCATTGCCGCCCAGTCCATCGGCGAACCTGGTACACAGCTCACAATGCGTACTTTCCACATCGGTGGTACGGCATCACGGCATGCAGAGCAGACCTCGCTGGAAGCCAGGACCGAAGGGCAAATCAAGTTCATCAATATCAACAGCGTTGTCAATATTGACGGGCACCACATCGTCATGAACCGCAACGGCGAAGTCGCCATTGTTGATGAGACCGGCCGTGAACGGGAAAAATATGGTGTAGTTTACGGTGCAAAAATAAGATTCAGCCCGGATCAAGTGGTTAAGCCCGGCGAGACATTGGCCGAGTGGGACCCGTACACGATGCCGATCCTGACTGAAGTTGCGGGTCGCATTAAATTCGGCGATATCGTCGAAGGCGTTACAATGGAAGAGCAGCTCGATGAAGTTACCGGGCTTTCCCGGAAAGTCATCATCGAGTCGAGGGATGCCGACAAGCGTCCACGCATAGCCATAAAGGCCCCCGAGGGAGACACTGCTTCGGCTGCCGGAACTATCGGCCGCTACTACTTGCCGGTAGGTGCCAATATTTCGGTGGTAGAAGACTCGTTTGTCAATGCCGGCGATGTTATTGCGAAAATACCGCGAGAAACCACGAAAACCAAGGATATCACCGGTGGTCTGCCGCGGGTTGCCGAGCTCTTCGAGGCGCGCAAACCGAAGGATTTTGCGGTCATATCCGAAATCGACGGCGTTGTAACCTTTGGCAAGGACGCCAAAGGCAAGCGCAAGGTCATAGTTACTCCGGAACTTGGTGAACCTAAAGAATATCTTATCCCCAAGGGCAAGCATATCAGCGTTCATGAAAATGATTACGTGCGGGCGGGTGAGCCGCTCATGGATGGTTCGTCCAACCCCCACGATATCCTGCGGGTGCTGGGTATAAAAGAACTTGCCAAATATCTTGTGGACGAGGTTCAGGAGGTTTACCGCCTGCAAGGGGTAAAAATCAACGACAAGCACATTGAGGTCATTGTGCGTCAGATGCTGCGGCGGGTCCGAATCAAAGATGTGGGCGATACCACCCTGCTCATCGACGACCAGCTTGAAAGAACGGTTTTTGAAGACGAAAACGAGCGTGTCATGGCAAAGGGTGGTCGCCCTGCTATCGCCGAGCCGCTTCTTCTTGGTATTACCAAGGCGTCTCTTTCCACGGAGTCTTTCATCTCTGCGGCATCCTTCCAGGAGACGACGAAGGTGCTGACCCAGGCTGCAATCGAAGGGAAAGTCGATCAGCTCAGGGGCCTTAAAGAGAACGTAATAATGGGGCGTCTGATTCCGGCAGGTACAGGATTGTCCCGCTATCGCAACCTGAAGCTTGTGGCAGAACAAGCGGAGATTATGGAGCCGATTGCCGTCGTTCCTCGTGAAATAGATGAAGATTTTCCCGAAGATGACAATGGTGATGAATTCGATGAATAAATAGCGGTGTATCTTTCGTTGAAATGAAAAAAATCTTGACATGGTGTAAGGTTGCTGATAACTTTGTCGCTTCCGCAGGGAGACTGCCCTCTGGAGAAGTCGTTATTGGGAGAATAGAGTATGCCTACAATTAACCAGCTGATTCGTATCGGCAGGAAAAGCAAGAAAGAAAAATCCAATTCCCCTGCGCTCAAAAGCTGTCCGCAAAAGCGTGGCGTTTGTACCAGGGTTTACACGACGACCCCTAAGAAGCCTAACTCTGCGCTTCGTAAAGTTGCCAGGGTTCGCCTTACTAATGGCATAGAAGTTAGTTCTTATATTCCGGGTGTCGGGCACAATCTGCAAGAGCACTCTGTTGTTCTTATTCGGGGCGGTCGCGTTAAGGACCTTCCTGGTGTCCGGTATCATATTGTGCGCGGGACGCTGGATTCGGTGGGTGTCAAGGATCGGAAGCAGGCGCGTTCCAAGTATGGAGCCAAGCGGCCCAAGTAAACGACTTTGGTGAGAGGGTGATATGCCGAGGAGAAGAGAAGTAGCAAAGCGGGTTATTATTCCTGACCCCAAGTTTAACGACCGGGTTGTTGCGAAACTGGTTAACGTCATAATGAATGGCGGTAAAAAGAGTACGGCGGAGCGTGCGCTCTATGGTGCGCTGGATGTGGTGTCTCAAAAGACCGGTGAGGAGCCTGTCAAGGTTCTGAAAAAGTGTCTTGATAATATTAAGCCGACTCTTGAGGTTAAGTCTCGCAGGGTGGGCGGTTCCACGTATCAGGTTCCTGTTGAGGTGCGTGCCGACCGTCGTGTGTCTCTTGCTATGCGCTGGCTTGTGAAGTATGCAAGTGACCGTTCTGAGAAGACTGTGACTGACAAGCTTGCCGGTGAGATTCTTGATGCCTATAACAATCGCGGCGCCGCGGTGAAGAAGCGTGAGGATACGCACCGCATGGCTGAGGCGAACAGGGCGTTTGCGCACTACCGCTGGTAGTTTTAGATAGAATGAGCGTAGGGTAACTGGAGGATTTTGTGGCACGACAGGTTCCATTGGAAAAAACCCGCAATATCGGGATAATGGCGCACATAGACGCCGGTAAAACAACGACGACTGAGCGTATTCTGTATTATACTGGCGTAACTCACAAAATCGGTGAGGTGCATGAAGGCGCTGCTACAATGGATTGGATGGAGCAGGAGCAGGAGCGTGGCATTACTATCACTTCTGCCGCCACGACCTGTAACTGGGGTGACCATCGTGTAAATATAATTGATACCCCGGGCCACGTTGACTTCACGATTGAGGTTGAGCGCTCGCTGCGTGTTCTTGATGGCGCTGTTGCGGTGTTCTGTTCGGTTGGCGGGGTTGAGCCGCAGTCTGAAACGGTTTGGCGTCAAGCTGACAAGTACGGTGTTCCCCGAATTGCCTTTATAAATAAGATGGATCGTGTTGGTGCGGATTTCTTCCGCGGTGTATCTATGATTCGTGATCGCCTCAAAGCTAATCCTGTGCCGCTTCAGTTGCCGATAGGTGCTGAGGATACGTTTAAGGGTGTCGTTGACCTTGTGGAGATGAAGGCGATTGTGTGGGATGAAGAGTCTCTTGGTGCGAAATTTCGCGAAGAAGAGATTCCGGCGGACCTGCAAGAGCTTGCCCAGGAATACCACGAGAAGCTTATCGAAGAGATTGCTTCCCATGACGATGATCTTATGGAGAAGTACCTTGGTGGAGAAGAGCTGACCAAGGAAGAAGTTAGGGCGGCAATTCGTAATGCCACGATCGGGATTAAGATCTGCCCGGTTGTCTGTGGCTCGTCCTTTAAAAATAAAGGGGTTCAAAACCTTTTGGATGCGGTTGTTGGCTATCTCCCTTCGCCAGTGGATATTCCTGCGATTAAAGGTGTGGATGCTGATTCCGGGGCTGAAATTGAGCGTAAGGCTTCTGATGACGAGCCATTTGCTGCTCTTGCTTTTAAAATTATGACTGACCCCTTTGTTGGACAGCTTTGTTTTATTCGTGTGTACTCCGGGGTTCTTAATTCCGGGTCTTATGTTTACAACTCTACAAAGGGTAAGAAAGAGCGGATCGGCCGGCTTCTCAAGATGCACGCAAACAAGCGTGAAGAAATCAAGGAAGTTCTTGCCGGTGATATTGCCGCTGCAGTGGGGCTGAAGTATACGACCACCGGTGATACGCTCTGTCCGGAAGACTCGCCGGTTATTCTCGAGTCCATTGAGTTCCCGGAGCCGGTCATTGCAATTGCTATCGAGCCGAAGACCAAGGCGGATCAGGAGAAGCTCGGCATCAGCCTTCAAAAGCTCGCCAGCGAAGACCCGTCTTTCCGGGTTCGTACCGACGAGGAGACCGGGCAGACCATAATTTCCGGTATGGGCGAGCTTCATCTGGAGATTATTGTTGATCGCCTCATGCGGGAGTTCAAGGTTGAGGCTAACGTCGGCAAGCCTCAGGTTGCTTACCGTGAAACCGTGACCAAGAAGGTTAAGGTTGAAGGAAAGTTTGTGCGGCAGTCCGGTGGTCGTGGTCAATATGGCCATGTCTGGATTGAGATGGAGCCCCAGGAGCCCGGCAAGGGGTACGAATTTGTTGACGCGATAAAAGGTGGTGTAGTTCCGCGTGAATACATCCCTGCTGTTGATAAAGGCATACAGGAAGCTATGGATACAGGGGTTTTGGCCGGCTTCCCATGTGTGGATTTTAAAGTTGCCTTGGTTGATGGTTCGTACCATGAGGTTGACTCCTCCGAGATGGCTTTCAAGATTGCTGGGTCAATGGCGTTTAAAGAGGCCGCTGCAAAAGCGTCTCCTGTTCTTCTTGAGCCGATCATGTCCGTAGAGGTTGTGGTTCCTGAGGAGTATATGGGCGATGTCATCGGGGATCTTAATTCGCGGCGCGGCAGGATTATGGGTATGGAAGGTCGTGCTGGCGCACAGGTGGTGAGCGCCATGGTTCCGCTCGCACAGATGTTCGGTTATGCGACGGATCTTCGTTCTGCCACGCAGGGCCGTGCCACCTATACGATGACGTTTGACCATTATGAGCAGGTGCCCAAGTCGGTGTCTGAAGAAATAATCGCAAAAGTAAAAGGGTAATTAATTTCCATAGGGGGGAGGGATCCTACATGGCAAAGGCAAAATTCGAGAGAACCAAACCGCACGTCAACATAGGGACCATAGGTCACGTAGACCACGGCAAGACCACGCTGACGGCAGCGATTACGCGTGTACTGGCAGAGCAGGGTCAAGCCGAATTCAAGGGGTTCGATCAGATCGACAACGCCCCTGAAGAGCGTGAGCGTGGTATTACCATAGCGACCTCGCACGTAGAATACGAGACCGGCAAGCGTCACTATGCGCACGTAGACTGCCCCGGCCACGCCGACTACGTCAAGAACATGATCACCGGTGCGGCCCAGATGGACGGTGCGATTCTCGTTGTCTCCGCCGCCGACGGTCCCATGCCCCAGACCCGCGAGCACATCCTGCTTGCCCGTCAGGTAGGCGTACCCTACATCGTCGTATTCCTGAACAAAGCCGACATGGTGGATGACGAAGAACTCCTCGAGCTCGTAGAGCTTGAGATTCGTGAACTTCTCTCCTCCTACGACTTCCCGGGCGACGACATTCCCATCATCAAGGGTTCCGCTCTCAAAGCCCTCAACGGCGACAAGGACGAGCTCGGCTCCGAAGCGATCATCAAGCTCATGGAAGCAGTAGACTCCTACATTCCCGAGCCTGAGCGCGCCGTGGACAAGCCGTTCCTGATGCCCGTCGAAGACGTATTCTCCATCTCCGGTCGCGGTACCGTAGCCACCGGCCGTGTAGAGCGTGGCATTGTGAAGGTCGGCGAAGAAGTTGAAATCGTCGGGATGAAAGCCACCGTCAAGACCACGGTAACCGGTGTAGAGATGTTCCGCAAGCTTCTCGACGAAGGCCGTGCCGGCGACAACATCGGTGCACTTCTGCGTGGCGTCAAGCGTGAAGACATCGAGCGCGGCCAGGTTCTGGCAAAGCCGGGGAGCATCACCCCGCACACCAAGTTCAAGGCCGAAGCATACATCCTGACCAAAGAAGAAGGCGGTCGTCACACCCCGTTCTTCAACGGCTACCGTCCGCAGTTCTACTTCCGGACCACCGACGTGACCGGGGTTGTTGACCTGCCGGCCGGGACCGAAATGGTAATGCCTGGCGATAACGTTGCGGTGACCGTAAACCTGATCACCCCGATCGCCATGGACGAAGGTCTGCGCTTCGCTATCCGCGAAGGTGGCCGTACGGTTGGCGCCGGTGTCGTCAGCTCTATTATCGAATAAAGCAGGAACGAGGAAGAGATGCCAAGTCAAAAAATAAGAATCCGCCTGAAAGCATTTGATCATAAGCTTCTCGATCAATCCGTAGGTGAGATTGTCGATACCGCCAAGAGAACCGGGGCAAGGGTTGCTGGTCCAATCCCGCTTCCGACGATTATCAACAAATATTGCGTTCTCCGTGGACCGCATGTCGACAAGAAGTCCCGCGAGCAGTTCGAGATAAGAACACATAAGCGTCTTATCGACATTCTTGACCCGACACAGCAAACAGTTGATGCGCTCATGAAGCTTGATCTCTCTGCTGGCGTAGATGTAGAAATCAAGCTCTAATGAAAATGCAAGGATAGGAATTTCTACCATGAAGAAGGGATTGATCGCGAAAAAACTGGGAATGACCCAGATATTTGCCGATGATGGAAGACGCATTCCGGTAACTGTTGTCGAGGCAGGCCCGTGTGTGGTTCTTCAAAAGAAGACAGTAGAGAATGATGGCTATAGTGCCATTCAAGTTGGATATCTTTCTAAGGATGCAGACAAATCTTCCCGGTCTCTTGTGGGGCACTGCAAGGCTGCGGGACAAGGTGTGTTTGCACATCAGAGAGAGTTCAGGATTGATGATGTCGACCAGTATGCTGTTGGGGATGTCATTACTGCTGAGATTTTCGCTCCTGGTGACTACATTGATGTTACCGGGACAAGCATAGGCAAAGGGTTCCAGGGCGTTATAAAGCGGTGGGGCTTTCGCGGCGGGCGTTCAACTCACGGTTCCAATTTCCATAGAGCTCCTGGTTCGATTGGAAGTTCAGCTTGGCCTTCACGTGTTTTCAAGAACAAGAAAATGCCTGGTCAGCTAGGAAATGAGCGCGTTACGGTGCAGCGGCTTCAAGTTGTGCGCGTAGATGCTGCTGATAATCTTCTGCTTATTCGGGGTGCGATTCCTGGGGCAAAGAATGGTATTTTGCTCGTTAAGGATAGTGTAAAGGCACGTTAGATTCGCAGTTTCTGGAGATAGTTATGGCTACAATCGACGTTTTCGATATTAATAAGAAAAAAGTGGGGGAGATGGAGCTGAGCGACGCTGTTTTTAATGGCGACGTGAGGGAATATCTCATTCACGAAGCAGTTAAGGTTCAACTTGCGAATCGCCGGGCCGGGACCGTCGGCGTTAAAACCCGTTCGGCTGTTTCCGGTGGCGGCAAGAAGCCTTATAAGCAGAAGGGCACCGGTCAAGCGCGCCAGGGCTGCATTCGTGCTCCCCATTATGTTGGTGGCGGCGTTGCCTTTGGACCGCAAGCAAAGGTCTACTCGCTTTCCATGAACAAGAAAGCGCGTAAGGCTGCAGTGCGTTCTGCTTTGTCGATGCTCTACAAAGAGAACAAACTTTCCGTTCTTGACGCCTTTGCGCTGCCTTCCATTTCGACAAAGGGTTTTGTGGGCGTATTGAAAGCGTTCGAACTTGAAAAAACTCTTGTTGTTATTGATGAACCTAATGCGAATCTTGAGTTGTCAGCTCGTAATGTTAAAGATGTCAAAGTTCTAAAAACTGAGCATCTGAATGTATTTGACATCGTAAAGTTTAACAATATCATCCTGACGCAGTCAGCCGTTCGGAAGATCGAAGGAGCATTGCAGTCATGAATATCTATGACGTCATAAAAAAGCCGCTTGTAACGGAAAAGACCACTTTGGAAAAGGATGACAAAAACGTCATCTCCTTTGAAGTCGATCGGAATGCAAACAAGATCGAGATCAAAAATGCCGTTGAAAAGCTTTTCAAAGTTGAAGTTTGCGGCGTTAACACAGTCAATATGGCAGGCAAGATGAAGCGCGTGGGCCGTCATTACGGTAAGCGCTCGAATTGGAAGAAGGCATACGTTACCCTCAAAGAGGGAAATAACGTAGACTTCTTTGAGATATAAACACCTTGGCAGTGGAGTGAGCATACCATGGCTATAAAAACCTACAAACCTACATCAGCAGGCCGCAGACATCAAACCTGTTCCGCCTTTGAAGAGATTACTTCGTCGAGACCTGAAAAGTCGCTTCTGGTGTCACTGAAAAAGACCGGCGGACGGAACAGCTTTGGACGTATCACTTCCCGTCATATCGGCGGTGGCCACAAGAAAAAGTACCGGATCATTGATTTTCGTCGGGATAAGATAGATATTCCGGCTAAAGTTGCAAGCATTGAGTATGATCCCAATCGTAGTGCGCGGATAGCACTTCTCAATTATCTTGATGGTGAGAAGCGGTATATCCTTGCGCCTCTAAATCTTAAGGTCGGCGATGTGGTGCTTACGAGCGTCAATGCCGATATCAAACCGGGAAATTCGCTTCCTCTTCGTGCTATTCCTCTTGGTACTATTATTCATAATATCGAGTTAAAAATAGGAAAAGGTGGTCAGCTTGCGCGTAGTGCGGGAACTTTTGCTCAGCTTATGGCAAAGGAGGGCAAGTATGCGCAGGTAAAGCTGCCGTCCGGTGAAGTCCGGCTTGTTCTGCTTGACTGCAAGGCAACAGTTGGCCAGGTCGGCAATATTGACCATGAGAATGTAACCATTGGTAAAGCCGGTCGTACCCGTTGGCTTGGTCGCAGGCCCAAGGTCCGTGGTGTTGCCATGAACCCGGTGGACCATCCCCATGGTGGTGGTGAGGGTCGTACTTCCGGTGGTCGTCATCCCGTGACTCCGTGGGGTATACCTACCAAGGGTTATAAGACTCGCAAAAATAAAACGTCCTCGCGGTTCATTGTAAAGCCGCGTACTAAATAATTCCCAAATTGCTTAAAGGATAAAGACCATGGCACGTTCAATCAAAAAAGGGCCTTTTGTAGATGAGCACCTGGCAAAGAAGGTTGCAGCCGAGGGGGCCGGCTCGAAGAAAGTTCTCAAGACCTGGTCGCGTCGCTCGACGATCACTCCGGATTTCATTGGTTTGACTTTTGCCGTTCATAATGGGAAAAAATTTATTCCTGTTTTCGTGACTGAAAATATGGTTGGGCACAAACTTGGTGAATTTGCTCCGACAAGAACATTTCACGGGCATGCAGCGGACAAAAAAAGCAAGCTGAAGAAGAAGTAACCGGTAAAAGGAGCCTAGAGAATGGAAGCGCAAGCTAAATTGTCATTTGCCCGACTCTCGCCTAGAAAATCCAGACTTGTTGTGGATATGGTGCGAGGGAAAGCTATACAGGATGCTCTCACGATTCTTCGTTTTTCGCCGCAACCATCAGCAAAGCTGGTTGAAAAACTTCTCCAGTCAGCTGTGGCTAATGCGGAGCAAAAGGGAGTGTCGGACGTAGACCAACTGTTTGTTAAGACTATTTTTGTTGATGCTGGCCCTGTACTCAAGAGGTTTACTCCTCGTGCAATGGGGCGTGCCAGCAAGATCAGAAAGCCTACCAGCCACATAACAGTGGTTTTGGCTGATAAGTAACCGGAATGGAGGTGATGTCTTGGGCCAGAAAGTAAATCCAATCGGATTCAGGCTTGGAGTAATTAGAACGTGGGATTCCCGTTGGTATGCAGAGGCAGATTATGCAAAGCTGCTTCATGAGGATATCAAGCTTCGGAATTTTTTGAAAAAACGTCTTTTTAACTCCGGTGTGTCAAAAATTGAGATAGAGCGCGCTGCAAGCAAGGCTAAAATTAATATTTATACAGCACGTCCAGGGCTTATCATCGGCAAAAAAGGTGCCGAAGTTGAGACCCTGAAGAAAGAGCTTGCAAAGCTTACCGATAAGGAAGTCTACCTCAATATACAGGAAGTGCGTAAGCCTGAACTGGATGCACAACTGGTTTCCGAGAACGTTGCACTTCAGTTGGAGCGGCGTGTAGCTTTCCGTAGGGCCATGAAGAAGAGTGTAACATCAGCTCTTAAATTCGGCGCCAAAGGTATTAGGATAACGTGCTCCGGTCGCCTCGGTGGCGCCGAGATGTCGCGTACGGAATGGTACAGAGAGGGTCGGGTGCCCTTGCACACGCTCCGTGCAGATATAGACTACGGGTTTGCAGAAGCCAAGACCACCTATGGGATTATTGGAGTCAAGGTCCTGATCTTTAAAGGTGAAGTTCTCCCCGGTCAAAAATAGAAACAGGAGTTTTTCACAATGTTGATGCCCAAAAGAGTTAAGCATAGAAAGCAGATGAAGGGGCGCATGAAGGGTGATGCGCTTCGTGGGGCTGAGCTGTCCTATGGGGAATTTGGTCTTCAGGCTACTGAATGCGGTTGGGTAGATTCTCGGCAAATTGAAGCTGCCCGTATTGCGATGACCCGTTATATTAAAAGAGGCGGCAAAATCTGGATACGGATTTTCCCGGATAAGCCCCTAACGTCGAAACCGGCTGAAACCCGTATGGGTAAAGGTAAAGGTTCCCCTGATTCGTGGGTATGCGTAGTAAAACCAGGCAGGGTGCTTTACGAAATGGAGGGCGTCAGCGAGGAAATTGCACGTGAGGCGTTCCGCCTTGCTGCGCACAAACTTCCTGTCGGTACGAAATTTATTTCCAGGAAGGAAGGTTATGAAAGCTAGTGACCTTAAGAATATGTCGGTTGATGATCTGGCGGTGAAGAGTTCGGAACTAACTCAAGAGTTGTTTAATTTGAGGTTCCAACTTCATACAGGAAGACTCGAGAATACAGCGAAGATTTCTGCTATCAAGAAAGATATCGCCAGGGTCAATACTGTCCTCAATGAGAGAAGGGGCTAGAGAGGAAGCTATGAGTCAGCGCGGGAACAGAAAGACCCAGGTTGGGGTTGTTGTAAGTGACAAAATGGACAAGACTGTCGTTGTGCGTGTTTCCCATCTTGTGAAACATCCAGTGTACAACAAGTACATTAAACGCAGTGTTAAGTATAAAGCACATGATGAAGCAAACAGCTGCAAGTCCGGCGACAGGGTGTTGATTGTTGAAACACGCCCCCTGAGCAAGGACAAGCGCTGGAGAGTTCGTCAGATAATCGATAGATTCGAGTAACCGGGAGTTAGCCATGATTCAGATGCAGACTATTTTGGATGTTGCGGATAATTCCGGAGCGAGAAAGCTGTTTTGTATAAAGGTGCTTGGCGGCTCCAAGAGAAAATATGCAGGTATTGGTGACATCATCGTTGCCTCGGTAAGAGAGGCTATTCCTAATTCAAAGGTTAAAAAAGGTGATGTCGTCAAGGCTGTAATTGTCAGAACCGCTAAAGAAATTGGCAGAATCGACGGTTCGTATATACGTTTTGACGATAATTCTGCGGTTGTAATCAATAATCAGCGTGAACCTGTCGGCACACGGATATTTGGTCCGGTTGCAAGAGAACTGCGGGCGCGCAAATTTATGAAAATTGTTTCGCTTGCACCTGAGGTTCTGTAAAACATTTCGAGGAGATATTCCATGCTCGACAAGAAGTTTCACGTTAAAAAAGGCGATACAGTCTCGGTTATCGCCGGTAAAGATAAAAGTAAAACAGGTAAAGTGCTTCGTATTCTTCCGAAAAAGGACGGCGTGCTTGTTGAAGGGCTAAATATGGTCAAACGCCACATGAAAGCCCGTGGGAACGAGCCGGGTGGTATTGTGGAGAAGGAAAGCCCACTGCATATTTCAAACGTGTTGTTGTTCTGCGAGAAGTGCAATAAGCCGGTACGCTCCAAAATGAATGTACTTGAGGATGGCAAAAAAGTTCGTGTTTGCGTCAAATGCGGCGACTCGTTTGATAAATAGGAACGGAGGAACAGATGGCTAGGCTGAAAGAGCTTTACAATAACGAGATCGTCCCTCAGTTGACGAAGGACTTTGGATACTCGAACGTAATGCAGGTCCCCAAGATTGAGAAGGTAATTGTGAACATGGGGCTTGGAGAAGCAATTCAGAATGTTAAAATTCTGGATTCTGCCGTTGAAGAGCTTGCTACAATAACTGGTCAGAAGTCAGTTATCACAAAGGCAAAGAAGTCCATTGCAAGCTTCAAGCTTCGCCAGGGAATGCCCATTGGCTGCATGGTAACGTTGCGCCGTGAAAAAATGTATGAGTTTCTGGACCGCCTCATTAACGTTGCGCTTCCCCGTGTACGTGACTTTAAAGGTATTTCCGGCAAGGGATTTGATGGACGCGGCAATTATTCCCTTGGCATTAAAGAGCAACTTATATTCCCTGAGATCGATTATGATAAGATCGATAAGATCAAAGGGCTTAATATAACTATAGTGACATCAGCACAAAGTGACGAAGAAGGCAAGGCTCTGCTCAAGCAGCTTGGGATGCCTTTCAGGAACTAATATATTTGGAGGACTCAAGTGGCCAAGACATCGATGATCATAAAGGCACAACGGGGTAGCAAGTTCAAGGTTCGTGAGTATAATCGTTGCCCCCTATGCGGCAGACCCCGTGCCTATTATCGTAAATTCGATATGTGCAGGATTTGCCTCAGAAAGCTGGCTTCGACCGGACAGATTCCCGGTGTTATCAAGTCCAGCTGGTAACGCTGTAAACACGTAAAGAAAGAGGAGTACGCTCAATGTCGATGACTGACCCTATTGCCGATATGCTCACGAGAATTCGTAATGCCAGTATGGCGAAGCTCCAAAAGGTTGATATTCCATCATCCAACCTCAAGGTGAGCTTGGCGAATGTTCTCAAGGCTGAAGGTTTTGTTAAGAATTACAAGGTTATTGCTGATAACAAACAAGGTGTTTTGCGTGTTTACCTTCGTTATATTGATGAAAAAGAGCCTGTTATCAGAGAAATTAAAAGAGTGAGTAAGCCAGGTAGCAGGGTCTATGTTGGCTGTGATGACCTTCCGAGTGTAAAAAACGGTTTGGGAGTGGCAATACTGTCAACATCAAAAGGTATCCTTACCGATAAGGTAGCCCGCGAAGCTGGTATTGGCGGCGAAGTCATCTGTACGGTTTGGTAATAACTGAGAGTCAAGGAGCATACAGGCTATGTCCAGGATTGGCAAACGTCCTATTGAAATACCAAGTGGGGTAAAGATTCTCTTCAATAATCCCATGCTGAAGGTGGAAGGGCCAAAAGGCTCGCTTTCGCGTGAGATCATGAGTGAGATTACTCTTGAAATAGATGAGAAGAATATCAACGTTGTTCGGGCCGATGACGGGATCAAATCACGCTCTGCCCATGGCCTGACCAGGACGCTTATCAATAATATGGTGGTGGGCGTTACCAAGGGTTTTGAGAAAATTCTCGAAATCAATGGTGTTGGTTACAGGGCTGAAGCAAAGGGTGATGTTCTAAACCTGAGTCTCGGGTATTCTCATCCCATTAATTATCAGCTGCCCCAAGGCATCACGGTCGAGGTTGACAAGATGACCAAGGTGTTTGTTAGGGGCATTGACAAGGAACTTGTTGGTCAAACTGCGGCAAAGATTCGGTCTTTCCGTGGCCCTGAGCCCTACAAAGGCAAAGGCGTTAAGTATGCCGACGAGAGAATTCTGCGGAAGGCCGGAAAAACCGGTAAAAAATAGCTCTATTAAGGAGATGTAACGTGAGTCCTCTCGCTCAAAAGAAAGTGGCTCACCTTAAGCGTAAGACGCGGGTGAGGAAAAAAATCCGGGGTACCACAGAACGGCCGCGATTGAACGTATTCAAAAGTGCCCGTCATATCTATGCACAGATTATCGATGATGCAACTGGAGTAACGCTTGCATCAGCTTCAACAGTTCAGGATGACGCTGGCGATACTCTCAAGTACACTGGAAACATTGAAGCCGCTAAATATGTTGGTGCTGAGATCGCAAAGAAAGCGATTGAAAAAAACATATCATCCGTCGTATTCGACCGTAACGGCTTTTTGTATCATGGAAGGGTAAAAGCTCTTGCTGATTCGGCTCGTGAGAACGGTCTTTCCTTCTAGGAGGAACGACAAGGAGGCATGAACTTGCAGAAGATTAATCACAATGAACTGAACCTTACTGATAAAGTCGTTCATATCAGCAGAGTTGCAAAGGTCGTTAAAGGCGGTAGACGCTTTAGCTTCTCCGCGCTTGTCGTGGTGGGTGACGGAAATGGCTATGTTGGCTACGGTTTGGGCAAGGCCAACGAGGTTCCGGAAGCGATACGCAAAGGGGTGGAACAAGCCAAAAAGAATCTGATCAGGGTTCCCATCTCGAATGGTCAGACAATACCCTATGAGGTGCTGGGCCATTTCGGTGCAGGCCGGGTGCTTATCAAACCTGCTTCAGCTGGTACCGGTGTTATCGCAGGCGGCGCCGCAAGAGCAGTGTTTGAGTCGGCTGGACTGCATAACGTACTCTCCAAATGCCTTGGGTCCAATAATCCGCACAATGTTGTCAAGGCAGCGTTTGATGGTCTAAAGCAGCTTAGAAGTCCCGAAGAGATCATGGCGCGGCGTGGGATGGCGGAGTAGTACACTTTTACTGGAGGAAACGTATGTCTGCCGAACTCAAAATCACACTGATCAGAAGCCAGATTGGTGTTAAGACATCCCAAAGGGCAGTGCTTAACGGGATGGGTTTGACCAAGCTCAATAAGACGGTTGTTTTGAAGAATACGCCTGAGATCGTTGGTATGATTGCCAAGGTGTCCCATATGGTTAAGGTTGAAGAGTAATCTACTCAGAGGTGTCTGTGATGGAACTGAATAATCTCAAGCCGGCGATCGGTGCGACTAAAAATAGAAAAAGAATTGGCCGGGGTATTGGCTCTGGTCATGGTAAAACTTCAACAAAAGGCCATAAAGGGCAAAAAGCCCGCAGTGGCGGGAGCATAAAGGCAGGTTTTGAAGGCGGTCAGATGCCGATGCAGCGTCGCCTTCCGAAACGTGGATTTACTCCGCTTGCACGTAAGGAATATGCCATTGTTAACCTTGGCCAACTTGATTCTTTCGAGAATGGCTGTGTGGTCGATGCAGATGCCATGATTAGCGCTGGTTTGATTTCGGGGCTTAAGGACGGTATTAAAGTGCTTGCTGATGGTGATATTACTAAAGCACTTACGATTAAGGCTCATAAATTCAGCGCAGCCGCAAAAGAGAAAATTGAGGCAGCCGGTGGTAAGGCCGAGGAGATCACGCTTTGATCGAGGCGTTTCAAAACATCTTCAGAATACCAGAACTTAAGAAGCGAGTGTTATTTTCCCTGGGAATGCTGGCAGTCTATCGAATAGGCTGTCATATCCCAACTCCAGGAATTGACAGCACCGCACTTGCTCACTTTTTCGCTCAAGCCCGTGGTACACTCCTCGGGCTTTTCGACATGTTTTCTGGCGGTGCTTTGGAAAAACTTACTGTATTTGCTCTCGGCATTATGCCGTACATTTCTTCATCCATTATATTCCAGCTCCTAACGGTTGTAGTGCCTGCCATTGAAAAACTTTCAAAGGAAGGCGAGTCAGGCCGTAAGAAAATTGTTCAGTATACGCGGTACGGTACGATTGTGCTGAGTGTGGTTCAGGCCCTTGGTATCAGCATCGGTTTGGAAAGTATGCGCGGTCCAGCTGGGGAACTTGTAGTGCCGAGTCCTGGCTGGGGCTTCCGGATAATGACGGTAATAACTCTCACTGCTGGCACTGCATTTATTATGTGGCTTGGTGAGCAGATGTCGGAAAAGGGAATCGGTAACGGCATCTCGTTGATTATATTTGCGGGTATTGTCGCAAGAATTCCCGTCGCCTTGGGTAACTCGTTGCGCTTGCTTAAAACAGGGCAGATTTCTCTTTTTGTAATTTTATTTATCCTTATTTTCATGTTTGCAGTAATTGCTGCAATTGTTTTTGTTGAGCGCGGGCAACGCCGGTTACCCATCCATTACGCTAAGCGCGTGGTGGGCCTGAAGACATATGGCGGACAGACTTCGCATTTACCTCTCAAAGTAAATATGGCCGGAGTTATACCGCCAATTTTCGCATCTTCAATAATAATGTTCCCCGCGACGATTGCGAACTTCATCAACGTCCCGTGGGTGCAAAATGCAGCAAAGAGCCTGACGCCGGGCAACTTGGCGTATGATGTATTTTATGTTGCATTTATCGTGTTCTTCTGCTATTTCTACACGGCTGTTTCTTTTAACCCTGTAGATGTTGCGGAAAATGTAAAAAAGCATGGTGGGTATATTCCGGGTATTCGTCCCGGTAAAGAGACGTCGGATTATTTGGATCGTGTCCTGACAAAGTTAACCTTTGCGGGAGCAATCTATATATCTGTTGTTTGTGTCCTTCCGTCTATCCTTATAGGAAAGTTTAACCTGCCCTTCTATTTTGGGGGTACTGCCCTTCTGATAGCTGTGGGGGTGGGGATGGATACTGCGGCACAGATTGAATCCCATCTGATAACCCGAAGTTATGAAGGGTTTATGAAGGGTGTTCGGGTCAGAGGGAGAAAGTAATGTCTGGTGCTGACAAGGCTCTGAATCTTATCTTTCTTGGTCCTCCCGGGGCGGGAAAGGGGACGCAGGCTGTTTTTGTTACCAAGGAATATGGGATTCCTCAAATTTCAACGGGCGATATTCTGCGCTCTGCGGTGGCAAATCAGACTCCCATGGGTGTGAAGGCCAAGCGTTACATGGATGACGGTCTGCTTGTCCCGGATGATGTTGTTGTTGGTATTGTTGAAGAGCGTCTTGCATCCAGTGATTGTGATGGTGGTTTTATTCTGGACGGCTTTCCTCGTACCGTGGCCCAGGCTGATGCTTTGGGGGCTATGCTGCATGGGGCGGGGCGGGCAATCGCACATGTTATATCTTTTGAGGTCGATCATTCCGTGCTCCTGGGCCGACTTACCGGTAGGCGCATGTGCAGGTCGTGCGGACGTGGCTTTCATGTGCTTTTTGATCGTCCGTCTGTAGAAGGGCGTTGTGATGCTTGCGGTGGCGAGCTTTTCCAGCGTGACGATGATAAGGAAGAAACCATTCGTCGTAGACTTGATGTGTATGATGAGCAAACGTCTCCCTTGAAGTCCTATTATGCTGACAAAGGATTGTTGAGAAAGGTGGACGCACTTGGAACCATTGAGTCTGTGCAGTCGGCTATTCAATGTATCCTGGTGGGCAGGTAGGTGATTGTACTTAAATCACCTCAAGAGATTGAAAAGATGCGGTCCGCCGGTAAAATTGTGGCGGAGATTCTGGATATACTGAGGTCGGAAGTAAAGGTGGGAGTAACTACTCGCCATCTTAATGACCTGGCAGAGAAAGAAGCTCGCAAGCGCAAGTCAGTTCCCGCTTTTAAGGGGTATGGAGGTTTTCCGTTTGCGCTATGCTGTTCAGTTAATGAGCAGGTCGTACATGGGATGCCCAGTGATCGAAGCTTAGTCGAGGGGGACATTGTCAGCCTCGATTTCGGTGTTGTGCTTGCCGGGTATTACAGTGATGCAGCTATTACGGTTCCGGTTTCTAGAATCGATTCTCGCACTGAGCAACTAGTAAAAGTGACGGAAGATTCACTTTACGCTGCAATAGATGTTGCGACTCCTGGAAACAGGTTGTCTGATATTTCTCACGCAGTACAAAAATATGTGGAGCATCGCGGTTTTTCGGTTGTGAGAGATTTTGTCGGTCATGGTATAGGCAAAAAACTCCACGAGAGCCCGCAGGTGCCCAATTTCGGTGAGCCGGGACGAGGTGTAAAGTTAAAGCCCGGAATGGTTCTGGCCATTGAGCCGATGATTAATGAAAAGGGTTTTGAAGTAAAAGTCCTTAGTGATGGGTGGACAGCTGTTACCTGTGATGGTGGTATGTCAGCGCATTTTGAACATACTGTTGCCATCACTGAGCATGGTCCTGAAATACTTACCAAGCTTTAGCTGCATACGAAGCATTGAAAGGATAAGGCATGAAAGTACGGGCATCTGTTAAGAAAATTTGTGACAAATGCAAAATAATCAAGCGCAAGGGAATCGTTCGTGTTATTTGCGAAACTCCCAAGCATACTCAGAGACAAGGTTAAGAGACTACAGAGGAGGACCGCGCATTGGCACGCATTGCAGGTATTGACCTACCAAGGAACAAGCGGATAGAGATTGCGCTCACGTATATTTACGGGATTGGCCGCACAACCGCGCAAAAAATTCTAGCTGAATCGGGAATCAATTCTGATACACGATCTGACAACCTGACAGAAGCTGAAGTCGCAAAAATCAGGGAGTACATTGATAAAAATGTCAAGGTTGAGGGTGACCTCCGTCGTGATATTTCCATGAATATTAAGCGGCTTATGGACCTTGGGTGCTATCGTGGCCTTCGTCATAGGAAGGGGCTTCCCGTTCGTGGCCAAAGGACTAAGACCAATGCGAGAACTCGCAAAGGTCCTGCCAGAACTGTTGCTGGTAAGAAGAAATAGACTAATAGGAGTCTGGAGGAATAATGGCTAGCCCAGCTAAGAAGGTCGTAAAAAAGAAGAAGGAAAAGAAAAATATACCCAATGGCGTTGCGCATATTCAGGCGACGTTCAATAATACAATTATCACGATTACTGATCCTGCCGGAAACGTTGTTGCGTGGTCTTCAGCCGGAGGCAAGGGCTTCAAGGGGTCGCGTAAAAGCACTCCGTTTGCTGCCCAGATTGCTGCTGAAGATTGTGCCCGCAAGGCACAGGATCATGGGATGCGTAGTGTCGAAGTTTATGTAAAAGGTCCGGGGTCTGGCCGGGAGTCTGCATTGCGTGCTCTTCAGGCAGCTGGCTTCCATGTGAACTTCATTCGTGACGTAACGCCGATTCCGCATAACGGCTGCCGTCCGCCGAAGCGCAGAAGAGTCTAAATATTCAGCACGTCGAGTACGTTTCAGTAAAGGAGGTCAGCGTTGGCTAGATATACAGGTCCTTCCTGCAGGCTTTGCAGGCGGGAGAATATTGAATTGTTTTTGAAGGGTGAGCGTTGCTACACTGATAAGTGTGCTATTAAACGTCGTAATTATCCTCCCGGTCAACATGGGCAGGGGCGGCCGAAGGTTTCCAACTACGGGATCCAGCTCCGTGAAAAGCAGAAGGTTCGCCGGATTTATGGCGTACTCGAGAAGCAGTTCAGGGGCTATTTTGAGGAAGCTGATCGCAAAAAAGGCGTGACTGGTGAGAACCTGTTGTCCCTTCTTGAGCGCCGTTTCGACAATGTTGTTTACCGCCTTGGTTTTGCTTCTTCACGCACGGAAGCTAGAATTCTGGTGCGTCATAATCATTTTACCCTAAATGGCAGGAAGGCTAATATCCCTTCTATCCAGCTCAAGGCTGGAGATGTTATTGAGTTGAAGGAAAAGAGCCGTAAGATTGCCTGCATCAGCGAGTCCCTTGATGCGGTCGTTCGCCGTGGTATCCCCCAGTGGCTTGAGCTTGACAAGGATAACTTCAAAGGTGTTGTGAAACTTCTTCCTTCTCGTGAGGATATTGCGATGCCGATTCAAGAGCAACTTATCGTCGAGCTTTACTCCAAGTAACAAGCGAACAGACCCGTAACAGGGAGGGCATGCATGTACAGAAACTGGCGCGACCTGATCAGCCCCAAAAAGCTTCAGGTTGAAAGTGAATCGCTTACCAATACATACGGAAAATTTTTTGCAGAACCCTTTGAGCGCGGTTTTGGCACGACTCTCGGAAACTCTTTGAGAAGAGTGCTTCTTTCGTCGCTTCAAGGTGCAGCTATTACTTCGGTTAAAATCAAAGGCGTTCTTCACGAGTTTTCTTCCATCCCTGGTGTTACAGAGGATGTTACGAATATTATTCTTAATCTGAAGGGCGTCAGCCTCAAGATGTATGGCAATGAGTCCCGGGTAGTGAGAATCATTCATAAGGGCGACGGGATCATCAAGGCCGGCGATATCGTATCTGATGCCAATGTCGAGATTCTGAACCCTGATCATCATATTGCCACTTGCTCCAAGGACGCCAATCTTGAGATGGAAATGGTGGTCAAGCTTGGAAAGGGTTATGTGCCGGCAGACCGTAACCGTGATGAAAAGGCGCCTGTTGGAACTATCCCGATTGATGCCATCTTCTCGCCCATAAAGAAAGTGAATTTCACCGTTACAAACGCTCGTGTTGGTCAGATGACCGACTATGACAAGCTTATACTTGAGCTTTGGACCAATGGAAGCATTGTTCCTGAGGACGCGGTAGCTTTTGCTGCAAAGATTCTGAAGGAACAACTCAGCATCTTCATCAACTTCGATGAGGAAGCAGAGCCTGCGGAAGAAGCTGAGACCGAAGAAGAGCGTGAGAAGATAAACGAGAATCTTTATCGTTCTGTGGATGAGCTCGAGTTATCCGTGCGTTCAGCTAATTGCCTCAAGAATGCCGGCATAAAAATGATTGGTGAGCTTGTGTCCCGTTCTGAGGCTGAGATGCTCAAGACGCAAAATTTCGGGCGTAAGTCACTGAATGAGATCAAGGACATTCTGGCAGACATGGGACTTACTCTCGGAATGAAGCTTGATGGCTTTCCTGACCCGGAAGTCATGCGCAGAATCCGCGGTGAGCGGAAAGACGAAGAATAATCGCAAGGTTTCCTGAAGAAAGGATTATAGGTCATGCGTCACAATAAGGCTGGAAGAAGATTTGGGAGAACCACGAGCCATCGTATTGCGATGTTCCGCAATATGGTGACCTCTTTTTTTGAGCATGAGCGGATTACCACCACAGATTCGAAGGCAAAAGAGCTTCGTTCGATTGCCGAGAAGATGATAACGTTGGGTAAACGGGGCGACCTGCATGCTTTGCGGCAGGCAGCATCCTACATCCGTGACAAGAAGGTTGTTACCAAGCTGTTCTCGACCATTGCACCGCGTTATTCTGAGCGTGATGGCGGGTACACGCGTATCGTCAAGCTTGGCATTCGTCCGGGCGATAATGCTCCTCTGTCAGTAATCGAACTGGTCGAAGAGCAGGTGACTAAGAGAGTAAAGAAAGCTAAACCTGCCAAGGTTGAGGCAACTCCGGCTGCAGCGCCTGTTGTTGAGCAGGCTGCCGTTGAAGATTGAAGAGGCCCCGGTACAGTCCGACGTTAAGGATGCGGCAGAAGAGTGTGAGGCTAAGGCAGACTAATCGCCTGTTGATAATCAAATGTCGAACGAGAAAGGCAAGGGATACCTTGCCTTTTTTTTGTGCTGTCTGGTAGGTCTGCAACATCACCTTTTTTATTTTTTCATGACGACGATTTAGTGTGCCCAGTTGCGTTGGCGTACCTTGAGAGTACACTATTATCGTCCAGCCGGATACATATGGGCGACAGCTTTGGTAGGTAGTGTAAAGAATTTTTCGCTTTTTTCTTTTTGGCAGTGCCTTCAAAAAGTTAGACAGCCTCAGCCCCTTCGAGTTGCTGGTTCAGTTCCTGTTCTCTGAGAAGATCGATATTGAGGTAGCGTTTCGTTCCCCACTGGGTTCCAGCAATGTGACGCAGTCTAGCGGCGCAGAGCATCAATGCCGAGTGCCCGTCGGGGAAAGCGCCAACAACTTTCGTCCGCCGTCGGATCTCTTTCATGATCCGTTCAAGGGCGTTATTGGTCCGGATGCGGATGCGATGCTCGCGGGGAAAGTCATAGTAAGACAAGGTTTCGGCAATCGATTCCTGAACCTTCTTGGCCGCTTCCTTGAGCTTCATCGCCTCCAGCTTGGCAAAGACAGCCTCGGCCTTTTCCAGGGCCGCCTTCTTGTCTTCCGACGCATGGATCGCCTTGAGCATGGCCGCTACTTCCGCCATCCGCTTTGCCGGCACCACGCTGAAGACATTGCGGTAGAAATGAACCGTGCAGCGCTGCCATTTGGTTTGCGGGTAGAACTCAGCCAGGGATTCCACAAGCCCCATGCAAGCGTCGGTGATGAACAGCCGCACGCCAGTGAGACCCCGCTCTTTGAGGTGGCGCAGGAAGCTCGACCAGCCGGCCTTGTCTTCCTTGGCCCCTTCGCAGACACCGAGGATTTTGCGATATCCTTGGTCATTGACGCCGATGGCTACTAGTACCGAGACATTGGTCACTTCGCCGCCCCAGGAGCGCTTAAGCACGATGCCGTCCAGATAGACGTAGGGGAACTCCCCTTTGATGGGACGGTTTCGCCACTCCTCGATCTTGGCGTAGACCTTCTTGTTAAGGTTGCTGATAGTGCCGGGACTGACCTTGGTTCCCCACAGGGTTTCGGTAATGTCTTCGATTCGTCTTACTGAAACACCGGCCAGGTACATCTCGATCAACGCTTCTTCCACCGAGGTTTCACGCCGACGGTAGCGCTCGATGATGGCCGTCTCAAAGGTCTGGCGCCGGAGCTTCGGCATGTTTAACGTCACTTCTCCGGCCTTAGTCTGGAGCTTACGCTGGTAATAGCCGGCTCGGGTATCGGCTCTGGCCTCATGACGCTGATACTTCTCGGCGTTACACAAACGGTCTGCCTCGGCATCGAGCATTCGGTTCAGGGTCTCTTCTACGGTACTGCGGACCATTTCTCCAAGGTGGTCGCGGACGGCAGTTTCATTCAGTTGGATGATTTGGGCCTTTGGGGTACAATGTTCTTCCACGGCAGCGTGCTCCTTTCGGGTCGAATTTTCGTTTGGCGACGCAATTCTAACCGATTCGAGGCACTGCCGTGCTTCATTTTAAAAAAGCGAAAAATATTTTACGTTATCCTTTGGTATGCCGTTCTCATAGGCAAGGACAAATTATCTCATTAAGGGAGGATACCATGCCTGACTTCGGAACGCCCTTTTCCGGCCTTGCCCATGGACGGAAGTTGTCTCCGGCCGAGTTGGTCAGAGCCATCCGTTTCATGGTGGCCGCTGAGTACGAGGCCATTCAGCTCTATATGCAGTTGGCCGAGTCGACGGATGATGAGCTAGCCAAGGCCGTGCTTACGGATATTGCCGACGAGGAGAGAGTTCACGCCGGAGAATTTCTTAAGCTCCTATCCCACTTGGCCCCCGATGAAGAGACGTTCTATGCCAAGGGGGCCGAAGAGGTAGAGGAAATGGCGGGAGAACTGAAAAAGACTGCCGCCGGGTCCAAAACCGGCAAGTCGAAAATGAAAGCCTGACAGTCTGAGTCCCTCTGTTCTAAAAGGGCGGCAGCGGCCGCCCTGCACCATTCATCCCCTACGACAGCGTCTTCCGGAAACGCTTCACGGCGAAAGCCAGAATTATGCCCCCCAGTATCAGCAGACCTGCCATCTGGGGCCATAGGACCTGCGCACCCACCCCTTTGAGAAATATCCCCCGAATGATGACCAGGTAGTAACGCAGCGGGTTCAGATATGTGAAGTACTGGACGATGGTGGGCATGTTTTCGATGGGGAAGGCGAAGCCGGAGAGTAGCATGGCCGGGAAGATGAAGAAGAAAGAGCTCATCATGGCCTGCTGCTGGGTTGTGCTGACGGTGGAGATGAAAAGCCCGAAGCCGAGGGCGCTCATGAGGAACAGGGCCGTGGCGCCGAAGAGGAGCAGAAGACTGCCGCGAATGGGGACCTCGAACCAAAAGACCGACACGGCAGTGATAACCGCCACATCGATGAAGCCGATGAGGACAAAGGGGATGGTCTTGCCCAGGATGAACTCACTCTTTGATATGGGGGTGACGATCATCTGCTCCATGGTGCCGATTTCTTTTTCGCGCACCACGGCCATGCTGGAGAGGAGCATGGTGATTACCAGCACGATGTTGGCGATCACCGCAGGAACGTAGTAGTTGCTGCTCTCCAGGTTTTCGTTGAACCAGGCACGGCTCTGGAGCTGGACGCCGGCTGTTGCCGGGGGGGTGCCCATGTGGCGGGCGAGTTGGCTGGCCTGCAGTTCTTCGCTGAATCCTGCGGCTATGCGTGAGGCGTAGTTCAGGACGATGCCGGCAGTGTTGGAGTCGGTGCCGTCGAGGATCATCTGGAGCGGAGCCGTGCGCCCGGCATCGAGGCTGGCGCCGAAGCCCCGGTTCATTCTGAGGATCACCTTCACACTGCCCCGGTCCATTAGTTCGCGCACCCAGGGCTCACTTCCGATCCGCTCAGTGATCAGGAAATAACCCGAGCGCTGGAAGCGGGCAACCAAATCACGGCTCTGCCTGGTGTTGTCCTGGTCGTATATGGCGGTTTTCACATTTCGCACGTCGGTATTCACCGCATAGCCGAAGATTACCGTCTGGACCGCCGGGATGATGAACAGGATGAAGCGCATCCGGGGGTCACGCAGCGCCTGGATTATTTCCTTCACCAGCATGCACTTGAGCCGCTCGAGCATCTCCTTATTCCACCTTCTTCCGGAACTTTTTCACGGAAATAACGACTACTGCCACACCGAAAATCGCCAGGAACACTGCTTCCTTGCCCAAGACCTCGAGTCCCACCCCCTTGAGGTAAATTCCCCGCAGTATCGTGACGAAATATGTGGCAGTTACGATGCGGCTTATGGCCTGAATGGGGGCCGGCATAGTATCGAGGGGGAAGATGAAGCCCGAGAGCAGGAACGCCGGGAGCATGGTGGTTACCATGGCTATCTGGGAAGCGAGGCGCTGGTTTTTGGTTATGATGCTGATGAGCAGCCCGAAGGCCAGGGCGCAGAGGAGGAAGATCAGCGACATGGCGAAGAGCAGCCCTAGGCTTCCCCGCAGCGGGATGTCGAAGATGAATTCACCCACCAGGACCGAAAGGATGAAGTCCAGGATTCCTATGGCGAAGTAGGGGATGAGCTTGCCGGCGATGAGTTCGGGCCCCCGTAGCGGCGTGGAGATAAGCTGCTCCATGGTGCCTGTTTCCCATTCCCTGGCAACGGTAAGAGAGGTTAGCAGCGCCGAGATCACCATCATGATGACTGCGATCAGCCCCGGAAAGATGTAATTGCGGGAAGCCATGTCGGTATTGAACCATACCCGCGGGCGCACATCCACTCTGCCGACGGTTGGGAGGGGTGACAGGCGCTTCGATTGCTCCACTGTTATCCGTTGTGACCAGGACTGGGTTACGGCCTCTGCATAACCGAGGGCAATGGTGGCGGTATTGGCGTCGCTGCCGTCCAGTATCGCCTGTATCGGGGCCGCAGCTCCGGTGCGGAGCTTTCGGGCGAAATCGGGGGGGATCACCAGGGCCATGAGGACATCTCGCCGGTCGATGGCCCGCTCGATTTCGCGGTAGGTAACAGCGTGCCCCGTCAGGGTGAAATAGCGGGACCCGCTGAAGCGGCTTATGAGATCGCGGCTTTCGGTGGTGCCGCTCTGATCCCAGACCATGAGGGGCACTCGGTCCACATCCAGGGTGAGCGCATAGCCGAAAAGGAAGAGGAGCAGCATCGGGATGGCGATCCCCATGCCGAGGCTCCGGGGGTCGCGGAGTATGTGAATGAATTCCTTGCGGGCCACGGCCGCCACTCGCTGGAGCTTCATCGGCTGAATTCCCCCTGGGGGGCGGTTCCACGGTCCCGCGCTTCGATGAGGGAGACAAAGACATCTTCCAGGGACGGGACGATCCGCTCAATGCCGTCCACGGTGAACCCGCCGGCGGAAAGGGCCTGCCCGATGGCTGGAATTGCCGCGTCGGCCCGGCCGGCCACCACGTGGAGCGACCGTCCGAAGAGTGCCGCATGTCCGATGCCGGGCAGGGCTTCGATTATTTCCATGGCATCCTGGGGACGGCTGCACCGCACCTCAACTATCTCCTCAGCCATGAAGCGGGTCTTGAGTTCCCCCGGAGTCCCAAGGGCGATGAGTTCTCCCCGGTAGATGAGGGCCAGCCGGTCGCAGTACTCGGCTTCGTCCATGTAGTGGGTGGTGACGAATACGGTGACCCCCCCGCCGGCCAGGTGATAGATCAAATCCCAGAAATTGCGGCGGCTCAGGGGATCCACCCCGGAAGTGGGCTCGTCCAGGAAGATGATGGGGGGCTCGTGGAGTACGGCACACCCCAGGGCCAGCCGCTGCTTCCAACCGCCGGAGAGGATGGCGGTCCGGGAGGAGCGGTGCTCGGTGAGCCCCGCCATCCTGATGACCCACTCCTTGCGCTCTTTCTTTTTCGCGTCGGGTATGCGGTAGATGCCGCTGTAGAAGTCGATGTTCTCCTCTACGGTCAGGTCCTCGTAGAGGGAGAACTTCTGGCTCATGTAGCCGATGTTCTTCTTGATTTCCTCCGGCTGGTCGACAATGTCGAAGCCAGCCACGGTGCCGCTGCCGGAGGTGGGCTGGAGGATGCCGCAGAGCATCCGGATGGTGGTGGATTTGCCGGCGCCGTTGGGCCCCAGGAAGCCGAAGATTTCCCCCCGCTTCACATCGAGGGATATGCGGTTTACGGCCGTGAAGTCGCCGAAGCGCTTTTCCAGATCGCGGAGGGTGACGGCCATGTCGGAGGCGGCAGTGGTCATGGGCCGGCCTCCTCCGTAAGCACCGACACCAATACATCCTCCAGGCTCGGTTCTATGGGGCGCAGGCTCTGGAGCGGCACTCCTTCGCCCCGCAGGATGGCTTCGATGGCGGTGCCGGTTTCCGTGGCATTGCGGGTCATCACGTGGAGCCGGTCTCCGAATATCCCCACCGATTCCCTCTCCAGCCGCTCCCGCAGGAGCTGCGCCGCCTGGCGGGGGGAAGGGGTGAGCACTTCGAGTATGGTCCCCCGCATGAGTCCCTTGAGGTTGTCGGGGGTGTCGCAGGCCAGGAGTTTCCCCCGGTGGATGAGTCCCACCCGGTTGCAGCGGTCCGCCTCATCCAGGTAGGCGGTGGCAACGAATACCGTTACCCCTTCCCGCAGAAGCTGGTAGAGGATGCGCCAGAAATCCCGGCGCGAGACCGGATCGACCCCGTTGGTGGGCTCGTCAAGAAAGAGGACCTTGGGGGTGTGGATGAGGGCGCAGGCAAGCCCCAGCTTCTGTTTCATGCCGCCGGAGAGGTTGCCTGCCAGCCGTTTCCCGAAGGGGGTGAGGTTGCTGAAGGCGAGGAGCCGGTTTATCTTCTCGTCGCGCCCCCGGCGGGGGAGCCCGTAGATGTCGGCATAAAAATGGAGATTCTCCATGACTGTAAGGTCCGGGTATAGCCCGAACCGCTGGCTCATGTAACCGATTTCTTCCTTGAGCCCTTCCGACTCCCGCACCGTGTGGCGCCCCATGACCCTGGCCGTCCCCTCTGTGGGGTCCATGATGCCCGTAAGCATCCGCATGGTGGTGGTCTTGCCGGCACCGTCGGAGCCCACGAGGCCGAAGAGCTCTCCGGCAGCGACGGAGAGGGTGAGCCGGTCCACGGCGGTAAGGTCGCCGAAGCGTTTGGTGAGATTGTCGGTCGAGATTGCGTCCATTGGCTGAGGTTATTGCCCGGTCCCGATCTTTGCATCCACCGGCATCCCCGGCTTCAGTTCCATATTGCGGTTGGGGATGGTGATCTTGATTCGGTAAACCAGTTTCACCCTTTCCTTTTGCGTCTGGACGCTCTTGGGGGTGAATTCCGCTTCCGGCGAGATGAAGGTAACGGTTCCCTCGTAGTGACGGTCGGGCCAGGTATCGCTCGTTACCCGGGCTTTTTGCCCAACTTTCACCCTTCCCAGGTCGGTTTCGGCAATGTAGGCCCGCATCCAGGTGTTCACCATGTCGCCCACGCTCACTATGGGGGTGCCGGCGGCAACCTGCTCTCCCGGTTCCACGTGCTTGGCCAGGACCAACCCAGCCATGGGGGAGGCGAGGGTTGTGTAGCCGAGGCGCGTGCGTGCCAACTCCAAAGCTTCCATGGATTGAGCGAGTCGTGCCCGTGCCGCTTCGATCTGTTCGCTGCGGGGGCCACGGTGCATGAGCTCCTGTTGGGCCACCGCCTCACGGAGGGCGGCCCGGGACGATTCGAAAGAGGCTTTGGCGGCGTCATAGTCACGGCGGGAGATGACCTCCCGACGGTAAAGGGTCTCCTGCCGGGCGAAATCGGCCTTGAGGCGTTCGGCATCGGCCTTGACTCTTTTTACGGCAGCGTCGGCCCGATCGATGTCTTCTTTTCGGAAACCGGTTTCCAGCTCCCGCAGGTTCGCCCCCATAACTTCCGTATCCCGCTCACGCTGGGCCAGTTCAAGACGAAGGTCCTCATCGTCCAGCCGCGCAACGATCTGCCCCGCTTTTACCTGCTCCCCCTCGTCAACTAGCCGTTCCCTCACCCTTCCCGGGATCTTGAAGCTCACCTCCACCTCGGTCACTTCGATGGTCCCGGAAACGGCAACGGTATTGCCGTCGTCGCCGGTGCGCCGATTGACGAACCATGCGACGGCGGCTGCGCAGATGAGCACTATGGCAATGATGGCTACCTTTTTCTTCATGAACGGTCCTCCGGTGGCATTGGGGAGTTCAGCATCTATTCTGTCACGATGGGGGGCATTGTAAAGGATACAAACGGTAAGCGCCAGCCTCACGGCTTGGAACGGTTTGTGCTGAATTACACGTGCAGTACGCGCAGTTGCAGGATAAATTGATGATAAGGTGGTGATTTCATTGAAAAGTGTTCTGGTGTGCGATGATGAGCCGATTATCAGGATGAGCTTAAAAAATAAGCTCCGGGAACTTGGTTTCGATGAGATCCGCGAATGCGGGGATGGTGAGCAGGCGGTGGAGACGGCGCTGGCCACCATGCCTGACATCGTGATTCTGGATGTCTCCATGCCCAAAAAGGATGGCATTACGGCGGCCCGGGATATCCGGCGGAGGCTGAAGATTCCGATCATTCTCCTGACGGCCTGTTGCGACGCGGCTACGGTCAAGCGGGCCAAGGAGAGCGGCATCGGCGGTTTCCTTGCCAAGCCGTTCCGGGAGCAGGATCTCTGGCCCGCCATTGAGCTGGCCTGCGCCCATGCCGATGAGGTGGAAAACCTCAAGGAGGAGGTGGAGGACCTTAAGGAAACTCTGGAAAGCCGTAAAGTCATCGAGAAGGCCAAGGGAGTCCTGATGCGGAATCAGGGGCTATCCGAACCCGAGGCGTTTCGCAGGATGCAGAAGCTGGCCATGGATAAGCGCAAGAGCATGCGGCAGATTGCAGAAGCGATTTTGCTGACGGAATCGTAGCGCCATCGGGTTGCGGAGCGAAAGGTGGAATGATAGTTTTCCGCAAATGATTTGTGGGGGCAGCACGACGGCCCGCCGGGATATCCCGGCGGGCCGTCGTGCATCATGCCTTCAGCAGGTTAAGTAACTGTCAGTGGATACCGGCGTGGTACTCCTGAAGGCTCATGACCGGCTCCTTGCCGTTGCGGCGGGCCGCGATCCCCTCGGCGGCGGCCACGGCGGCTGCCACGGTGGTTATGTGGGGAATCTTGTTGGCGATGGCTGCCTTGCGGATGTAGGAATCGTCATGGGCGCTCTGCTTGCCGGCCGGGGTGTTGACTACCAGCTGGATCTCGCCGTTCTTGATTTCGTCCACCAGGTTGGGGCGCCCTTCGTGGAGCTTGGTGACCGGGGTGGCGGCAATGCCGTGGCCGGCCAGGAACCGGCAGGTCCCCTCCGTGGCCCGGATGGTGAAGCCCAGTTCCGCGAAGCGGCGCGCCGCTGCCAGGGCACCGTCCTTGTCCCGGTCGGCAATGGTGAAGAGGACCGACCCGGAGAGAGGGAGCTGGGCGTTGGCCCCTTCCTGGGCCTTGTAGAAGGCGAGGCCGTAGTTCCCCGCAAGTCCCAGCACCTCGCCGGTGGAGCGCATCTCCGGACCGAGCACCGGGTCCACCTCCGGGAACATGGGGAAGGGGAATACCGCCTCCTTGACCCCGAAGTGGGGGAAGGTGCGGCGGGCGAGCCCCATCTCCTTCAGCTTCGCCCCGAGCATGACCTGAACGGCGATGCGGGGCATGGGGATGTTGCAGACCTTGGAGACCAGCGGCACGGTGCGGCTGGCCCGGGGGTTCGCCTCCAGGATGTAGACGGTGTCGTCGGCGATGGCGTACTGGATGTTCATGAGCCCCACGACCCCCATGGCCACGGCGATCCTGCGGGTGTACTCATCGATGGTGGCGATGTGCTTTTGGGGTATGCTCACCGGCGGGATGACGCAGGCCGAATCCCCCGAGTGGACCCCGGCCAGCTCGATATGCTCCATGACCGCCGGCACGAAGGCGTCGGTCCCGTCGCTGATGGCGTCGGCCTCGGCCTCGATGGCGTTCTCCAGGAACCGGTCGATGAGGATCGGGCGCTCCGGCGAGACGTCCACCGCCTTGGTGACGTACTCCCGGAGCATCTCCTCGTCGTGGACCACCTCCATGGCCCTCCCCCCCAGGACGTAGGAGGGGCGCACCATGAGGGGGTAGCCGATGCGGGCAGCAACGGCCAGGGCCTCATCCAGGGTGCTGGCCATCCCCGATTCGGGCTGGGGTATCCCCAGCTCCGTCATCACCCTGGCGAAGCGCTGCCGATCCTCGGCCAGGTCGATGGTCTCCGGCGTGGTGCCGATGATCCGCACTCCGGCCGCCTCCAGTTCGGCGGCGATGTTGAGGGGGGTCTGCCCCCCGAACTGGACCACCACCCCCTCGGGTTTCTCTTTGGCGTAGATGGAGAGGACGTCCTCCACGGTGAGGGGCTCGAAGTAGAGCTTGTCCGAGGTGTCGTAGTCGGTGGAGACCGTTTCCGGGTTGCAGTTGACCATGATGGTCTCGTAGCCGGCTTCCCGCAGGGCAAAGGCGGTGTGGACGCAGCAGTAGTCGAACTCGATCCCCTGGCCGATCCGGTTGGGACCGCCCCCCAGCACCATGATTTTCTTCCGGTCGCTGACCGGCACCGTGTCCGGTGCGTTGTAGGTGGAGAAGTAGTAGGCGGCGTTCTCCACGCCACTGACCGGCACCGCCTCCCACGCCTCGGCAAGACCCATAGCCAGCCGCTTTTCGCGGATTCGGGGCTCCGGGATCTCCAGCAGTTTCGCCAGGTAGCGGTCCGCAAAGCCGTCCCGCTTAGCCCGGAGCAGCAGCTCGTCAGGGGGGAGGCTTCCCCGGTGCCGGAGGATCTCCTCCTCCAGTTCCACCAGCTCCTTCATCTGCTGCAGGAACCAGTGTTTGATGTGGGTCAGCCGGTGGAGCTGATCGATGTCCGCCCCCTTGCGGATGGCCTCGTAGATGATGAACTGGCGCTCGCTGGAGGGCTCGGCCAGCATCTCCAGGAGTTTCGGGAGCGATCTGGCGTTGAAGTCCCGGGCAAAGCCGAGGCCGTAGCGGCCTATCTCCAGGGAGCGGATCGCCTTCTGGAGCGCCTCCTTGTAGTTCTTGCCGATGCTCATGACCTCGCCCACGGCCCGCATCTGGGTGCCGAGCTTGTCCTCGACCCCCTTGAACTTCTCGAAGGCCCAGCGGGCGAACTTGACCACTACGTAGTCGCCGCCCGGGGTGTACTTCTCCAGAGAGCCGTCCCGCCAGTAGGGGATTTCGTCCAGGGTGAGCCCCGCAGCCAGGAGCGACGAGACCATGGCGATGGGAAAGCCGGTGGCCTTGGATGCCAGGGCCGAGGAGCGGGAGGTGCGGGGGTTGATCTCGATGACCACCACCCGCCCGGTTTTGGGATCATGGGCGAACTGGACGTTGGTGCCTCCGATCACTTCGATGGCGTCGACGATGCGGTAGGCATAATCCTGGAGCCGGGCCTGAAGCTCCGGCGTTATGGTGAGCATGGGGGCCGTGCAGTAGGAGTCGCCGGTGTGGACCCCCATGGCGTCCACGTTTTCGATGAAGCAGACGGTGATCTTCTGGTTCCTGGCGTCCCGCACTACCTCCAGTTCCAGCTCCTCCCAGCCGAGCACCGACTCCTCCACGAGGATCTGGCTCACCGGGCTCGCCGCGAGGCCCCGGGCTGCGATGGTCCGGAACTCCTCCATGTTGTAGGCAAAGCCGCCGCCGGTCCCTCCCATGGTGTAGGCGGGGCGGATCACCACCGGCAGCCCGATGCGGGATACCACGTCCAGGGCCTCCTCGATGGAGGTGGCAATTTCGCTGCGGGCGGTCTCGATGCCGAGCCGCGTCATGGTTTCCTTGAAGGTTTCCCGGTCCTCTCCCCGCTTGATGGCATCGAGATTCACGCCGATTACGCGCACCCCGTACTCGGTGAGCACCCCGGCCCGATCCAGGGCCGACGAGAGATTGAGGCCGGTCTGTCCCCCCAGGTTGGGGAGGAGGGCGTCGGGGCGCTCTTTGCGGATGATCTCGGTGAGGGTTTCCACGTTGAGTGGTTCTATATAGGTGGCGTCGGCCATGGCGGGGTCGGTCATGATGGTGGCGGGGTTGGAGTTCACCAGCACGATTTGGTAGCCTAGCTTGCGCAGGGCCTTGCAGGCCTGGGTGCCGGAGTAGTCGAACTCGCAGGCCTGACCGATGATGATGGGGCCGGAACCGATGATGAGGACCTTCTTGACGTCGTCGCGCCTGGGCATGTTGCCTCCTTGCCTTAAAATTGTGCATTAGTGAACATGGTTGGGCAACTATCGCAAAAAAATAAGGCAGCCGCAAGGGTGGAATGCGTGGAACGGCCGATGGAGGTTACAACGAATCCATGGAAAGAGTTGTTTGCCGATCGTTAGATGATTTTGCACTGCTTAAAGTGATTGATTTCTGTGCATGTGAACAGGAAAGAGGCGCGCTGTTAATAATTGATGGGGGTAAAGTCTTGTAATTACGGTTGGTTTGTTCTTGGCACGGTCAGTGCTATATCTTCATCAAAATCGATAACGAGAATACGCTGAAGTATTCGCTGCTGAACGCAGGCAAGGGCGCCACCAATATCATCATTGGGGCGCCTTTTTTGTTGCCCCGCACATTCCCAGACGGTCCACGGATGAGTGGACGAAAGGAGAAGGAACATGAGACAAATCGCGATTTACGGCAAAGGTGGCATCGGCAAGTCCACGACAACCCAGAACACGGTGGCGGGGCTCGCTTCGCTGGGCAAGAAGGTAATGATCGTAGGGTGCGACCCGAAGGCCGATTCAACCCGCCTTATCCTCCACGCCAAAGCCCAGTCCACGGTTATGGACCTGGTTCGCGAACTGGGGACGGTTGAGGATCTGGAACTGGATGACGTTATGAAGGTTGGGTACGGAAACGTCAACTGCGTCGAGTCGGGAGGCCCTGAGCCGGGCGTCGGCTGTGCCGGCCGCGGCGTCATCACGGCCATCAACTTTCTGGAAGAGAACGGCGCCTATACCCCTGATCTCGACTTCGTATTCTATGACGTTCTCGGCGACGTCGTCTGCGGCGGGTTCGCCATGCCGATCCGCGAGAACAAGGCTGAAGAGATATACATTGTCTGCTCGGGCGAGATGATGGCCATGTATGCCGCCAACAACATCGCCAAAGGTATCCTCAAGTACGCTTCATCCGGCAAGGTCCGCCTTGGCGGCCTCATCTGCAACTCCCGCAACACCGACCGGGAAGACGAGCTGATCGAGGCCCTGGCCAAGAAGCTCGGCACCCAGATGATCCACTTCGTTCCCCGGGACAACCAGGTTCAGCGCGCCGAACTGCGCCGCATGACGGTCATCGAGTACTCCCCCGAGCACAAGCAGGCCGAGGAGTACCGGACCCTGGCCAAGAAGATCCTGGAGAACAAGATGCTGGTGGTGCCGACACCCCTGGAGATGGACGAGCTGGAAGAGTTGCTCATGGAGTTCGGCATCATGGAAGCCGATGACGAGAGCATAGTGGGCGTTGCCGAAGCGGCGGCGAAGTGACGAACGCTTTTGGGCCATCTCGGCATTTCCTGCGTCATCGCTTGTGCGACGTGGCGCTGCCACGCCTCCGCGCTCTTCCTTGGAAGCTGCCGACCTGACCTCAAAATCATTCGCCAGTTGGTTTAAGCCAAAACCATACAGGAGTTGACCTATGTCCAAAACAATACAAAAAGTTGAAGGGATAACGAAGGAATCGACCCAGGAGATGATCGACAAGGTTCTTGCGGTCTATCCGGAAAAGGGGCGCAAGAAGCGGTCACCGCACCTGGCCCCCAACGATCCGGAGAGCGGGAGCGCCTGCGTTAAATCCAACAAGAAGACCGTTCCCGGTGTTATGAGTGCCCGCGGCTGTGCCTATGCCGGCGCAAAAGGGGTGGTCTGGGGCCCCATCCGCGACATGGTCCACGTTTCCCACGGTCCGGTCGGATGCGGCTGGTACTCCTGGGGAACCCGGCGCAACCTGATGTCCGGCACCCTGGGGGTCGACCAGTTCGCCATGCAGTTCACCTCCGATTTCCAGGAGAAGGATATCGTCTATGGCGGCGACAAGAAGCTGAAGCAGCTCCTGGTCGAGACCAAGGAACTCTTCCCCCTGGCCAAGGGGATTTCGGTCCTCTCCGAGTGCCCCGTGGGGCTCATCGGCGATGACATCAACGCCGTGGCAAAGCAGAGCGCCAAGGACCTGGACATCCCGATTATCCCCTGCAACTGCGAGGGATTCCGCGGGGTATCCCAGTCTCTGGGGCACCATATCTCCAACGACACCATCCGTGACTACATCATCGAGACCCGCGAGTTCCCCGAGCCGGTGGGCCCCTATGACATCGCCCTTATCGGCGAATACAACATCGGAGGCGATGCCTGGTCCACGAAACCGTTGCTTGAGGAGTGCGGATTCAACGTCAAATCCGTCTGGACCGGGGACGGGGAGCTGGAGAAGATCGCCGCGACTCACCAGGTTAAGCTCAACGTCATTCACTGCTACCGCTCCATGAACTACATGTGCAAGGTCATGGAAGAGAAATACGGCATCCCGTGGATCGAGCTGAATTTCTTCGGGCCCACAAAGATCAAGCAGAGCCTCCGCAAGCTGGCGGAGCTGTTCGATGACACCATCAAGGAGAAGGTGGAAGCGGTAATCGCCAAATACGATCCGCAGATGCAGGCGGTGATCGAAGAGGTCCGCCCCCGCCTGGAAGGGAAGAAGGTCATGCTTTATGTAGGTGGCCTGCGCCCCCGGCATACCATCGGGGCCTATGAAGATCTGGGAATGATCTGCGTCGGCAGCGGCTATGAATTTGCCCACACCGATGACTACGACCGGACCGCGCCGGAAATGCCCGATGCCACGGTTGTCTATGACGACGCCTCCGAGCTTGAGCTTGAGGAGTTCGCTAAAGAGCTGAAGCCCGATCTGGTAGCCTCCGGCATCAAGGAGAAGTACGTCTTCCAGAAGATGGGGCTTCCGTTCCGCCAGATGCACAGCTGGGACTACTCAGGCCCGTACCACGGCTATAAAGGGTTTCCGATCTTTGCCAGGGATATTGACATGGCGATCAACAGCCCCACGTGGTCTTTGGTTAAGTCGCCGTATTAGGATGTGCATCCCCCTTTATGAAAGGGTGAAGGTAGAACCAATAATCAATCGTCCGTGAACGGATGAGTTCCGGTCGAAAGGAGACATATCATGGCTAACAACCTGGGCCTTGCAGTAAAGCCGGTTACCGAGACCCCTGCCGAAGAGATTGAGCGGGTCAAGGAATGGATCAATACCGAAGAATACAAAGAACTCAACTTCAAACGCGAGGCGCTGGTGGTTGCGCCTCCCCACGCCTGCCAGCCCCTGGGGGCCGAACTGGCAGCCCATGCCTTCGAAGGAAGCCTCCCCTTCGTGCACGGTTCCCAGGGGTGCGCATCCTACTACCGCTCGACCCTCAACCGTCATTTCCGGGAGCCTGCCCCGGCGGTCTCAGACTCCATGACCGAGGACGGCGCCGTGTTCGGCGGCCAGAACAACCTCCACGAGGGGCTGGAGAATGCCATCGCCCTCTACAAGCCGAAGATGGTCTCCATTTTCACCTCCTGCATGCCGGAGATCATCGGTGACGACCTGAGCGCATTCATCAAGAATGCCCGGAACAAGGGGATAGTTCCGGCCGATATGCCGGTCGCCTATGCCAATACGCCGAGCTTCAACGGCTCCCATGTCCATGGCTATGACGCCATGCTCCTGTCCATCCTTCAAAGCCTGACCGCCGGCAAGAAAGTGGAGGGGCGCTGCACCGGCAAGATCAACCTGGTTCCCGGCTTCGATGCCAACACGGGGAACTTCCGGGAGTACAAGCGGATCTTCGACGCCTTCGGCGTACCGTACACCATTCTCGGCGATATCTCGGATGTCTTCGACTCGCCCCTGGACGGCACATACCGGTTGTATGCCGGCGGCACCAAGCTGGATGATGCGGCCGACTCCATCAACGGCAAGGCCACCATCAACCTCGGCCCCTTTACCGCCGCCAAAACCTATGGCTGGCTCAAGGACAACTACGCGGGCAAACACGCTTCAATGCCCATGCCGCTGGGGATCGCCAAAACCGACGCTTTCCTGATGAAAATCTCCGAACTGAGCGGCAAGCCGGTTCCTGAAAGCCTCAAGGCCGAGCGGGGGCGTGCCGTGGATGCCATGACCGACGCCCATCAGTACATGCATGGGAAGAAATTCGCTCTCTACGGCGATCCGGACCAACTCATCGGTTATGTCTCGTTTCTCCTGGAGATGGGGGCGATCCCTTATTACATCCTTTGCAGCAAGGGGAGCAAGAAAGTGGAGAAGGAGATCCAGGCGCTCCTGGACTCCTCCGCCTACGGCAAACAGGGGAAAATTTACATGGGCAAGGATCTGTGGCATATGCGGAGCCTCATCATGACCGGCCCCGTGGACGCCATAATTGGCGATACCCACGGCAAGTTCATCGCCCGCGACGCCAATATCCCCCTCTTCCGCTTCGGCTTCCCCATCTTCGACCGGGTGAACCTGCACCGTTACCCGCTCATCGGCTACCAGGGGGTCATCAACATGGTGTCGGCCATCTGCAACAAGTTTATTGAAGTTGTGGACGAGACCTGTGAAGACCGCTTCTTCGAGATGATGCGGTAAAGGCGGGGAAAAGGCCGGCAAACAGTAAATGCTTGGATTATACCGTGAAATTTGAGTTGAAAAGGCCCGCCGGATTTTTCCGGCGGGTTTTTTCTTCAGAAGGGGACACCCATGAACCTTGCAGAACATGGCAAAACCGTCAGGGTCCACTACATCGGAACCCTGGATACCGGCCGGATTTTCGACAGCACCGAGGGGGGGGACCCCTACGAGTTCACTATCGGCAACGGGCAGGTTTTTCCTGCCCTGGAACAGGCTGTTATCGGCATGGCGGCCGGCGAGGTCAAGAACATCCTTGTCCCTGCCGAGGAGGCTTTCGGGGGATGGCGGAAGGAAAACATCCTCACGCTGGAGCGCGGCCGGTTCCCCCGTGACCGGGAGTTGCGGGTGGGGCAGAAGCTCAGCATCGGTTTCGCCGGCGGGCAGGCCCTGGTGATGATGGTTGTTGATGCCGGTGAGGATATGGTGACCCTTGATGGCAACCATCCGCTGGCAGGTCATGATCTTACGTTTGCACTTAAACTGGAAGGGGTGAAGTAGTGGTATAGTTTGCCTGCGGGGGTTGCAGTATCGGCTCGGGATGGCATTATTGTTGCTGGCTAATTAGGGCGGGCAAAGTGCACCTTGGAGGTTTTCATGGGTTCTCCTCTGCTGCAGAAATTCCTGATGAGCTATGCAATCGTTGTGCGCCGGCTTGCATCGCTCTGCTGCCCACTGTTGCTGGTTCCGTTGGTGCTGCTGGTTGTCTCCTGTGACAACGACAGATCCCGGGTAGATATGGAAAAAGTAGTGCCTGAAATTGGCGGCAACCAGTCAATTAACGCTCTTCCTCCCTTGCATATTGCCGTGGCTGCCATGATTTCGCCCGAGACCACCAGGCAGTACTACGAAGAGTTGCTGCGGCTGGTGGCCGGCCGGATGGAAAGACGGGCCGTCTTCTGGCAACGGCGGACCTATGCGGAAGTGAATGACCTCGTCATGAACCGGCAGGTCGATGCCGCCTTTGTCTGTGCCGGTCCCTATGTCAAGGGGCACGAGCGGTTCGGTATGGAGCTCCTGGCTGTGCCGGTCGTGCATGGCGCCAAAGTCTACTATTCCTACATCATCGCCAACCGCAACAGCAGTTATGCCTCGCTGCATGATTTGCGGGGCAAGAAGTTTGCCTTCACCGATCCGGATTCAAATACCGGTTGCCTGGTGCCGACATATATGCTGGCAAAGCGGGGGGAAACGCCGAAGTCCTTCTTTCGGGAACATTTTTTCAGCAACAGCCACGATAACTCCATCAAGGCGGTTGCGGATGGCCAGGCTGATGGCGCCGCTGTTGATTCCCTGATATGGGAGTTCATGAACACCATTGATCCCACCCTCACGTCCCACACGAAGATTATCGAAAAATCCTCCCCCTACGGCATGCCCCCCATTGTTGTGCACCCGGCCATGGATGCGGCTTCCAAAAAAAGGTTGAAGCAGATACTCCTTACCCTCCATGAACATAAAGATTCGGCGGCCCTGCTTGCCAAGCTCCAGATCGACCGGTTTGCCGAAGGCGATGATAAGGCCTATGACACGGTTCGTGAGATGAGTAGTTGGCTGGAGCAGAAAAAAGGTGACTAGGCGGGATCCATGCACCTGAAAAAGATTATCTTTATAAGGACCGCCGGGCTCCTGACGGTTATGATCCTGCTCATAAGCGGGTTTTTCATGGGCTTTGCCCTGGAGCGCCACCGCCAGCTGACCCTGCACACGTGGAAGACAAGGTCGGAGGTGCTTGCGGGGGCCATGCAGCGCCTTATCCTCTGGGATGACCGGGTGGCCCTCAAGGCGCAGCTTGACAGCGAGCTCAAAATGAGCACGGTCCTCCAGTATGTGTTCATCGCGCAGAATAGGCAGCCCTATGTCTCAACCTTTCGCAAGGGCGTGCCGGTGGCGTTGCTGGAGAGGGTTCCCCCCAGCGAACTTCCGGCGGTATGGGAATTTCAGACTACCGAAGGGGAGGTTGTCTACGATATTGCGAAAAGGCTGGACGAATCCGACACCGTTCTGCACATAGGGCTGAAACGCCGCGCAGTGGACGCTAAAATGGCCTCTCTGTTAATTTCCATCGGCATTGTCGGGGGAGTGACAATCGTTGCGGGTCTCGGGCTGGCCCATGTGCTGGCGCGCCGGACCACCCGGGAGGTGGACAGCCTTGTCAATGCCCTCAGCGCCTATGGCGAGCTGAGCGACATGAGCGAGAATGATATCAAACCGGAAAGCTCTGAGGTGGCGGAGCTCATCAGCACCTTCAAGGCGATGTCGGCCGAAAGGAGGCAGGCGGCACTGGATCTGCAACAACTCAACTCCCAACTGGAGCAGCGAGTCGAGGAGCGGACTGAACAACTGGCAGTTGCCAACAAAGAGCTCGATGCCTTTGCCTACTCGGTTTCCCACGATTTGCGGGCACCGCTGCGGGGTATTGATGGTTTCAGCCTTGCCCTGATGGAAGAATTTAGTGACAAGCTGAACGATCAAGGGAGAGATTATCTCAACCGGATCAGGAATGGCTGCCTCCGGATGGGGACGTTGATTAATGAAATACTGCACCTCTCGCGCATAACCCGGTGCGAGATTTGCCGCAAGCCGGTGAACTTGAGCGAACTTGCACGGCAGATTGCGGAAGAGCATAAACAGGTGGAGCCGCAGAGAGCCGTCGAATTCACCGTGGCTGAAGTTCCTCCGGTCCTGGCGGACCCGACCCTGATGCGCTCGGTCATGGAAAATCTGATCGGTAATGCCTGGAAATATTCCCGGAATAATGCTGCTGCCCGGATAGAATTCGGACACATGGTGACTGCGCATGGGCCGGTGTTCTTTGTCAAAGACAACGGAGCCGGTTTCAATATGGAGTATGCCGATAAGCTGTTCTTACCGTTTCAACGGCTGCACCGGGCGGATGAGTTCGAGGGGACGGGTATCGGGCTTGCGTCGGTGCAGCGGGTTGTCCTGCGTCATGGGGGAAAGATTTGGGCGGAAGGGGAAGAAGGTAAGGGAGCAGTATTTTATTTTACGCTGGGAGGGCAGATCAGTGAATGAGAAGAGGATCTTGCTGGTTGAGGATAACCCCGACGACGAGGCCTTGACGATTCGGGCACTCAAGGCGAACAATCTGCGCAATGAGATCGTCGTGGCCCGCGACGGCGCCGAAGCGGTAGATTTTCTGTTCGGCACGGGTGCTTATGCCGACCGCGATACGGCAAATCAGCCGGAGCTGGTGTTGCTGGATCTCAATCTCCCCAAACTCAACGGACTGGAAGTGCTGAAAAAAATTCGCTCCGATAACCGTACCCAACTTCTGCCGGTTGTGGTTCTCACCACATCCGATGAAGACCGGGATCGCGTGGACAGCTACCGCTTAGGGGCCAACAGCTACATCGGCAAATCGGTGAATTTCGAGAAATTCAGTGAGTCGGTGCGGCAACTGGGCCTGTACTGGCTGTCATTGAATATCGGGCCGCCACGTTCTTGAATGTGCAGGATAAGCCGTGGGCAAGGCAAAGGGTGGGTAGTCAAATCTCCGGAAGGGTGAAATAAAAGGTTGCCCCTTTGCCGGTGTGCCCCTCGGCCCAGACCCGGCCGCCGTGGCGTTCGACAATCCGCTTTACCGTGGCCAGCCCGATGCCGGTCCCTTCGAATTCGCTGCCATGGAGCCGCTGGAAATGGCCGAACAGCTTGTCCTTGAAAGTCATGTCGAAGCCAACCCCATTATCCCTCACAAAGAAGACGTCCTGGCCGTCAATAACAGTTTTGCCGAATTCAATCCGGGCATTGGGCTCCTTGGCAGTGTACTTCCATGCATTGCCCAGCAGGTTCTGCAGCAGTTGCCGCAGCAGGGTAGCGTCACCTCTGGCCTTAAGGCTGTCGGCGATAATCCATTCCACTTCGCGCCGCGGTTCCGTCTCCCGCAGTGATGCGACCGTCATCGCCGCCAGTGTGCTGAGATGTACGGTGGCGGTATTCAGTTCGACCCGGCTGACCCGCGACAGCTCCAGCAGGTCGTCGATAAGCTGGCCCAGCCGCTTGCTTGCCGCGGCAATGCGGTCAAGATACCGGTGAGCCTCCGGGGGAATCCGGTCCCCGAACTCTTCGGTTACAATGGCGCTGTAACTGTTGATGTGGCGAAGCGGTGCGCGCAGATCGTGGGAGACCGAGTAGCTGAAGGATTCATGCTCCTTGATGGCTGTCTCCATCTGAGCGGTCCGCTCGACAACCCGCTGGTCGAGTTCTTCGTTCAGTTTGCGGATTGCCTCTTCGGCCTGTTTTTGTTCGGTGATGTCCTGGCAGGCGCTGAACAGGAAAAGTTCGTCGGGGGTGTCGCCGGTTTCGCAGCGCGATGTCTGGCGTATCCAGTGAATTGAGCCGTCTTTGGCGAAGATGCGGTACTCTGAGGTGCTGGTATTGCCAGGGGTCATGTAGAGAAGAGCAGTGCTCAGCCTCTCCTGGTCGTCGGGGTGTACCAGCGGCATCCAGCAGCCCCATTCGAACAGGCTCTGCTCCAAGTAGCCGGTGATCGCCTCGAATGCGCCGCCCAGCCATCTTACCCTGTAGGTGTCATCTCCCTTGCGGGAGCAGAAATTTACGTAGTCGGAAGTGAGAGACGAAAAAAGGCGGTAGCGCTCTTTGCTTTCCTTCATCTGCTCCTGGGCGGTTACGAGGTCGGTTATGTCGTTCATGACGCAGATGGTCCGGCCGATACCCGCCGACTTGACTTCAACCTCCCGGCGGCAGCCATCCCTGGTGGTGATGGTGACGCGGCGCGGGGATGAAAAACCGGCAGCTCTGTCAGCTTTACAGTACCCGCGAACTTTCTCGTGGTCCGGGCCGTAGAGTTTGCGGAACCAGTCGTCGATGGACTGAATCTCGATTCTCCCATAGCCGGTTAGCCGCTCCGCCTCACTGTTAAAGAAAAAATTATCGCCTTCCATGTACATGGCAGCGACCGGCAGGGTCTCGACAAGTGCCACGAGAGCTTCACTGCCTAGGTGGGAGATGTCGAACGGCATGTTTTCCATGTTACGGATACCTTGAATGGGATTGAATGTCGCAAACCCGGCAATGTACGGGTTTGCGGGCGCTCTGACGGATTCAACGACAAAAGGACTCTTCCCCACTTGGGGAAGAGTCCTTTTCAGCGTCTGCAATGTTACCAGTTTTCTCCCAGAAGCTCGAAGTGGGCCTTGGGGTGGGCGCATGCGGGGCACTGGTCCGGGGCGCCGGTGGCTGTGTGGAGGTAGCCGCAGTTGCGGCAGCGCCACACTACTTCATTTGGGCGGGTGAAAACCTGGCCGGCTTCTATGTTGGCCAGGAGGTCCCGGTAACGCTTCTCGTGCTGCTTTTCCGCCACGGAAATGGCCCGCCAGACCGCCGCGATGGCGGCGAAACCTTCTTCCTGGGCCACCTGGGCAAAGGCCGGATAGAGGTCGGAATGCTCTTCGTGTTCTCCGGAGGCGGCGGCCAGGAGATTTTCGGTCGTGGTGCCGATTTTGCCGGCCGGGAAGCAGGCAATTATCTCCGTATCTCCCCCCTCAAGAAACTTGAAGAAGCGCTTGGCGTGCTCCTTCTCCTGGTTGGCGGTCTCTTCGAAGATATCGGCGATCTGCACGTATCCCTCTTTTTTAGCCGCGGCGGCAAAATAGGTGTAGCGGTTGCGGGCCTGGCTCTCGCCGGCAAAGGATTTCAGAAGGTTCTGCTCGGTCTTGGTACCCTTGATGCTGCTCATTAGACGGTCTCCTTTGATAGGTGATATGCTGTGCGGTTCAGCGTTAGTCAATAAGGGTGAAGCGTTCCTTCGGCACCCCGCAGACGGGGCACTTGTCCGGCGCATTGTCGTATATGGTGTTGCCGCAAATTTCGCAAACGTACACCGGGCGTGCTGCCAGATCGCCGCCGCTCTTTACCGCGGAAAGGGCCTTCTGGTAGAGATCGTGGTGGATCTCCTCCACGGCCAGGGCGTTGCGGAAGGAGATTTCAGCCAGGCGGTCCCCCTCCTTCTTCGCCTCTTCCAGGAAAGGGGGATACATGGTCTGGAATTCGAAGCCTTCTCCTTCGATGGCGGATTCCAGGTTCTCCGTGGTTTTCTTTATTCCCCCCATGGCGCGCAGGTGGGCATGGGCATGGACGGTCTCGGCATGGGCTGCCGCCCGGAAAAGTCTGGCAACCTGTGGGAATCCGTCCACTTCCGCCTGCTTGGCGAATGCCAGATATGTCCGGTTTGCCTGGCTTTCACCGGCAAAGGCTTCCGCAAGATTCTCTTTTGTGGACATGTTTATACCTCCTGTTTGATGGGCCGCAGGCTAGTGCGGCCATTGCAGATTATCAACTCATTTTTTAGCGCGGTTTTCCAGTTTTTCAAGGCAGTTGCCGCAGACCCCATAGACTACGACGTTTCTCGTGGCGATGTGCCCCCACGATTCGATTCCGTCGGGGAGCGGAATCTCGTCAACGGTATTCCATTGAAAATCCGATATTTTTTTGCACTCGCTGCACATGAGATGGTGATGCCTGATCCCGGTTGCTTCGAATCGCGACGGGCTTTCAACTGTATCGATTTTGCTGATGAGCCCATGCCGGGCGAGGGTCGAGAGGGTCCTGTAGACCGTGTCCAGGGAAATGGTCGGGATATTTCGCCGCAGGCGCTGATGGATGGTTTCCGCCGAGGGGTGGTCAACCGCTGAGGCAAGTTCCCGGTAGACCTCCAGCCGCTGGTGGGTAATCCGGAGGCCTTCATCGCGGCAGGCCCGTTCAAAGACTGCCAGTTGTTTATTGTCGAGTGACAAACAGTCGTGCATAGAGAACGTTCGATAGAATTTTTGATAAAAGTTTGTAGATAAGAAAAATACCTAATAAGGGGGGTGCCGTCAAGTCATCTCCAGAAATTAGAGTCTGAACCGGCCGCGCCAGGTGTTTACGGCCAGGCAATGAGAAAGGGCCGGAACAATCCCGCTCCGGCCCTTCTTTTGCTGCACTATGTTTAATAGCTTCCGGCTAGAGCCCCCGCATGCCTCCCCAACTGTGCGGGTCGCTGCCGTGGCAGTCCTGGCAGTATACGGTCTGTCCGTTCAGGCCCTTGACGATGGCTGCCTTAACTTTTGCGTCGGTGCTGGTGTGGCACACGTAGCATGCCGCCACTGTTACGGTTGCCGCATAGCGCCCCGCATGGATTTCGCCGATGTTGTCGCCATGGCAGCGGCTGCAAGTGACGATGGTATGCTTTACCTGGTCATGCATGGCCGACGTATGGCATTGCTGGCAATCGCGCACCACCTGGACCGTGAACTCGCTGTTGTAGCTTTCGATCTTGTGGCAATCGAGGCATTGCTTGCCATCTTCGGCAATCAGGTTGTGGTGCCGCGCGACATTATTCGGAGCGGTATGGCAAGTGGTGCAGTCGGCGAAAGTCAGGTTCAGGTTCAGGGGGGCTTCCGGGGAGTTGTAGCCTGTGCCCCCCACTGCGCCGGCAAAGTCTGTGCCGAGGGCCATGACGAGAATCATCGCCGCAGCTGTTGAGAGAAGTTTCATGATCGTCGGTTTGCCCATGGTGTCACCCTTATGAAGTACGGTCCGTGATAATTTCGACAAGCGGTGTCTTTTGTTGGAGCATTGTAATGTTTTAATGTTTGGCGGGCAATGAAAAAATAATGCTTTCTCAAACGGGCTTATCTTGCTTGAGTTTTTGCACGGGGCCTCGGCAGGATGCGATGGTTGTTTCCGTTCATTGCTGCCTAATAATTGGGCAACCATGGGGCGGTGACGGCGCTGTAAACTTGCAATAGATTTAAAAATCAACTAGATAGAGGCGTTGTTCAGGTTTGGCACGTCAAGTGCTTTATAGATATACGGAACCACCAGGGACTTCACATTCATGATCAAATTGGCAAAGGCGCCAACCATCCGTTACCGATGGTGGCGCCTTTTTCCGTTTCGAGGGACACTATGGCAAAGCCCGATTATTACGATGTATCCGACTGCGATACCCATGAAAAAGGTGCCCCCAAGTTCTGCAAAAAGTCGGAACCGGGGGAGGGGGCCGAGCGCTCCTGCGCCTACGACGGCGCCCGCGTGGTGCTGATGCCGATCACCGACGCGATTCACCTGGTGCACGGCCCGATTGCCTGTGCCGGCAACTCCTGGGATAACCGGGGAGCCCGCTCGTCGGGGTCCCAGCTTTACCGCCGGGGGTTCACCACCGAGATGCTGGAGAATGACGTGGTCTTCGGCGGCGAGAAGAAGCTCTACCGGGCGATTCTCGAATTGGCCGAACGCTATGCCGGTCAGGCGAAGGCGATCTTCGTCTATGCCACCTGCGTTACCGCCATGACCGGCGACGATGTGGAAGCGGTTTGCGCTGCGGCCCAAAAGAAGGTCACCATCCCCCTGGTTCCGGTCAACACCCCCGGCTTCATCGGCGACAAGAACATCGGGAACCGCCTGGCCGGCGAGGTGCTCTACAAGCATGTCATCGGCACCGCCGAGCCGCCGGTGCTGGGCGATTATCCCATCAACCTCATCGGCGAGTACAATATCGCCGGTGATCTCTGGGGGATGCTGCCGCTGTTCGAACGGCTCGGCATCCAGATACTCTCCTGTTTTAGCGGTGATGCCAGATTCGAGGAGTTGCGCTACGCCCACCGGGCGAAGCTGAATATCATCATCTGCTCCAAGAGTCTCACCAACCTTGCCCGGAAGATGCAGAAAAACTACGGGATTCCCTATCTGGAAGAGTCCTTTTACGGCCTTACCGACACGGCAAAGGCCCTGCGGGACATCGCCCGTGAGCTGGATGACGCCGTGGGGGGGCTGGAGAAGCGGATCATGCAGGACCGGGTGGAAAAGCTCATTGAAGAGGAAGAGGCGAAGTGCCGCGAACGGCTCGTCCCCTACCGGCAGCGGCTCGAAGGCAAGCGGTCGGTCCTCTTTACCGGCGGGGTCAAGACCTGGTCCATGGTGAACGCCCTGCGGGAGCTGGGGGTGGAAATCCTGGCCGCCGGGACCCAGAACTCGACCCTGGAGGACTTCTACCGGATGAAGGCCCTCATGCACCAGGATGCCCGGATTATCGAAGACACTTCCAGTGCGGGGCTGCTCCAGGTCATGTACGATAAAATGCCCGACCTCATCGTGGCCGGCGGGAAGACCAAGTTCCTGGCGCTCAAGACCCTGACCCCCTTTCTCGACATAAACCATGGACGTTCCCATCCCTATGCCGGGTACGAGGGGATGGTGACTTTTGCGAAACAGTTGGACCTCACGGTGAACAACCCCATCTGGCCGGTGCTGAACGCCAAAGCGCCGTGGGAGAAAAGCGACGAGGAGCTGGCGGCTTCCGTGGCAGCGGCCGCCGGCCATGCCGCGACGCACCTGGGTGAGGATTTGAAGAATTCCAGGGTCAAGGTTCCCACCAAGAACGCCACGGTGAATCCCCAGAAGAACTCCCCGGCCCTGGGCGCGACCCTCGCCTACCTCGGCATAGACCAGATGCTGGCACTCCTCCATGGCGCGCAAGGGTGCTCCACCTTCATCAGGCTTCAGCTCACGCGGCACTTCAAGGAGCCCACCGCCCTGAATTCCACCGCCATGAGCGAGGACACCGCAATTTTCGGCGGCTGGGAGAACCTGAAAAAGGGACTCAAGAAGGTAATCGAGAAGTTCAGCCCCGAGGTGGTGGGCGTCATGACTTCGGGGCTCACCGAAACCATGGGGGATGATGTGCATAGCGCCATCGTCCACTTCCGCAAGGAGAATCCGGAGCATGACGCGGTGCCGGTAATCTGGGCCTCGACCCCGGACTACTGCGGATCCATGCAGGAGGGATATGCCGCGGCAGTGGAAGCGATATTGAAAAGCGTCCCGGAACCGGGTGAGACGATCCCCGGTCAGGTTGCCATCCTTCCCGGCTGCCACCTGACACCGGCCGACGTGGAGGAGGTGCGGGAGATCTGCGAGGCCTTCGGGCTCGACCCGATAATCGTCCCCGACATCGCCAATGCCCTGGATGGCCACATCGATGCGACGGTGTCGCCGCTCTCCACCGGCGGCGTCCCCATGGCCCGGATACGGCAGGCCGGGCGGAGCGTGGCCACCCTCTTCATCGGCGATTCCCTCGCCAGGGCGGCGGAGGCCATGACAGCAAAATGCGGCATGCCCAACTACGGATTCACTTCCCTCTCCGGGCTCCACGAAGTGGACCGTTTCATGGAAACCCTTGCGGCTGTTTCGGGACGCCCCATCCCCGAGAAGTTCCGCCGCTGGCGCAGCCGCCTCATGGACGCCATGGTCGATTCCCATTACCAGTTCGGCCTCAAGAAGGTGACCATTGCCCTGGAGGGGGACAACCTGAAGACCCTCGTGAATTTCCTGTCGGGCATGGGATGCGAAATCCAGGCAGCCATCTCGGCCACCCGTGTCAAAGGGCTTGATGCTTTGCCGGCCAACAACATCTTCGTGGGGGATCTGGAAGACCTGGAGACGGTGGCGGAAGGAAGCGACCTGATAGTGGCCAACTCCAATGGCCGCCAGGCGGCGGCGAAGCTGGGGATCAAGGCCCACCTGCGGGCGGGGCTCCCGGTATTCGACCGCCTCGGCGCCCACCAGAAGATGTGGGTGGGATACCGGGGAACAATGAATCTCTTGTTCGAGACGGCGAACCTGTTCCAGGCCAACGCAGCGGAAGGGCAGAAACTGGCGCACAACTGACTAAAACCCACCACGGAGACACGGAGACACAGAGAAAAACAAGAACTTTTCTTTTAGGTTTAGAACCAAAAAGTTGTTTTAAGGCTTTCTCTGTGCCTCTGTGTCTCCGTGGTGAAAAAGGAGCTTTCAAATGAAAGTCGCATTCACAAGTTCAACCGGCGAGATGATCGACGAGCACTTCGGCATGGCAAAAAATTTCCATATCTGGGAGATCGGCTCCGATGCCTCATCCTTCGTGGAGACCATCACCATCGGTCAGCAGGGCGACGACGAGGAGGACAGAATTGCGGCCCGGGCCGCGGCCCTCAAGGATTGCGCCATTGTCTACACCATGGCCATCGGCGGGCCGGCGGCCGCCAAGCTGGTGGCCCTGAGGATTCATCCCATGAAGACCAATTCCCCGGTCAGCCTTCCAGAAACGGTGGGCCGGCTTCAGGAAGTTCTGCAGGGCACCCCCCCCCCGTGGCTGCGCAAGGCCATGAACAAGGGGAAAGAAGTTTCATTCGAAGAAGATTAAACGTAGGGGCGCTGCTTGCCGCGCCCTGTCATACCAACGGGCGCAGCAAGCAGCGCCCCTACAAAACCATAAACGGAGGATAGAGATCATGGCCTACATCACCGGAATGAGAAGGAACAAGACCGAATACACACCCCAGTTTGTCGTTTCAGTGGACGAGGAAACCTGCATTGGCTGTGCCCGCTGTTTCAAGGTCTGCGCCCACGATGTGCTCACCTTCGAGGAGTTGGACGAAGACGATTCCGCCAAGATGTACATGAAGGTGACGAACCCGGGCAACTGTATCGGCTGTCAGGCCTGCGGACGGACCTGTTCGAAGAAGTGCTTCAGCTTCGAGCCGGTGGTGCTGTAAAGGCCGGAACCCGGAACCCGGGACCGGGGATCGGTAAAGGCATTTGAAATTGCCGGTCCCCGGTCCCCGATTACCGGTCCCTGACCAAGGAGTCAACCATGCTTATCGCCGTTGCATCCAGGGATGGAAAAGAGATTAATCAGCATTTCGGCCATGCGGAGCGGTTCCTCATTTACGAGGTGGAGGGGGACGAGGTGAAGCTGGTGGACGAGAAGAAGGTGGAGCGCTACTGCTCCTATGATGTGGATCACCCCTTGAGGGGCCATCTTCTCGAAGCCATTGCCGCGGTCCTGGCCGGCTGCCGGGCGGTGGTCTGCGCCCAGATCGGCCAGGCCCCCCAGATGGAGATGGAACGGCTCGGCATCGACGTCTATGCGGCCGACGGCCCCGTCAAGCCGGCCCTTGTGGAAATTGCCAAAGTTCTGTAGGGGCGGACCTCTCGTTCGCCTTTTGCAGCTGTCGTCCCATCCGTCACAACGAGGTGATGACCCATGCACAACTCGGGATTCAATCTCTGCAATCTGCCGCCGTGGGTCATTGCCTCCCGCCATTTCAACGACAATCCGCTCCCCCTGGAGGTCCAGGGGGTGCGCCCCGCCAACCGTTTCCTATTTGACCGGCTCGATGCCATAGCTTCCCCCGATGAGCGGGGCACGGTTTTCAACGACTACATGTCGGTGAAGTTCCAGCTCCACCTCTGGCAGGAGCAGGCAACGCCATCGGCCCGCAAGAGCCTTAGAAACAGTTACCTTCGCTATCTGCGCGGCTGGATGATGGACTCCAACTCCGTGGAAGGGGCCGTCCTCAAGGGGTGGGTCGAGAGCCGCATGGGGATTGCCCCCACCTTTCACAAGAGCCGCATCACCGGCATACAGACCGAGTCCTACTACGATTACGTGGTGGACCGGACTGCCGGAAGCAAGCGGACCAGCGCCATCAACTCCCAACTGGATATCCTCTACGAATTCTGTCAGTACGAACTGGCCCGCCGCTTTCCGGGCGAGCGGTGGGTAACCCTCTACCGTGGGACGTTCAGCGCCGACGATTATGATGTTCTTGAGGAAGTGGGGCGGAGGGAGAAGATTATCCGCTTCAACAACCTCGTCTCCTTCACTTCCGTGGAGGAGCGGGCCTGGGAGTTCGGCTCCACGGTCTGGGAGATTCGAGCCCCCCTTGCCAAGGTGTTTTTCTTCGACGATCTGCTCCCCAACAGTATCCTCAAGGGGGAGGGGGAGTACCTGGTTATCGGGGGAGAGTACCGGGTGCGGCGGGTGATGTGCACGGTGTGACTGGGTGGAGATAGATGCATTAAGCAAACCCCGGCTGAAAATTGCTTGCGCAATTCGCGAATCGCGAATAGAATATGAACCATGATTCTCAAACCCCAGGACATCTTGATTCTCCTGAAGCTCGTGACTCTCGGGAATCGGCAGTGGTCGTACAGCGCACTGGCTCTTGAGATTGCCATGAGCCCCTCCGAGGTTCATGGCGGCATCAAGCGCGCCACTCAGGCGCGGCTGTTCGATTCCCAACGGAATGTTCCCATCATAAAAGCGCTTGAAGAATTCATCATCCACGGTGTGAAATACGCCTATCCACCCGACCGCGGTCCGGTCACCCGTGGTATTCCCACCGGCTACGCCGCTCCCCCGCTCAAGGATCTGATAGTCCAGCCGAATGACCTTCCGCCGGTATGGCCTGATCCCGAAGGTGGCGTGCGCGGATACGAGTTTTCCCCCCTCTACCGGTCAGTCCCAAAGGCCACTGCCAACGACACGGCGCTTTACGAGTTACTTGCCCTTGTGGATGCGATTCGTGACGGCAGGGCGCGGGAACGGGATCTGGCGGCGAAGGAACTTGTTGCCCGACTGGTGAAGGAATGGTAACAGCGCTCCAGAATAATCGGGAGATGATCCGGATTGTGGCCGACCGACTTGGCCCTTTGCGGAGTCAGGTTGTCTTTCTCGGGGGAGCGGCCATAGCTTTTCTGATAACAGACACTGCGGCGCCAGACGTCCGCTTTACGGAGGATGTCGATGTCATAGTGGAGGCCGGGTCTCTGAAGGACTATTACGACCTCTCGGAACTCCTTAAGCAGCGAGGATTTTCGGAAGCGATGGAAGAAGACGCTCCCGTTTGCCGCTGGATCGTGGACGGTATCAAGGTTGACTTCATGCCGACGGAGAAGGGGGTTCTCGGTTTCGGCAACCGCTGGTATCGGTCGGCCTTGAGGGAAGCGTTCCCGTTGAATGTCGGTGAGGATATGACGATTCGGATGGTTACTGCCCCATACTTTCTCGCCACCAAGATAGAAGCGTTTCACGGTCGCGGAGACGGTGATTTTCTGGCAAGCCATGACCTTGAGGATTTAATTTCTGTGGTTGACGGTCGCAGCGAAGTTGTCGAGGAAGTCTGGTCCGCCCCCCGGGACGTGAAGGATTTTCTAGCCACCCAGCTCAATGCGTTTCTTTCCACCAGAGACTTTCTGGACGCCCTGCCAGGGCATCTTCCTCCGGACGGTTCGAGCCAGAAAAGGGTTTCCATCGTTATGGAACGGCTGCGAAGGATCGCCGGAAGCTGATCGTGGGTTAAGGCGTGTCTATCTTGGAGTCCGGTTCGGTTGAGCAACGGCTGTGATGAGCAAAAAAACGACCTCGGAGGAGAATTTCCCCGGGGTCGTTTTTTTGCTCAGGTTCTGGTCTGATGACTACTTGCTCGTCTCCACCGTGGCCTCCTTCACCACCATGTCAACCACGGGGAGCGGCGGCACCGCTTTGAGGCCGTACATCTGCTCCAGGTTGATGTCCTTGGGGACCGCCGCCAGAAGCGCCTCGGCCACCTTCTGGTCGGCCTGGCGGAAGCGGAGCTTGGCTTCGATGGTCACGTTCTTCAGGTCTGCCGGGAAGTGGAGTCCGTAGTACGTGTCCCGGTACCCCCTGGGCGGAATGGTGTCATGCTTGGAGAAACCGACAACCTCCCACGGGTTCACGGCAAAGTGGAAGTCCTTACCCATGCCGTCGGAAGCGAAGTTGCGGGCGACTTCGGAGATGGAGCCGTCGGCATTGAGGGTGCCGCTCGACATGACGACCTTGCCCGCTTCATCCTTGAGGGTAATTTCCAGCCACATTTGGCGAACGTTGGTGAGAGACGTCGGCAGGTTGTGCCCGGCCCGGATGTTCTTCACCCGCACCTTGAGCTCGTCAAGCTTGCCGTTGTGGTAGATGGGGGAGAGTTCCAGGTCTGCCGCTGACTTGAGCCGCTCCACGGCCATTTCGTACTGCGCCATGAGGCTCTTGGCCAGTTCTTCATCGCCGGTTATCTTTGCCGCCCCGGCGGCCAGGTAGGTGAGGAGGTAGTTGGCGCCGCTGAAGTAGTGCTTGTACTCCTTGCGATCGGGCTTCACGAACTGGTCGGCGCTCCGCTTGAAGGTGGGGATGTCTACCATGTGGCAATCCTGGCACATGATTGCCTTCTGGGCGTAGGGGCCGGCGATCCACTCGTTGTGGGTAGCCTCGATGGGGAAGTGGTCGTCGTAGTGGTAAACCTGGTGGCAGGAGGCGCAGAGGTTTGCCTGGAGGTGCAGGGGGGATTCCTCGCACTTGTGGAAGCCGCCGCCGCACTCGTCATGGCTGGGAATGGGACCCCGCTTGATGAGGATCTGGCCTTCGGTGGACTCAACTCCGGGGCTCATGATGAAGGAGCCGTTTTCAGCTACCCGTGCGGGAGTCTGCTGGTGGGTCACGCCGCTGATGGAGTGGCAGACGTCGCAGGAGACGCCGGCCAGGGCGATGGCGGAAAGCCCCGCAAGGCCGGGCCCCTTGATTTCGCCGGTCACAACCCCGATGGGGGTGTGGCACCCCTCGCATTGCCGGGAGATTTCATGCCCCACGGCCTTCACACCCTTGTTGAGTTCGCCCTGGTAGACCGGGTCCTTGAAGGCGAGGCTGTGAACCGAGCCGTTCCACTCCTTGTACTGCTTCTCGTGGCAGCCGCTGCAGACCTCTGGGGCATTGAAGGGAACTGACGACTTGTTCCACTTGATAAGGGAAGGGTAGTAGGGATAGAACTCCCGGTCCACCGGGAAAACGGGTGATGCGGCCAATGCCGCGACAGCGGCGCCGACAAGGGCGAAGCAAGTGAAGAGGGCGGTGAAGAGGCGCGACGTTCGCTTCATGGATTGTTCCTCCTTGACCAGAATCCATAGTGATTATGCTGCTTTTATAAATAATGGTTAAGGTTTAGCAGCAAATGCACCCAGCGTCAAGAAAGAGGCAACAAATTACCGGTTTATTCGCGAAGGGCCATGGATATGGCGATTAGCCGTTCTGACAAGTCGGATATTTCGTCCAGGGTTTTCCGGTCCATCTTCTTCAGCCACCGTTGGGGGATTTCATCCATGCCGTAGAATGCCCCGGCTACCATGCCGCAGATGGCGCCGGTGGTATCCGCGTCGCCACCCTGGTTCACGGTGCTCACGAGGCATTCCTCAAAGGTGCGCCCCCGGAAGAAATGGTGCAGGACCGTTTGCACGGTGTCAACCACGTAGCCGGACGCGAGACCATGGTAGGGGGTGAAGGAGAAGGTCGGGTAACCGGCGATGAGGGAATCCGCTTCCCGCCGGAGCCGGTTTTTCGATGCGCCTGCAATGGCCAGGTGGACGAGCCTCCCCAGGGTGATGCAGGCGGCGTCGGAGAGAGGGTGGTTATGGGTAATCCGGGCCTGCTCCAAGGCGCATTGTCGCAGGAGATTATCGTCGCCCAGGGTGTAGAGGGCGGCGGGGAGCATGCGCATGGCGGCGCCGTTGCCGGCGTCCCATTCGTTGAAGGGGGTTTCGAGGGCCCCTTTGAGCATGAAATTCCGGATGCCGCGGCGGCAGGTGTCGCCCACATCCACCGGCTTCGTCCTGAGCCAGCCGGCGAACTCTTCGGCGATGCCTCTCAGCGACCATCCACCGGCGGCTACGATGGCCCTGGCCATGCAGAGGGACATCTCGGTGTCGTCAGTCACCTGCCCGGGCTTGAGCCGCAGCCACCCCCCTCCGACGATTTCCCGCAGGATGCCGTATTTGGCCCGGATTTCGCCGCTGGTCATGAATTCCACCGGGGCGCCGAGGGCGTCTCCCACCGCCAGCCCCATAAAGGCTGCCCGTGCGCGGGAAACTATTTCCTGTTGGTTGAGGGTGGGAGGCATGGAAAAAGAACCTTGCAATAAGCGCGCCCCCCTCTGCTGCCGCTTTTTTGGTCGATTTTCCAAAAAACCGGCAACGAAAATATTTTTAGTATTACTAAAAAATCATAAAAAACAGGATGTTGAATAACGTTGTTCCCGTTTTGCCGTTCTGGCACGCTTAATGATAAGGGGTATGGTAACGGACATACAATGATGTATGAGTCCAAAAAACAGGCACAGGAGCCCGGCGCATTTATCGCGCCGGGCTTTTTTCGTTCGGGTAGCGACATTTCCCACTGGAGGTAGACCATGGCCACATCATGCGACCAGTTGAAGAAAATTCAGGGGCACCCCTGTTTTGGCGGGAATCATCAAAAAAACGGCAGGATGCATCTGGCCGTTGCCCCCCGCTGCAACATCAAATGCGGCTACTGCAGCCGCAAGCACGACTGCGCCAACGAGTCACGCCCCGGCGTAACGAGCCGGCTCATTACCCCGGCCGAGGCTATCCTCAAGGTCAGAGAAGTGATGGCGAGTCCCCTGGTGGGGCCGATCATCAAGGTAATCGGCATTGCCGGCCCCGGAGACCCGCTGGCCAACGAGGAGACCTTCGAGACGTTCCGCCTTGTGGGCGAGGAGTTCCCTAATCTCATCAAGTGCATGAGCACCAACGGGCTCATGCTTCCCGATGCCATTGACCGGCTCCATGGGTTGGAGTTGCATAGCCTGACCGTGACTCTCAATGCCCTTGATCCGGCGGTTGGAGCCCGGATTTACAGCCACATAAACTATAACGGGAAGAGGTATTCCGGTATCGAGGCGGCGGAGATTCTCGTGGCCAACCAGCTCGAAGGAATCCGGCGAGCTGTCGGGTACGGAATGACCGTGAAGGTCAACACCGTCTACATCCCCGGTGTCAATGAAGATCAGGTTCCGCTCATCGGCCGCAAGATAAAGGAGCTTGGCGCCTTCGTCATGAACATAATGCCGCTTATCCCCCAAGCCGATTTCGCCCACGTTGCGCCTCCGTCGCCGGAAGCTCTGGATGCGGTCCGCAAGCGCAACGAGCTGATTATCGGACAATTCAAGCATTGCCGCCAGTGCCGCGCCGATGCCGTGGGGCTCATCGGCCATGACGTTAAGGCGGGTGAGCCGCTGCACGCTCTTCCCCTGGCCATGTGAGGGGTGCGTGTATATCCGGCCCTTCAGTCCCGGAGATGTTCCAGCTTTTCTTGCCCTTGCCGCTGCCGAGGGGTGGGTTAGCGATCCGTGGGAGTTCTCGTTTGGGATGGATACCTTCCCCCGCGGGTGTCTTGCTGCGGAAGACGGGACAGCTGTTGCCTTTGTGACGGCGGTCAGGTATACCTTGAGCGGCTGGATAGGAAACTTGATCGTTGCGAAGGATTTGCGGGGCCGTGGGTACGGGAGCCGGCTCATGGGCCGGGCTCTGGAGGAGCTTCTGGCTGCCGGCGTGAAAACGGTTTGGCTCACTGCGTCGGAACAGGGTCGGCCCCTATATGAAAAAATGGGTTTCCGGGAGATCGACTCTGTCGTCCGTTGGCGCGGAACCGCCACTGGTGGAGGTGAGCGGGCGGGGGGGGCGGTCCCGCTTAACGAGCTTGTTGCCCTTGACCGCGCCGGTTGGGGTGATGACCGTTCCGGCATTCTTGCGGCGGTGGCGGCAAGGGGAATGATGATATGTGAGCAGGGGGGCTTTATGGCTATGCAACCCTGCGGCGGCGGTTTTCAGGCGGGTCCGTGGGCTGCCGGGGATGAAGGCGTGGCCGAGGGGCTCCTGGACCGCGCCCGGTCATGTCCGGGGCGGGGGGAGCAGGTGCTCCTCGACGTGCCTGCCCGCAATGGGGGTGCTGCCCGTATTCTGACCGGCGCCGGATTCACGGCCATCGGGCGTACGGTGCTAATGTACCGGGGCGCGCCGCCGGCCTATGTTCCGGACCGGATTTTTGCCCTTGCGACCATGGGGAGCATTGGGTGAAAGTCGATTTTTTACTCACATTAAAAAATATGCCTAAAAATTGAGCAAACATATTCTTGATAAGGCGCCTGTTTTTCTGATATTATCGCCTGCTGCTAAAGATGGAGGCACTGTCCCGTTGCGATACCGTTTATTACGGTGACTGCGGCATGTGCAACCAGCTTTATACTTTCGAGCCCTTAACGGGGCGGGAGGATTTTCATGCTTGCCATTGCCTGTATCAAACAGGTGCCGGACACTACGCAGGTGAAGATTGATCCTGCAACCAACACCCTCGTTCGCGAGGGGATTCCTTTTATCGTCAACCCTTACGACACTCATGCCCTGGAGGAGAGCCTCCGGGTCAAGGACCGCTTCGGTTTCCGGGCCGTTGCTCTTTCCATGGGGCCTCCCAACGCCGAGGCGGCGCTGCGCAAGGCTCTTTCCATGGGAACCGACGATGCGATACTTTGCTCCGACCGCTGTTTCGGCGGGGCGGATACCCTGGCCACCAGCAACGTCCTGTCGGCCGCCATCAAGAAAATCGCCGAGGAGGCGGGTGATGAGGTGGGGATAGTGTTCTGCGGCAAGCAGACCATCGACGGCGACACGGCCCAGGTGGGTCCCGGCATTGCTTCGCGGCTTGGTTTCCGGCAGTTGACCCTTGTCGACAAGATATTATCGCTTGATATGGAGAAGCGGACCATCCGGGTGAGCCGCAAGCTGGAAGGGCGCCACGAGATCGTGGAGGCACCGCTGCCGGTCATGCTGACGGTCGTCAGGGAGCTTAACCGCCCCCGCTACCCCACCGTGCCGATGCGGCTTACCGCCGTGGATGCCTCGGTGAAGGTATGGAACAACGAGGTGCTGAAGCTGGATGTGAACACCATCGGCCTGAAAGGTTCCCCGACGTGGGTGAGCCGGATCTTCTCCCCCGAGCGCGACAAGGGGGAAATTATCGGTGATGGCGCCAATGATCCGCAGGGGACGGCAGCACTGCTGATCGACAAACTCTTGAGCAAGGATCTGCTTGCGTTGTGATAAATGATGTAGGGGACACTGAAATGACCGAACCTAAGAAACTGAAAAAACCCCGGGGCAAGGCCAGGCTCATCGAGGGGAAATGCATTGCCTGCGGAGCCCGCTGCCAGAGCGCCTGCCCCGTGGATGCCATAGAGATGAGCGATGCGGGTGAGCCGATCGTTCTGAGCGACAAGTGCATCGGCTGTGTCAAATGCGTCAAGGTCTGTCCGGCCGAGGCAATAGAGATGTTCTTCACTCCCGAGGAGTTGAAAATCCTCGAGGAGCTGGCCGAGCAGCAGGCTGCCGGCGCGGCCCCTGTTGTTGATGAGGAGGACGCCGAAGAAGCCGCACTGGCAAAGATGCTTGCCGCCTACCGCGGCGTCTGGGTCTTTGTGGAGCAGACCGAAGGAGAGCCGGCCACTGTATCATGGGAGCTCATGGGGGTCGGTGCCCAGCTGGCCAAAGAAATCAACACCGAACTCTGTGCCATCGTCATCGGCCACGGGGTTGAGCACCTTTGCCGGGAGGCCTTCAGCTACGGCGCCACCAAGGCATACCTCATGGATCAGGAGGTTTTCCGGTTCTATCGTACCGAACCCTACCTTGATGCCTGCTGTCACCTGATCGACAAATACAAGCCCGAGATTATCCTCATGGGCGCCACCGGCATGGGCCGCGACCTTGCCGGCGCCGTTGCCACGCGGGTCAAAACCGGCCTCACCGCCGACTGCACCGGCCTCGACGTGGACGACAAGCGCAACCTCCGCCAGACCCGCCCTGCCTTCGGCGGCAATATCATGGCTACCATCATGTGCGACAAGTTCCGCCCCCAGATGGCCACGGTGCGCCCCCATGTGATGCCGATGTCCGAGAAGAAGGACGGCGCTGCCGGCGAGATCGTCCGGGAGCAGATAGCGCTCAATGAGGCCGACATCCTCACCAAGGTCATTGAAATCATCCGGGACACCAAGGTGGGCATCGACATCGCCGGGGCCGAGTTCATCGTCTCGGGCGGGCGGGGGATGATGGGCCCTGAAAACTTTGCCATGCTCCAGGAGCTGGCCGACGAGCTCGGAGGGGTGGTCGGCGCGTCGCGCAGCGCCGTGGATGCCGGCTGGATGCCCCACGACCGCCAGGTGGGGCAGACCGGCAAGACCGTCCGTCCCAAGATCTACATCGCCTGCGGCATCTCCGGCGCCATCCAGCACCTTGTCGGCATGCAGGATTCCGACGTGGTTATCGCCATAAACCGCGACAAGGATGCTCCTATCTTCGAAGTGGCCACCTACGGCATAGTGGGCGACCTCTTCCAGATCGTGCCGGCCATTACCAACCGGCTGCGGGAACTGAAAGCATCGCGAAATAAAGGTTGATAGAGCAGGGTGCCGGAAATTCACGCCACCCTCTTTCACCGTAATTCCTAAATAAGCCCTTAGCTTGGCACCGAAAGGTTTGCTATGACTATTTTTACTCTCCTGTTTCTCATTGCCATCGGCGTTTTTATCTGGCAGTGCGGCAAAAAACTGAGCCTCATCCGTCTTGCCAAACCCGAGGACCGCTTCGATAACCTGCCGTTGCGGCTGTGGGACATGCTCCTCTACGCCTTCGGCCAGAAGCGGGTGGTGGCCCGCCCCTTCGGGATCAACCATTTCGTCATTTTCTGGTCCTTCGTGGTGCTTCTCATCGCCAATGGCTCCTTTATCCTGGAAGGGCTCATCCCCGGCTTCCGTCTGGGAGAGGTTCTCCCCCCGGCCCTTTATCATCCGCTGGTTTTCGCCTTCGATATCGTGTCGCTGCTTGCCCTGGGCGCCATTATCCTCTCCTTTGCCCGGCGGATAATCTTCAAGCCGGACTACCTGGACAGCGCCTATGTGCATGCCAGAAGCTTTGAAGCGTTTCTGATCCTTTCGTTCATCGGTCTGCTCATGGTCGCCTACTTCGGTCTGAACGGAGTCAAGATTGCCCTGGGCCTTGAGCCGTCCGCCTTCATGCCGGTGTCTTCAGTTGCCGCCGGTATCCTCGCGGCGACCGGCGACAGCCTGCCGGCATGGGGCGCCTTCTTCTGGTGGCTCCATGCCTTGGTGCTTCTGGCCTTCATATGCTTCCTCCCCATGAGCAAGCATATGCACATCCTCACCGCAATCCCCAACTGCTTTTTCCAGAACCTGGGAAGCACCAGCACCCAGCGCCGGGAGGAATTTGCCCCCGGCAACCGTTATGGCGCCGAGCAGGTAACGGACTTTACCTGGAAGGATCTGTTCGACTCCTTCTCCTGTACCGAGTGCGGCCGGTGCCAGGATGCCTGCCCGGCCAACGCCACCGGCAAGTCCCTTAACCCACGGCAGATGGTGCACAGCCTGAAAACCAACCTCCTTGCCAATGCGGCGGCCCTGAAGGCGGGGGAGCCTCCGCGGGTTCCCCTCATCGGGGCAGAGGGGGAAGGGACCAATACCGAAGAGACCATCTGGGCCTGCACTACCTGCGGTGCCTGCCTTCAGGCCTGCCCGGTAATGATCGAGCATCCCTCCAAGCTGGTTGCCATGCGCCGTTATCTGGTGGAGATGAAGGCTCAATTCCCCGAAGAACTGCTGAATCTTTTCGAAAATATGGAGCAGCGCTCCAACCCGTGGGGGATTGCCCCCAGCGAGCGGGCAAAATGGACATCCCTGATGGAAGTGAAGCCCTTCGAGGCGGGCAAGACCGAATATCTCCTCTATGTGGGATGTGCCGGCAGCTTTGACTCGCGGGTCAAGCAGGTTACCTTGAACCTGGCGGCGATTCTCGATGCGGCCGGGGTTTCCTGGGGCATCCTCGGCAAGGATGAGAAATGCTGCGGCGACAGCCTGCGGCGGCTCGGCAACGAGTACATCTTCGACCGGATGGCGAAGGAGAATGTTGCCATGTTCCAGGAGCGGGGGGTGGCCAAGGTCATTACCATGTGCCCCCACTGCTTCACTACCCTGAAAAACGACTATCGCCAGTTCGGCATCGAGCTGGAGGTGATTCACCACGCCGAGCTGATTCAGCAACTCCTGGCCTCTGGACGCCTGAAAATGAACCAGCAGGTGAGCAGCCTCGGCAAGGTCATCTTCCACGATTCCTGTTACCTGGGGCGCCACAATGACGTGTACGAGGCTCCCCGGCAGGTAGTTGCCACGGCTACCGGCACGGCTCCCGTTGAGTTCGACCGTGCCGGGGAAGAATCGTTCTGCTGCGGCGCCGGTGGAGGCCGGATGTGGATGGAAGAGCAGAGCGGCACCCGGATAAACCTGAACCGGGTTACCGAGGCCCTCGCGAAGAATCCAGACACCATCTGCGTTGCCTGCCCCTACTGCATGACCATGTTCGAGGACGGGTTGAAGGACAAGCAGGCCGCCCAGACCAAAGTCCGGGACATCGCAGAGGTTGTGGCAGAAGGGATTCTGCCGGTGCGTTAGCCCCGGGCCAGCGGGATAGGAAAAAAGGGAGCTTCCTCTTGGGGGCTCCCTTTTTTATTATCTCGCTTTGGCCGGAAGGCTTGACAGGTATAGGCACTGAAAGGGTTTCGGAGTATACTTCCGGGGAAACGGACGTCAGCCGGCAAGACGGCACGGGAAAGGGACATAACGCCTATGATGCAGGACAAGGACGAACGGAAAAGGTCCCATCTCAGACTGGTTGTGAACAATCCGGAATCCAGGGGTGGCCGTCCCGCCACGGGAGACCCGGCGAGCATCCCCTTCGAGGAGCTGGTTTCAAGACGGGATGAGTTGAGCGCCGATTTCTACCGGGGAATCGGCGAGTGGCACGTCAAATCCTATAAGGTGATTGAGCGTCACCTGGCCCGCCGGGGATGGCGTTACGGGCTCGATCCGCAGCACGGACGGCTCATGGTGCTTCCCGCCGCGGATGTTTGCCCCGAGGTGCTGGCCCATGGCGGCACTCCCCAGGACGAACTGCTCCTGTTCGTGGCCGACGACCCCACGGGGCACGGACTCTGTCTTTCCCTGGAGATGATTCTTCCCTTCTGGAGCGATGACGATACCGTCATGGAGGAAGCGCTCATTTATGCGCCCATCTATCCCTACGGCGCCCTTTTCCTGGAGGAGAACAATAACGATAACTATCTCGACCTCGTCTACCGGCTGTCATTTCCCCTCTATCCACCGGCCCTCACGGAGCGGCTTCTGGAGAAGCTCTTCGCCGTCGCCCGGTACGAGTTGCGGGAGACCCTCCTGGGGCTGGACGAATTCCCCGAGGCGTAAGAGCTCTTTTTTGACAGAGATCAAGCCCATCGGCATTCCTGTGGTGTAAAGTTATACCAGATGGAAGCCAATACACCCTCGAGGAGGAAACCATGAGCGGCACGACTGAGTCCCTTGTGGGACGCGCCATTGATCTGAAGGAACTCATCGCATACCAGGACGGCTCCGTTGTGAGCAAGACCCTCAACGACAAGAAAGTGGGCACAATCACCCTATTCGCCTTCGACGAGGGGCAGGGGCTGAGCGAGCATACGGCCCCCTACGATGCTTTCGTGGAAATCGTTGACGGCGAGGCTGACATCACCATTGCCGGTACCGGCCACCGGGTGAAGGAGGGGCAGTTCATCATCATGCCGGCCAATCAGCCCCACGCCCTTAGGGCAGTGACTCCGTTCAAGATGCTCCTGGTGATGATCCGGGCATAATTACCATTCTCCCGGTTTCCGATGAAAAGGACTCGCATTGACGCGGGTCCTTTTGTCTTTGGGCCTGTTCCATGCAGCGGGAATGGCAGGCGGGGGCGTGAGCCCCTTTTCTGCCCAAACCCCATGCAAATGGAGGAGTGCCATGCTTCTTATAGTGCAGAACGATCCCCAGGTTCCGGTCGGGGCCTATGGCGACCACCTGGAGGAATTGGGAGTTTCCTTCCTTATTGTTCGTCCCTTCATGGGAGAGGAGCTTCCGCCGGCGGAAGCGGTAACAGCTGTCCTGGTGCTCGGCGGAGCCATGGGTATCCACGACGAGGCACTGCACCCCTTTCTCGTTGCCGTCAAGTCGTTCATCCGCGGGGCATTAGCCGCCGGGGTCCCCTATCTCGGCATTTGCCTGGGGGGGCAGCTTCTGGCCGATGTCCTCGGGGGGGTGGTGACTTCGGGGAGCAGCGGCGAGAAGGGGACGCTCTCAGTGACGCTTACCCCCGCCGGGTGCGATGATCCCCTCTTTGCCGGCATTCCCGCTTCGTTCATCACGTTCCAGTGGCATAACGATACCTTTGCCATCCCCGCCGGAGGTACCCTCCTCGCTTCGTCCTCCGCCTGTAAGAATCAGGCGTTTCGCGTGGGAGAACGGGCCTGGGGGCTTCAGTTCCATCCGGAGGTTACCGCGGAAATCATCGCCGCGTGGGCACAATGGAACGAGGAGACGGCCCCCCGGGGAGAACGCTTCGTGGCGGAGTTCACTGCTTCGGAGCCTTCGTCCCGCGAAACTTCCAGAAGGCTTCTCCTCAATTTCCTTCGTGCTGCCTCCCTTGTCTGAATTTTTCCTGAGTCTGCCATAAAAAAAGGCAGAACCATTCCGGTAAAGGCCGGTATAACCCATTCAGCCGCAAAGGACTCAAGAAAATGGAACCGGATATTTTATCTGTAAAAAAGAGGAAAGCGGCCGTGGTTAGGGCCTGGAGCCATCGGTGACAACGTATTCCGTGCCTTGAATTTCTTGGGTGCCGAGCGTGGCATGGCTTGTGCTTTTCATTTGATAACAATCTCAATTAAATCGGCAATGGAGCCCCGGAACATCAGTTTCGGGGCTCTTTTTTTACGGAAAGGAGCCTGCCATGGAAAGCGCGAACCAAAGTAAGGTCATCATCGACGATACCACTCTGCGTGACGGCGAGCAGACCGCCGGAGTCGTGTTCAGCAAAAGAGAAAAGCTGGCCATTGCCCGGTTGCTGGACGGAATCGGGGTGCAGGAACTGGAATGCGGCATTCCGGCCATGGGAGAAGAGGAGCGGGACATGGTCCGCTCTCTGGTGGACCTGGGGCTGAATGCCCGACTCATCACCTGGAACCGGGCCGTGATCCCCGATATCGAAGCGTCCCTTGCCTGCGGCGTGGGCGCGGTGGATATCTCCCTCTCGGTCTCGGACCAGATGATCGCCCACAAGTTGCACACGAGCCGGGTCGGGGTCGTTGAACAGCTCAAGCGGGCGCTGGGCTTTGCCAAGGAGCATAGCCTCTACGTCTCCGTGGGGGGGGAGGACGCGAGCCGGGCCGACCTGTCGTTCCTGGCCGAACTTATGGAAATTACCCGCGCCCTCGGCGGAGACCGCTTCCGCTTCTGCGATACCCTCGGCATTCTTGATCCGTTCACCATGTATGAGAAGGTGAAAGCCCTCCGCACCGCCGTCCCTGAACTCGATATCGAAGTTCACACCCATAATGACCTGGGGATGGCAACCGCCAATGCCATTGCCGGCATCAAGGCCGGTGCCCGTTTTGTGAACACTACCGTGAACGGCCTCGGCGAGCGGGCCGGCAATGCGGCCCTGGAAGAAGTTGTGATGGCGCTCAAGCTTGCCTGCGGCATCGATCCGGCGATTGATACCCACCGTTTCCACGAGATATCCCGCTTTGTGGGGAGGGCCTCCCAAAGACCGGTCCCCCCCTGGAAGGCGGTGGTGGGGGAGCGGGTTTTCTCCCACGAGTCGGGGCTCCACGCCGATGGCGTCATCAAGGATTCCCGCAACTATGAGGGGTTCGATCCGTCCGAGGTGGGGCTTCGCCGCCACATCGTGGTGGGAAAGCATTCGGGGACGAGCGGTCTCGTGGAGCGCTACCGGGAGTTGGGGATAGAGCTGTCGCGGGATGAGGCGACATCCCTCATGGGGGCGGTGCGGACCATGGCGCAGCGGGTGAAGCGCTCTCTTTCCGACGGAGAGCTCCGGAGTCTCCATGATTCGATGCAACTCACCCTTAGGGCTGCGTGATGACAACATGCCGTTCCTGTGGCTGAGGGTGCTTATAAAATGTGCAAAAAGAGGGGGCGCGAGCGATCTGCCCCCTCTTTTTTATCGGGATTATCGTCCGTTATTTACTAACTTACCGTAATCACAAGGGTGAAATTCCGGCGAACAAGGTGGCATGGCTTATGCTAACTATTCGTCAGAAGCCGGAGGCACAAAGATTGTGCCGTCCAGCCGGAGAACGGCTTGAAAAGCAATTTGATTGGCAAGGCAAGGGCGCCTTCCGCTACTGAGCGGAGGCGCCCTTTTTCTTTTACTTTGATGAAAGGAGGCGTGTGCTGAACCCCGTGAAACAGTGCAGTGCGAATGCAATCAAATAAAACTTACAAAGGAGTATGGACATGAACAAGACACTGAAGACTTTTTCCCTGGCACTGACTCTGGTGGCCGCCACTTGCGGCGCCGCACTGGCAACTCCTTCCACCCAGATATGGATACCCTCCACCGATGTTCAGGCGTTCGGCACGGTGCACCTCGGTATCGACAACTATATCCGCGTCGCCGACAACGCCGATGGCGAGAAAGCTCCCAACACCTACGACGCCGGCATCACGGTGGGGGTCCTTCCCTTTGAAAAGCTGCAACTGGAGGTGGGAGCCGATTACATGGTAACCGGTACCGAGCCGGGCGACAGCTATCCCGTCTTCTTCAACGCCAAACTCGGCACCCCCGAAGGCTCCCTCTTCGGCGGTTCGCCCGCCATGGCCGTCGGTATTTACAATGCGGGTACCAAGACGGATGTGAGCGACCAGAACATCACTTACGCCCTTCTGGCCAAGACCTTCCCCGTTGTGGGCCGCCTGTCTGCCGGCTACTTTGTGGGTAACAGCGCCGTGATGAACGATTCCGACGGCGACAACGCCAACGATGGCGTGCTCCTTTCCTGGGACCGTCCTCTGACCGAGATTTCCGACAAGCTCTGGGCCGCCGTCGACTACCAGGGTGGGAACAGCAGCATGGGCGCCCTGAGCTTTGGTGTCTCCTGGGCCTTCTCCAAGAACGTGTCGCTCATCGTAGGCTACGACATCTATAACGAGTCGGCTACCGGCGGCAAAAACACCATTACCACCCAGCTCGACATCAATCTCCCCTAGCGCGGAACTGGAGGCACGCCATGAAGCTCATAGAAGCGATCATAAAACCGTTCAAGCTCGATGAAGTGAAGGACGCCCTCGCCGAGATCGGCGTGGAAGGGATTACGGTAAGCGAAGTAAAGGGTTTCGGTCGCCAGAAGGGACATACCGAGCTCTACCGGGGTGCCGAGTATGTGGTTGATTTTATCCCCAAGGTGAAGCTTGAGGTGGCCGTGGCCGACGAGATGGTGGCCCGGGTGGTGGAGACCATAGAAAGTGCTGCCAAGACCGGCCGCATCGGTGACGGCAAGATATTCATCCTTCCCCTCGATGAGGCGGTCAGGATCAGGACCGGCGAAAAGGGTGCCGACGCCATTTAGAAAACGATCAATGAATCACTGGAGGTATACCATGAAGTGGAAACTGCCTTTTATAACTGTTGCCCTGGCAGCGGCCGTCGCTCTGGTCCCGGTGCTCACCCTCGCCGAGGAAGCCCCGGGAAGCACCGCGCCGGTTCAGGCTGCCGCGACGTCGGCCAAGGTGGCAGAGCCTGCGGCCGCACCCGCACCCGCCGCTGAAACGCCGGAGGCTCCGAAAGTTGCCGAACCGGTGCTCAATACCGGCAATACCGCCTGGATGCTCGTCAGCGCGGCTCTCGTTCTTCTCATGCTCCCCGGCCTGGCACTCTTTTACGGCGGCATGGTCCGGAGTAAAAACGTTCTCTCCACATTCATGCATTCCTTTGTGGCCATGGGAATCGTCGGCGTGCAGTGGGCCGTGATCGGCTACTCCCTCGCCTTCGGTCCGGACATGGGTGGAATGGGCCTTGTGGGGGATTTCAGCCGGGCTCTTCTGGACGGGATGATCAGCTTCAAGGACGGGGCGCCGGTCTACACCCTCTGGCAGAACGTGACCAGCGAGCCCAATGCCATCCCCGAGTACGTTTTCGCCATGTTCCAGGGAATGTTCGCCATGATTACGGTGGCGCTCATTTCCGGCGCCATGGCCGAGCGGGTCAAGTTTTCCGCCTACTGCGTCTTCGTCCTTCTCTGGACCACCCTGGTCTATGATCCCCTGGCTCACTGGGTCTGGATGGCGGACGGATGGCTCTTCAAGAAAGGGGCACTCGACTTCGCCGGCGGCACCGTCGTCCATCTCTCTTCCGGTATTTCGGCCCTGGCGTTTCTCATCTTCCTCGGCAAGCGCCACGGTTTCCCCAATGAGCGGATGGCGCCCCACAATCTTCCCCTCACCATGCTCGGCGTGGGGCTCCTCTGGCTGGGATGGTTCGGGTTCAATGCGGGTTCAGCAGTGGTGGGCGTGAATAACGTGGACGCCGCAGGCGGACTGGCGGGCCTTGCCTTCGCCACCACCACCATAGCTCCGGCGGCTGGTGGCCTTGCCTGGATGCTCGCCGAGTGGATACATACCGGCAAGCCGTCGGCCCTCGGATTCGGCTCGGGCATAGTGGCGGGGCTTGTGGGGATCACCCCCGCGGCAGGTTTCGTCCAGCCGGGCGCTGCCATCATCATCGGCCTGTGCGTTGGCGTTATCTGCTACCTTGCCATCCTCTTGAAAGCAAAGCTCAAGTACGACGACTCCCTCGATGCCTTCGGCGTCCATGGCGTTGGCGGCACCTTCGGGGCCCTCGTCACCGGCGTGTTCGCCACTGTAGGGGCTACCGGGCTTCTTTCGGGCAATGTCTCCCAGTTCATCACCCAGGTTATCGGGGTTGTGTCGGCAGGTTCCTACGCATTCATAGTCACCCTGGTCATAGCATTCGTCCTGGACAAGACCATCGGACTCCGCGTGGAGAAGGAAGACGAAATCATGGGCCTCGACCAGACCCAGCATTCCGAATCCGCTTACAACTGATCTTTTTGGCAGGATCAGGTGCATCAACAAGAGGCCGCTCCCTCGGGGGCGGCCTTCTTTGTGCCTTAATTATGAGCGGTTTGTTGCCTAATTGGTAAGCATGTTGGCTGGCGTTCGGTTAGGCGGTTTTGCAACTGTGCGATAAAGCGCAAGTTATTTCTGGCATGCCTCGTGCCTACAATAAATTGAGCGGTTCTCCGTTTGATACTCAACAAATCGGTCCCGACCAGAGGTCCCCATGGCGGATGCACTGGCAAAATATCTCTCCGAGAACGGCAACGTTGAAGGAGAGCTCCTGGAACTGCTGGCCTTCAATGAGAAGATGGCCGAGCTGGGGAGGATGGCGGCCGGAGTCGTTCATGAGCTGAACACTCCCCTGTCGGTCATAGTCTCCGCTACTCAGATGATTCTCCGGGAGGAGGATTTGTCCGAGTCCGTCCGCGAGATGGTTGAACGGGTCAACGAAGAAGCCCATCGTCTTGCGGAGATGACCAAAGGGGTTCTCTCCTTTGCCCGCAGGGATTGGGCGGGGCGGGCCGAAGCGGATGTGAACCAGGTTGCCGGCGAAGTCATGACATTTCTCCGCTTCGAAGCCAGAAAACGCGCCATCCTCGTCATTGAGGACCTCGACTTCCGCCTCCCATTCATTGCCGCCGACGCCAACCGCGTGAAGCAGGTAATCATCAACCTGGTGATGAACGCTCTCCAGGCCATGGGAGAGGATGGGACCCTCTTGCTCCGCACGGCCCAGGAGACTGAATCGACCGTTACCGTGCAGGTTTCCGATACCGGTCCAGGCATCCCGCCCGCCGTCCAGGAGCAGATTTTCACCCCATTTTTTACCACCAAGGATTTGGGCGACGGTACCGGACTAGGTCTCTTCATAACCCGCAGGCTCATGGAGGAAATCGGCGGCACCATCGCCGTAACAAGCGTAGTCGGCGAAGGGACTACTTTTACCCTGACCTTTCCGGTTACAGAATAGTAATCATTTCACAGCGTAGCCGCCATCATCCGGCTACCTCCTTTGCCCGCCAGTTTCTGGCGGGCTTTTTTTGTCGCTCTAAGCCTGCCTGATTTGCTATAAACGTAAAAATGAAAAGTTTTTTCCGGGGGCCGTCCTTCCGTTGAGGGTGAAAAGGACGCCGGCAAGCCCTCGAAAGAGAGATGAAAACATGGGGGGAACCATGATAAAGGCATTTCTGGACACGGCAATCAAGGCAGCGCGAAGTGCCGGCGCCATACAGCGGGAGCGGCTCTGGGGCGAGCATCACATTCGCTTCAAGGGGGAAGTTGATCTCGTAACCGAGGTGGACCGGGCATGCGAGGATCTCATTGTCGCTTCAATTCGCGCGGCTCATCCCGGCCACGGTATTCTGGCAGAGGAGGGGACGCGGGATGTGGGTACCTCGCGCCACCGCTGGATTGTGGATCCCCTTGACGGCACCACCAACTATGCTCACGGTTTCCCGTGGTTCTGCGTTTCCATCGCTTTGGAAATCGACGGCGATGTAATGCTCGGCGTCATCTATCAGCCGGTTATGGACGAACTCTTTACCGCCGTGAAGGGCGAGGGGGCGTCTGTGAACGGCAGGCCGCTCAGGGTTTCTGACCGCCAGCCCCTTAAGCAGTGCCTTCTCGCGACCGGCTTTCCCTATGACCGGACCGCTGAAAACGAGAACAACTTCGCCAATTTCTTCAACTTCCAGTTTGCCGCCAGGGCCATTCGCCGAGCGGGATCAGCCGCCCTCGATCTTGCCTATGTGGCCGCCGGCCGCCTTGACGGCTACTGGGAGATCAAGCTGAATCCGTGGGACGTGGCTGCCGGCCAGCTTCTGGTTACCGAGGCGGGGGGACGGGTCACGAACCATGCCGGTGAACCTTATGCCATAGACGATCACCGGATATTGGCTTCCAACGGCTTCATTCACTACGAGATGCTTGCGGTTCTCGAACAGCAGGAAAGGGCGGAAGCATGCGTCTGATTTTCGTTGTGGAGGAGCGCTTCGCCCTTGAGCCATACATTGCAGCTATCCGTGGGGCCGTGGACCAACTCATCGTGGTGTCGTCCATAAAGGAGCTCTTTGCCACGATGGAGCGCGAGGCGTGCAGCGGCATTTTCCTGGACGTCCCTTCTCTGGTGCGGGCCACCAAGGACGATAAGGCGGCTCTGTACGATCTGATTCACATATTCCCCACGCTTCGCGTCAAGTGGGACCACCGCAATTCCACGGTTCGTGCGCTCTTTTACGATTCCGTTCCCGGGCCGGACGCCGGGGTTGAGACCTTTGTACGCGAGCAGTGTGCCGGTTTCCTCCCCCGGCCGACCCGACAGAGCGAGCGGGCAGCTCTTCAGCTGAACATTCTGGTTTCTCCCGACCCGTCTTTTCCCGAAGGGGCTGCAATAAAAACAGCAACCCTGAATCTTACGGCAAACGGGTGCTTCATTATCGGAACCGGGGAGTGGACAAGGGGACGCCGGCTCTGGGTGAAGATGCCGAACCTGTCGGACCCTGCACCGATCGGGGTTGATGTCCGATGGCGCAAGGAGTGGAACGATGTGCCGGGGGTGCCCGGTGCCGGGGTCGAGTTTGTGGAAATGAGTGATGGCCAGCGGGCCGAGCTCGAAGTTTTTTGCGTAAGCGGCCGGGTTGGCAGCCCGATCTAGCCGTGCCGCTGGAGTGATGCGGCTTTTCTGCCGATAGAAACGGAAGAGTGTAAATCTCGGGTGTGCAGCAGCAACCGGGGGCAATTCCCCGCTTGCAGTTTGAAGGGGTGACCCGCCGCCGGGAAAGGAAAGTCGAACTGGATGCGGATACGGACCACGCTCATGGCCGGCTGTTTCATTTTTGCCTTGTTGACCGCCCTGGTGGGATACTTCGGCGGCCGTGCCATTACCAAGATCAGCGGTGAGTTCGACTTGGCGGCGGATGAAGTGCTGCCCATTCTGAAGACCCTTGAGGATCTCCGTTTTGCCGGGCTTCGGATCGTTTCTTCCTCAGCCGAATATTCCCTCAATATGAAACAGCAGGGAAATGCCGAACAGCGGGGCGACGAGGTCGTCATGGTCTCGGCGGGAATCGAGACCCTCGAAGATGCCCTGGCGCGGCTGAAGGCGCTGAGCAGCGGTTTTCATCCCGATGAGCGCAGCATCATGGCCGATGTGGAGCGTACGGGCGCGATGCTTCTCAAGACCAGCCGGGTGCAGTTGCGGATGGTTCTGGCGGGAGCGCCGGATGGGGAGCTCCGCGGAGTCCGGAAACAATTCGAGATCGAAGAGCGCGCCTTCCTGGCTGCGGTCAGCCAGGCCTTTGCCCATGAGAATGAAGAACTCATGGAGGCCAAGGACGAGGTGCGCCGCGCCATCGGGACCGCACAACTCACCATAATTGCAGCTTCGCTGGTTGCTTTCATTCTCGCCATCGGCGGCGGTACGATCTTCGCCGCGTCCATATCCCGTCCCATTGCGCTTCTTCAAGAGGGGGTCACGCAAGTGGGAGCGGGGGATCTGGATACCAGGATAAACGTCACGGCCAACAATGAGATCGGTTCCCTTGCCGCGGCTTTCAACCGTATGACGAGGGACCTGCAACTCACCAAGGATGAGACTGCCGTGGCGAAGAACTTCCTCGACAATGTCGTTAATTCCATGGCCGATGCCCTTGTCGTGCTCTCCACCGACTGGAAAATCGTCACGGTAAACCCGGCTCTCTGTCATCTCCTGGGATACGATGCGGATGAGCTCGCCGGTAAACCTTTCGGGCTAATAGTCGCCAGAGGCGCAGAGGAACGAGAGCTTCTGCGCGACATGGCAGAGCGGGGGCATGTGCCGGACCGGGACCTCATCTACAGGGCCAAGGATGGAAACTGCATCCCGGTGTCGGTTTCGGGCGCACTCATGAGAAACTTTGCCGGGGATATCCAGGGGACGGTCTGCATAGCCCATGACATCAGAGAGCGCAAGCGGACCGAAGAGGAAATCATCCAGCTTGCCTTCTATGACGCTCTCACCCGGCTCCCCAACCGCAGTCTCTTCCATGAGCGTCTCTCCCAGGCGCTGCTGGAAAGCCGACAGGACGGCGGCGCGATCGCCATCATGTTTCTGGACCTCGACCGTTTCAAGGATGTCAACGATACATTGGGCCACGCTTACGGCGACCAGCTTCTGATGGCCGTTGCCGAGCGTCTCAGGAAAAATCTCAAGCCTTCGCACTTCCTGGCCCGTCTCGGCGGCGACGAATTCGTATTCCTGATCAGCGGACTCAGCGATAAACGAACCGCGGGTACCATTGCCCATACGGTGCTAGAGTTGTTCGCATCCCCCTTCGAGATCGACGGCAAGGAGATGTTCATCTCCACCAGCGTGGGGATCGCCCTCTCCCATCACGATGACTACGACGGTGAAACCCTCCTCAAACATGCCGACATGGCCCTCTATGCGGCCAAGGAGCAGGGGCGGAATGCGTTCAGATTTTTCTCTGCGGAACTGAACCAGGAGGCGCACGAGCGGCGGCGACTGGAAGGGAACCTTCACCGGGCCCTTGCCGACGAGGAGTTTTTCTTGGAGTATCAGCCGCAGATAGACCTCCGCACCGGCAGGGTTTTCAGTTTCGAGGCGCTCCTGCGCTGGCAGCATCCCGAAGACGGACTCATTCCTCCCGATTGTTTCATCCCGGTTGCCGAGGAGATGGGTGTCATTCGCCGGCTTGGCGAGTGGGTCTTGCTGGCGGCCTGCCGGCAATGCCGGCAATGGCAGCAGCCCGGCCTTCCCCCGGTGAGGGTGGCGGTCAACGTTTCGGGGCATCAGTTCAACCAGCCGGGGTTCATCGAGATGGTGGACCGGGTCCTCCATGAGACGGGGCTCAATCCCGAGCTTCTGGAGTTGGAATTGACGGAAAGCGCGCTCATGGCCGGGGAACAGGAAACCATCATGACCCTCATCGATCTGAAAGTCCGGGGGATTCACCTGGCCATAGACGATTTCGGCACCGGGTACTCGTCTCTCAGTTATCTCAAGCACTTCCCCATCGACCGACTCAAGATTGACCGCTCCTTTGTCCGCGACATCGTCAAAGACCTTGACGACCGCGCCATCGTCGAGGCAATCATTGCCATGGCCCACAGCCTGGGATTGCGGGTGCTGGCCGAGGGGGTCGAGCATGAGGATGAGCTGGAACTGCTCCGGGAGCGCGGGTGCGACGAGGTGCAGGGGTTCTATTTTGCCCGTCCCCAGTTGCCGGAGGCGCTCGGTAAATATCTGGAAGCACCCTGATCCTGCCGCTATTTCCCCCTGTTCGAAGTTTTTTGCAAATTTGCAAATAGTACTGGATTTTTTTATGACGTATACATACTATACTCCCTGACTTTACAGACTTTTCAAGACAGGGGATTCTCGTGCGCCGCTACCTCTTCGCCTTCATGAACAATCTGAAGATGCGCTGGAAGATGCTGGTGCTCGTACTCCCTCTCGTTACCCTCCCCATAATCGTTGTCGGCGGTGTAATCAGCTACATTTCCACCAAACAGGCCTATCTGGGGATTACCCAGACCAGCAAGGACGACCTTGCTCACATGGCCGGCTTCACCATCGATCTTCTGAACTCCCACTATCAGCAGTTCCAGGTGTACAAGCAGGACAAGCAGAGGACCACCAACCTGGAGCTGGCGACCCTTACCACCCTCGCCTACAACCTGGTGGAGGCCCAGCACCGCCAGTACAAGAGCGGCAAAATCGATCTCCGCACCGCCAAGGAAGAGGCGCGCAAGGCCCTCAAGCGGGTCAACGTGGGGGCGACCGGCTACATCTACGCCATGAGCACCAAGGGGAAGCTGGAGGTGCATATCGCCCGGGAGGGGGAGAATGTCTACCACGAGAAGGATGAGAACGGCCGCCCCTTCATTCAGGTCATGTGCGAAACCGCCCTCAAGTCCAAACCAGGCGAAACCCTCTATATAGTCTACCCGTGGCGCAACGAGATCCTCGGCGACAAACACCCCCGCAACAAGGTGGTTGCCTACCGCTACTTCCGGGAGTGGGACTGGATTATCGCCTCCGGCGGCTATCTGGAGGAAACCTATGAGGACCTGGCCTTCGAGCGGCGTTCCTTCGAAGAGTTGAAGGACAAGATCAAGAGCAAGAAGGTGGGTGAGACCGGCTATATCTTCTGCATGGACGAGAAGGGGACTTTCACCGTTCATCCCGATGGCGAGGGGAAGAATTTTCTCGGCGCCGTGGACTTCAACGGTCACAAGTTCATCAAGGAAATGGCGGAGAAAAAACGCGGCTGGATCCGTTATCCCTGGCTCAACGAGGGAGAGAAGACCCCGCGCATGAAGATCGTCCGCTATGACTACTTCAAACCCTGGGGATGGATTGTTGCCGTCGGTTCCTATGAGGACGAATTTTACGGCGAGGCCAACAAGATCCGTGGGAGGATTGCGGCTTCCGTTACTCTGTTTACCATCGTCACGATTCTCGTGGCCACCGGCTTGGTATTTCTGGCGTCCAAAGTCCTTACCGATCCCATCAAGCACATGATAGAGGTAATCCGCCAGGTCAAAAAGGGGCGTCTCGACGAGAAGATGGAGGTGGATACCGGGGATGAGCTGGGAGAGCTGGCTGCGGCGTTCAACCGGATGACCGCCATGATCCGCCAGAACAAGGAGATGGAGGCGAGCCTTGCCCAGCAGGGGAAAATGGCGTCCCTCGGCGTGCTTTCCTCGGGCGTGGCCCACGAGATCAACAATCCCCTTGGCGTCATCCTCGGCTATGCTTCATATATCGAGGGGAAAACCAATGAGGAAGACCCCAACTACAAATACATCCACGAGATCAAGCGCGAGAGCAAGCGGTGCAAGAAGATAGTCCAGGATCTCCTTTCCTATGCCCGCACGCCCAAGCCGGCCCTGGAGTGGACCGATGTGAACGATCTCCTGGGGCAGATAGTGGACTTCGCCGCCAACCACACGGATATGCATCAAGTGACGGTCGTCAAGGAATTCTCCCCCGACCTGCCTCGCATCATGGTGGACGGCGACCAGATTCGCCAGGTGGCCATCAACCTGATACTGAACGCGGGCGCTGCCATGTTGGGGGAAGGCACCCTGACGGTGAAGTCCTTCCTGGATGCGGAAGGGTACGTGACGCTCGTCTTCAGCGACAACGGCGCGGGCATCCCTTCCGAAGACCTGGAGAAGATTTTCGAACCTTTCTTTACCACCAAAACCAAGGGGACCGGGCTCGGACTTGCCATCACCCGGCAGATAATCGAGATGCACCACGGCAAGATCAGCATCCTGAGCGAGGTGGGGAAGGGGACCGATGTTATCGTGAAGCTGCCCGTGGAGCGCGATGACATGTTGTAATGGCCGCTTGATTGACTTCTTTTTACAGGGGATTTGCCGTGCCAGAGAATAAGCGCATCATGATTGTGGATAACGAGGAAGGGCTCTGCCGGATGATGGAGGCGGTGCTCTCCGACAGCGGCTACGCCGTGAAGGGGTACGTCCGTTCCTTTGAAGCTGTGGAGGAGTTCAGGCCGGGCGAGTGGGATCTGGTAGTCACCGACATCAAGATGCCTGGCATGGACGGGCTTGAGGTGCTCCAGCGCATAAAGGCCGCGGATCCGGCAATCCCGGTAATCATGGTCACCGCCTACGCGACTGTTGAGATGTCGATACAGGCCCTTCGACGGGGGGCCTACGATATGCTGACCAAGCCCTTCGAGCCGGAGGAGCTCCTCTACCGGGTGAAAAACGCCCTCAAGCACACCGAGCTGCTGGAGGAAAACCGGGAGCTGCGGGAGGAGCTGGTGGGGAAGTTCCGCTTCGATAATATCATCGGCGCTTCCGACGGGCTGAAGGGAGTCCTGGAAAAGGTTCAGAAAATAGCCATCCGCGACACCTCCGTGCTCATAACCGGCGAGTCGGGTACCGGCAAAGAGCTCATCGCCCAGGCAATCCACTACAACTCGGCCCGCAAGGAGAAGAAGTTCGTGGCCATCAACTGCGGGGCGTTGCCGGAAACGCTTCTTGAAAGCGAGCTCTTCGGCTACCGGAAGGGAGCCTTCACCGGAGCCAGGGAAAACCGCCAGGGTCTTCTTGAGGCGGCCGACGGCGGGACCCTGTTCCTGGACGAAGTGGGCAACCTCCCCATGAACGTTCAGAAGACGCTACTGCGCTTCCTGCAGGAGCAGGAGTTCCTTCGCATTGGCGACACAACCCCTACCAAGGTCAATGTGCGGGTCATATCGGCCACCAACGCCGATCTCAAGGAAGGGGTCAAGAGCGGCGCTTTCCGGGAGGATCTTTACTATCGGCTCAATGTCGTGAATCTGCATCTCCCGCCCCTACGGGAGCGTCAGGGGGATATTCCGCTTCTGGCGGCCCACTTCATCGCCCAGCAGAACAAGAAGTTTTCAACTTCCATAAAGGGACTGGCTCCCGATGCCCTGGAGGCGGCCGCCGGCTTTGCCTGGCCCGGCAATATCCGCCAGCTCAGGAACGTGATAGAGGCCTGCACCGCCATGGAGAACGGCAACTACATCACCCTGCCGGTCCTTTCCCAGTTCATCGAGCTTCCCGAACCCCTTGAGGAGCAAGCAGCCGAGGCGGATGGGGAGGAGGGGGATTACGCCCTGGCCCTCTCCCGTTTCGAGATGGACTACCTCAAGGGGCTCCTGCGGAAAAACCACGGCAATGTGGAGGCCGCCGCCCGCGAGGCGGGGATGAACATGGCCACCATTTACCGCAAGATGAAAAAATACAACCTGCGCCGGGAGGAGTATTCCTGAGATCCTCTTCTTCGCATTTTTGCAAAAGCTTCTAATACACCCCTCGCACCCCTGCGAGGGGGCCGGTATTCCTCCTGTTAAACGCCGATATGATTGAAAATCCAGCCTGTTAGCCTCTCTATGCGCTCCCCGTTCTTGCGAAGGGGGGCAATCTCTCCTCGCATGTCTGCAAAAACAATGTTTGGCCGAACTCTCCCCCGTCTTGGCTCTTGCGGTGTCTTTTTTGTTGTAACTAGTTGAAATGACGGGCGTAAATTATTTCTGAAAAGATTTTTACCGATTTGGTATACAGGTTGCTCTTACCAAAGTCAGTTACTCCTTTGAATGCATGGGTCGGAGCCGGGGATGGTGACGACCAGATGAACCGGCATCTCTCCCATGCGCGTCGGCAAAACCGAAACGGTTTAGTGATAGAGGTTCCCATGAAGGACGGAATTGTCTGCCCCTTCTACGGCAAAAGTGATGACATCTGTGATGTGGGGTGCGGCTACATTTCGCCCCATGATGTCAACATGATTATCAAGTTCTGCAGCTGCCGGTATCGCGAGTGCATGAAGTACCTGGAACTGTCGGAACGGTTTCCCCACGAGATACTTACACCGGTAAAGTGTTGAACAATAAAAGGAGGATGTCATGCTGTACAACCTGAGTTTGCATCTCGACGGACCGTATATCCTGTATGCCTTGACGATCGTGGCGGCCTTAACGGTTATTTCTTTGGTAAAGGAGAAGAGAGATGAGCGAAAGAGAGCTTGAACTGCTGGCTAGAATCGAGCAACTGGAGCGGCACACCTGGCGCAACAGCGCCATCCTCCGTGCAGTCGCCATGGTGGCCGGCACTGCCATGATCGGGATCATCGTCGCCTCGGGCGTTGTGGGCGGCGGACACGGAAGCCACTGGAGCGGGCCGGCCTGGAACACCATGTGGCTCTATGGCCTGTTTGCTGCGAACGCGGTGTCCATGTTCTGGACAACCCATAAGGACTAGGAGAATAGCCATGCCGATGTCAATCAAGAACGCAATCCTGCTCTTCGTGGTGGTGGCCATCTGTGCCGCATTCAGCATGAGGATGTTCCAGGGACTGGATGAGATGATGGGCGACCAGTACTGGGTCGTCGATACCACCCAGGGAGACCACGGCTGGTACGCCATGGGGCTGCTCCCCCATGTTCAGAAGGTGGCCAAGGATGTGGTCAAGGCCGCAAACACCGATGCCGACCCCGCCAACAACTATGAGATTTACGCCCAGGCGGGCGATTTTGCCGGCAACTCGGTTTACGGGATCTGCTACGGCATCCCCCTTATCATGTACCTGATCTGGTTCGCCTTCATATTGGGCTTCCCCGACCGGGTCGATCCGTATCTGTTGCCGCGCAAGATATTCACCCTTGCCGTCATCACCTGCTGCTCCATCATCGTTAACCTCTTCCTGATGCGTATCACCGCCGACTTCGCCACTGACCCCATGTCGCGTATCGCCAACGTGGCAGGCAACCACGCATCACTTCTGTTCCACAACGCCGGCATCTGGTTTGCCATCCTCTTCTCCGCCCTGGGAACCCATGCCCACTCCGCACAGGAGACAACGGCCCCAGACAGCCGCCAGTGGCAGACCCAGGCCAATGAGAAGTTCTCCTGGATGTTCATCCTCCTGGGCGCAGTGACCGTGCTTGAGCTCTTCCTGGTGAAGAGCAAGCTTGCCCTCCCCGATGCGGCGGTAGACTACTCGGTCTGGATTATCTGGGTTGTGATCTTCATGCGGATGTTCGGCTTCTCTCCCAAGTACTGGATCAAGCGCGGCCGTGGCCTCGCCATCATGTTCGTCGGCACTGCCCTGACCCTTGTAGCCTTCTACTTCCTGGAGCGGTTCACCGGTACCCTCGGCGCCGGCTTCGCTTCTCCGATCCTGGCCAAGGCCCTCGGCGTGGATAGCCAGAACATCGGCCTTTCCCTCATGATTTCCATCTACCTGATTTTCTGGATGGAATTCTCCGCGGCCATCCGGATGAACGGCCCCGCCAAGAGTGCGGTAGAGCAAAAACACTAAAAATCAGGGACCTGGGACCGGTAATCGGGGACCGGGAATAACCTGAAGAAAACAAAAAAGAGGCGGCGGGATTTCCCGTCGCCTCTTTGCGCTTGTGCACTGTTCTGCTACCGGTGCTCCACCACCACCTGCATCCCATCCAGTTCCCCCTCCAGGGTGGCAATGAGCCGCTCCACCATCTCCCGGTAGTCGCCGGGAAGTTCCTCCATTCCACGCAGGGCGGTGTCGAGGCGCCGGGCCGCGCCGAGGGCCGCTTTCAGGGGAACCGACGGGTCGCTCACGGGCTCTTCCCGGGTCTTAGCCACCTCCTTGAACTGCTTCAGGACGGTGGGATGGCTTCGCTCCTGTTCCACAACGCTCTTGCGCAGGTCGGCGTACTCTTCGTCGGAAAACCCCTTCTCTTCGCGGGCCTGGCGCAGGAGGTCAATGGAGCGGTAGTCGGGGAAGGGGCGGGGCTCTTCGCGGCGGGCCATGAGTTCCGGCTCGTTCTTCTCCATGAAGCGGTAGGCGAGGGTCAGCTTCTGGGCAGTCTCCTTCTTTATCCGGATTTCTTTCGTGCAGTAGTCCTCGAAGCTTCCGTACCCCCATTCCCGGTAAAGGTTGCCGGAATTTACCGCCAGAAGCTTGTCGCCCAGTTCCACCCACGAGGATTTGAAGCGCTTGGCGGTCTCCAGCACCTGAAAGCGCTCCGATGAGGGGTCAAGCTCTCCCATTATGCGTTCGATGAAGCGTTCGCCCGATGATTTGGGGATGTCGGTCATGATCGATTCTCCTTGTTCGATTATCTTCTGATTGATACCACAGAACGCTTGCCGCACCAATGGCAGAATGATCCGGCGCCTTGTTTTGTCTTGGCTGGCGGGAACGGTTCAGGGTACAATCCAGCGGATTCAGGTGCCAATATACGAGGGAGTCCCTGTCGATGAAAAAACTGAAGATTCTCATGGCTGCTTCCGAATGCGTTCCCTTTGCCAAGGAGGGGGGCCTCGCCGACGTGGTGGGGGTGCTTCCCAAGCACCTGGCCCGCATGGGACACGATGTGCGGGTGGTGATGCCCCGCTATAAGAGGATTGACCGCGACCGCTGCGGACTGAAGGAGCTTCCAGGCGTCCTCGTGGTTCCCATGGGGGTCATCGGCAACCAGTACTGCTCCGTCTGGGAAGGGCGGATACCGGGAAGCGACGTGCCGGTCTATTTCCTGGAGCACGAAGGGTACTACGGTCGCGACGGCCTCTACGAGGTGAACAACGAGGGGTACCTGGACAACGACAACCGGTTCGTCTTCCTCTCCAAGGCAGCCCTGGAGCTCCCCAAGATGATAGGTTTCGAACCCGATCTCATCCATGCCCACGACTGGCACACGGCGGCCATCCCGGTCCTTGTGAATACCACCTATGCCTCGGACCCTTACGTCGGTGGTAAGGCCACCGTCCTCTCCGTCCACAACATGCAGCACCAGGGGAACTTCTACGAGGGGCTCATGGATGTGCTCGGCATCGGCTGGGAGCACTTCACCTTCCTGGGGTTGGAGAAAGACGGAGAGGTGAACCTCCTCAAGGGGGGGATTTACCATGCCACGGTCCTCAATACCGTGAGCGAGGGGTATGCCCGGGAGATGCAGACCCCTGCCTACGGCTGGGGGCTCGACGGGGTGGTGCGGGAGCGGGCCGCCGACCTTTACGGTATCCTGAACGGCGTCGACTATGACGACTGGAACCCGGAGGTGGATCCCCACATCGCCGCCCGCTATTCAGCCGCCGAACTGTCGGGGAAGAAGCTTTGCAAGCGGGATCTACAGCGGACCTTCGGCCACCCCGAGCGTGATGACGTACCCCTCTTCGGCATGGTGTCGCGGCTCGTGAAGCAGAAGGGGGTCGATATCCTGGCCGAGGCGATCCACCGCATTCTTGCCCTCGATGTCCAGTTCGTCATGCTCGGGGCCGGGGAGCCCTGGACCCACTTCTACTTCGGCGACATCAGGAACGCCTATCCGGAGAAATTCAACATTTATGTGGGGTACAACAATTCCCTCTCCCATCAGATCGAGGCCGGTGCCGACTTCTTCCTCATGCCGAGTGCCTTCGAGCCGTGCGGACTCAACCAGATGTACTCGCTGCGCTACGGCACCCTTCCCATCGTCCGGGCCACGGGCGGGCTCGACGACAGCGTGGAGAACTTCGACGAGAAGACCCTTGCCGGCACCGGTTTCAAGTTCTGGAGCCATGACGCCGGCGCCCTCTTCGACACTGTCGGCTGGGCGGTTCACACCTGGTACCACCGCAAAGGTGCCATGGAAAAGCTCATTGCCAACGCCATGTCCAAGCGCTTCACGTGGGAGGATGCGGCGGCCAAATACGAGGTGCTTTACGAAAGGGCGCTCCGGAAACGGCTGGGCGCGAGGGCGTTCGACCGGCGATACGGCAATAAATAAAAAAGGGGGAGGCAGCGATGCCTCCCCCTTTTTCTCTCGGTTCACTTACGTCAGCTTATTTCTTGTGGCATTCGCCACACTTTTGCGGCCCTTTCGCCATTTCCTTGTGACAGCCGATGCAGGTCTTGTGGGCCCAGTCCTTCCCCATCCCTTCGATTTTGCCGCCGGCCTCGGAATCGTGGCAGGCTTTGCAGTCGCCCTTTACGCCTTGGTGCTTGGCGTGCTCGAAGGTTACGTTACCGTTCTTTGCCTCCAGAACAACCACCTTGTCGTGGGCCAGGGCGCCGGCGGCGCAAAACAGGGTGAGGGCTGCTGCTGCGATAATCTGTTTCATGGGTCTCTCCTTTCGACGGTCAAAAAAATCTGTCTGACAGTCTACCCGGTGCTGACCCGATTGCAAGCGGTCATGCTGTGCTTTTGCCCCTCTCCTCTCAGCGGCGGTCAGTCCCGGTACCGTTTCAGCAGATCCTGGTAGGCGTCGATCCGCCGGTCCCGCAGGAACGGCCAGATGCGGCGAACCGCCTCGCTGCGGGCAAGATCAATCTCGACAGAAATGAGTTCCTCCCGGTCGTTGGAGGCCTGGGTGAGAATCTCTCCCTGTGGGCCGGCCACAAAGCTGGAACCCCAGAAAAGGCTTCCCGGCAGCACGCCGGAAGGATCAGCCTCGTGGCCCACCCGGTTCACACTTACCACCGGGATGCCGTTGGCCACGGCGTGCCCCCGCTGGATGGTGATCCAGGCTTCCTTCTGGCGGACCTTCTCCTCGTCCTCGTCCCTGGGGTCCCAACCGATGGCGGTGGGGTAGATGAGGAGGTCGGCCCCGGCAAGGGCCATGAGGCGGGCCGCTTCGGGATACCACTGGTCCCAGCATACGAGGACGCCGAGCTTTCCCACCGAGGTGCGGATGGGCTCAAAGCCCAGATCGCCGGGGGTGAAATAGAACTTCTCGTAGTAGCCGGGATCGTCGGGGATGTGCATCTTGCGGTATTTCCCGGCGATGGAGCCGTCTTTCTCGAAGACCACGGCGGTGTTGTGGTAAATTCCCGGCGCCCGTTTCTCGAAGAGGGAAGAGACAAGCACCACGCCGAACTCCCTGGCGACGCCCCCCAAGAGCTCGGTGGTGGGTCCGGGGATCTCTTCGGCCAGGTCGAAGTGGCCTGTCTCCTCGCTCTGGCAGAAGTAGGGGCCGCAGTGGAGCTCCTGGAGCACCACGAGCTTCGCTCCCAGAGCGCTCGCCTTGCGGATGTTCTCGATGCTCTTGGCCAGATTCAGGTCTTTATCGCTGGTGCAGCTCTGCTGCACGAGGCCGACGGTAAGCTTTGACATTTTCATACCTCTCGGGTGGCTTTTCTTGGTTCCGGTGCAAGGGTCCCCTTCGGCAGTTGCATGGTCACGCAGTGAAGCGAGCCGTGTTGCAGGATGAGGGGGCGGCAGTCGATGCCGATGACTTCCCTGCCGTGAAATGCCTGGCCGATGGCCGCCAGGGCTGCATCGTCGCTGGGATCGCCGTATGTGGGAACCAGGACGGCGCCGTTTATGACCAGGTAGTTGGCATAGGTGGCCGGAAGCCGCTCGCCATCCTCATCATGGCAGGGGCGCGGCCAGGGGAGCGGAATCAGGCGATAGGGGTTTCCTTCCCGGGTTCGCATCGCTTTCAACTCTTTCTCCATGAGGAAAAGGGCCGGATAGTGCCCGTCGGTGGCGTCATCGCACCGGACGTACACAATAGTGTCGTCGGGGGCGAGCCGTGCCAGGGTATCGATGTGGGAGTCGGTGTCGTCGCCGGCCAGCCAGCCGTTCTCCAGCCAGAGGATACGATCTGCGCCGAACCGCTCCTTCAAGGCGGTTTCGATCTGCTCCCGCGACAGGTGGGGGTTGCGGTTGGGGTTCAGGAGGCACTCGGCGGTGGTGAGGATCGTCCCTTTCCCGTCGCTCTCGATACTTCCGCCTTCCAGGATGAGGCCTGCGGTTTCCAGCGCGGTATTTCCGAAAGCGCCGGCCCGGTGAAGACGGCCGGTGATGAGGTTGTCGCGGTCTGCGGCAAACTTCAATCCCCAGCCGTTGAATCCGAAGTCAAGAAGCACGGGCTTGCCATTACGCTCCACGGTGAGCGGACCGAAATCCCTTGCCCAGGTGTCGTTTGTGGGAATTTCCACAATTCGCACCCGCTCCATCGATGCTCCTGCTGCGGAGAGGATGGCGGAGGTCCGTTCCCCTTCGGCAGCGACAACGAGCACGGTTTCGAAACGGGCGATTGCTTTGACGATCTGGGCAAAAACAAGTTCAACCATGGGAAGCCAGGGGAGCCAGTCGCTTTCCGCGTGGGGCCAGGCAAGGAGGACGCCGTCCTGTTCTTCCCATTCGGCGGGGAGTCGTGTGATCATGTTTGATTCCTCTGGGTCAATTGCCTGTAAAGTAAGAAATCCTATAAAAAATGCGCTGAAAATACAATGGATGATTTCAATTGCTCCAGTGGTCAGGGCTTATTCGTTGGGATGCCTGTTATACTTGGTAGAACAGGTGTTTTGCAATTTTTTCCCATTTATCGCTCAAGTGCCTGAATTCTTGTCCGATAAGAAAGGGGAGTGCTGGATTCGAGGAGAGTCCCGCGGCTCTTAATTCTACGATATCACTGCAGAAAGGGGTTCCTGTATGAGCTTTTGGAACAATCTCAAAGTCAGGGCAAAGTTATTGATAATGGTGTGCGGCGTTTGCTTCTCTCTCGTGGTGGTAGGGGGATTTGGCCTTGTCAACATGCGAGGCTTGTCCAAGCACATGGGAGATCTCAATGCGGGGATCGGACATGTTGCCCAAGTCTCTGAAATGAAGAGTGATTTTCTCCATATGCGGCTTGCGTTGGTTTATATGCTGGCGTTGACGGATGCCGGCAAGATTGAGCAGAAGGAAAACGAGTTCAAGAAAAGTGCGGCCTCGCTAAAAGATTCTATCGATCAGTTTCTGAAGTCGGATATTAACGAAACTGAAAAGGCTCAAGCTGCTGAATTCAAGGCAGGGTACGAAGCCTATATGGCCGGCGGTACCAAGCTCGCGGAGATGGCCCGTTCAGCCGCTGCCGCCGGAGATGCTGCTTCCCGCGCCGAAGCCACTGCGTTTGCGACGGAGAGCGTTGCCCCGCTTTACGAAAAGCCGGCGAAAATCATAGCTGCCCTTGTGGAAGCCAATGTCAAGGAAAGCAAAGAGATGTATGAGCGGGATATGGCGGCCTATCGCCGTGCCATTGTGGAGTCGGCGCTAGTCATGGTTGTCTCCATTCTCCTGGCGCTTGCCGGAGGTGGAGCCATTGCCGCCTCCATCAGCCGTCCCCTCAATACGGTGCTCGACATCTTGAGCCGGGTGGCGTCCGGAGACCTTACGGCCAGAGCTGAAGTGGATACCCGCGATGAAATGGGCATTCTTTCCCGCCAGGTGAACACAACGGCGGAGAAAATGAACGAGATTATCGGACATGTTACCCAGAATGCTTCCCAGGTGACGGCTGCCGCAACGCAACTCCACGCCACTGCCATCCAGATGTCGACCGGTGCCGAGGAAGTTGCCCAGCAAGCCGCCACTGTCGCCACTGCCAGCGAGGAAATGGCCGCCACGTCGGCGGAAATAGCCCAGAACTGCACCATGGCAGCCGAGAGCTCCCGCCATGCCAACGAACGGGCGGAAACAGGCTCGTCGGTGGTTCAGGAGACCCTCGTTGTCATGAACCGGATTGCCGACCGGGTCCGCTCATCGTCCCAGGCCGTGGGTAGCCTCGGAGCGCGGAGCGATCAGATTGGAGAAATCGTTGGTACCATCGAGGATATTGCAGACCAGACAAACCTCCTTGCCTTGAACGCCGCCATCGAAGCGGCCCGGGCCGGCGAGCAGGGCCGCGGCTTCGCCGTGGTCGCAGATGAAGTGCGGGCGCTGGCCGAGCGGACCACTAAAGCCACCAAGGAAATCGCCCAGATGATCAAGGCCATCCAAGGAGAAACCAAAGGGGCGGTAACATCCATGGAAGAAGGGGTGATGGAGGTGGAGAAGGGCACCACCGATGCCTCCATGTCCGGCGAGGCGCTCCAGGCAATTCTCGAGCAGATCGGCGGCGTTACCATGCAGGTGAGCCAGATTGCCACGGCCAGCGAGCAGCAGACCGCCACCACTTGCGAGATCAGCGAGAATATCCGGCAGATTACCGATGTGGTCGGGCACACGGCACGGGGGGCGGAGGAGTCGGCGCAGGCCGCGGAGCAGCTGGCAAAGCTTGCAGAAGACTTGCAGAGCCTTGTGGGGCAGTTCAAGCTGGCTGTGTAATCTGTCAAACAATAGAATAGCCGCACTATGACTAAAGCCGGTCTTTCGACCGGCTTTAGTGTTTTCAGGGGGTTAAAGAGGGCCGCCGCTGCGGACGAAATCAGGGGAAATGTATACGCCGTATACATTAAAGTATACGAATATAATATCCGATATAGTTGCATGTAAGTGAAATGCGAATGACGTCATTTTTGGAGGGGGATTATAGTGAGGATAAGAACGAAGTTTGTCCTGGTGAACATTGTGGTGGTGGGGCTGGCCCTTGTCAGCGTCACTACCGCCAGCCTCATGCAGTTCAACCGCGAGTTGGGTCGTCAGGCAATGATCTCCCAGGACTCCCGGCTCAAGACGTTCTGGGAGCTTCTGCGGCACAAGGGGAGCACCTTCGAAGTAGTTGACGGCAACCTTATGGCGGGGGAATACGTCCTCAACGGCAATTACGAACTTCCGGACCGCCTGAAAGAGCTCATGGGAGGAAGCGCCACGATCTTCATGGGAGACACTCGCGTTTCCACCAACGTCATGAAGGAAGACGGTGCGCGAGCGGTGGGGACAAAACTCCAGGGGCCGGCATACGATTCGGTTATCCGTGACGGAAAATCGTTCAGGGGTGAGGTCGAGATCCTGGGGGTACCTTACTTTGCCGCCTATGACCCGATCAGGAACCCTGCCGGAGAGGTAATCGGGGCCCTTTACGTCGGGGTCAAGAAAAGCGATTTCTTTGCCTCCTACGATAGACTCCAGTGGATACTTGCCGGCATTGCCGTGCTTTTGATCCTGGTGGCCGGGACCGTGTCCACGATGATCGTTCTTCGGATATTCAGGCCCCTCGACCGGCTTCACGACGTGCTGCGCGACATCTCCTAGGGCGAGGGTGACCTGACGCGGCGGCTCGATTATCTCGAACAGGATGAAGTCGGCGAGATGAACCGCTCATTCAATACCTTCATGGATAAGCTTCACGGCATTATTGCCGTGGTCGCCCAGACTGTCGAGCAGCTGGCGGCTGCGTCGGTACAGGTGCGCGGTACCGCGGAGCAGATGGCCAACGGCTCGGAGCAAGTGGCGTCCCAGGCGGTAACTGCTGCCACCGCGGGCGAGCAGATGGCGGCCACTTCGTCTGAAATTGCGCAAAACTGTGCCCTGGCTGCCGAAGGTGCCCACAACGCGTCCGGTTCGGCCACGGCCGGTGCCCTGGTGGTGGAGCAAACAGTGGTGGTTATGAACCGGATAGCCGATCGGGTGAAGGAGTCGGCACAAACCGTGGCAAGTCTCGGTTCGCAGGGGGACAAGATCGGGGAAATAGTCGGCACCATTGAGGATATCGCCGACCAGACGAACCTGCTGGCCCTCAACGCGGCCATTGAGGCTGCCAGAGCCGGCGAACAGGGGAGAGGGTTTGCCGTTGTTGCCGACGAAGTGCGGGCACTGGCCGAGCGGACCTCGTCAGCCACCAAAGAGATTGCCGTCATGATTCGGGCCATTCAGCACGAGACACGTACAGCTGTCGCTTCCATGGAGGAAGGGGTTCATGACGTGGAAGCGGGTACGGCCGAGGCTGCCCGTTCGGGAGAGGCCCTGAGGGATATCCTCGATCAGGTCAATGCCGTGGCGGTTCAGGTGAGCCAGATTGCCACCGCCGCTGAAGAGCAGACCGCCACGACCAGCGAGATATCTAACAACATGCAGCAGATTACCTCCGTGGTTGAGGACAGCGCCCAGGGCGCAAAGGAGTCGGCTACCGCCGCCAGCCGGCTCAATGCCCTCGCCGGAGAGCTCCAGCAGCTCGTGGGGCAGTTCAAGCTGGCGGGGTAGAATCGGAATGAGGATGCACGGTTACAGGCTGAAGTAGAAGGTGGCCCCTTTCCCTTCTTCTCCTTCGGCCCATACACGCCCGCCATGGCGCTGGACAATCCGGAACACTGTTGCGAGGCCGATCCCCTCGCCCCTGAACGAGTTGTTGGATTCCAAGCGTTCGAAGGGGAGGAACAGCCGGTCGGCATGGGCCATATTAAAGCCGATGCCGTTGTCGCGCACGAAAAACACGTTGCTCCCCCCCTGCTCTATCGTTCCGAATTCGATATGGGCTTTGTTTCGTGTACCGGTGTATTTCCAAGCGTTTCCAAGGAGATTGTCGAGCATGAGCCTCAAGAGCCGGGGATCGCCGTGAACGGTCAGATCTTTGCCTATGCTGAAAATTGCCTGCCGATGAGGCTCGGCAAGCTGAAAATCTGCCGCTATTTCCATGGCAAGGGCACTCAAGTCCACCGTCTCGGGGACGAGTTCGCAGCGGGAGATGCGGGCGAACCTGATCAGTGTATCAATAAGCCGGTTCATGCGCAGGGTTTCCCGGTGAATCTTGCCGATAAACTCCAGGCACTGGGGCTCAAGTTTCTTTCCGAACAATTCCTGGATGACTTGTGCAAGCCCGTTTATGTTTGAGAGTGGGTTCCGCAGATCGTGGGACACAGTGTAACTGAAGGCCTCAAGCTCTTTGTTCGCGGTTTCCAGTTCCATGTTGACGGATTCCAGTTGTTCGACCGTCGCTTCAAGTTCGCAGTTGGTTTCCTCCAGTTGGCGGGCACGTATCGTCAGTTCTGAGTTGAGGAGTTCCACTTCCCGTTCGGCACGCCTTCGCGCAGTCATGTCCCGCACGAGACTGAGGAGACATTTCTCGCCGTTCAGCTCAATGCCTACAGCCGAATAGAGACCTTCAACGATTTCTCCCCGTTTTCCGTGTAAGGTTATTTCACGGTTGATGACCTGCTCTCCGGACTCGATGGCCCTCACTACTTCATCCCTCTGGTTGAGATCAGGCCAGATGCCCATTTCAAGCGAGGTCTTGCCTAGCACTTCCCGGCGCTTCCATCCCAGCGTTGTCTCGAAGGCCTCGTTTACCTCAATATAACGCCCATCTGTTAAGGTTGTTATGATCATGATAGTTGGTGCGGTATTGAAAGCCTTGGCGAATTTCTCCTCGCTACGCTTCACCTCATGGAACAGCAGGTCGTATGGCCGCTTCAGGTTGATTTCCACCGTTCCCTTGTAGACCAGGAATACCGCCATTACCTTGAACAAGTGTCCTGCCAGATTGCTGATGTCGTAGACATCAACGTAGAAGGTGAATGCCAGTTCGGCCATTACCATAAGCACAAGGGCTGCCGAAAGAAGGTTTACGAAGCGCTGGCCGAAGGCCTCCCGCTTGAATCTCAAGACGACAAACGCTGCAACGAAGGTGAGGGCAATAAGGTACTCGCTGGCAATCTTGAAGGGGGTGAGGCCGGTGCCTTCCCTGTAGCAGGAAGGGAAAACACCGCCGAAGATTGAGGCAATCAGGGCTGCCGTGATGACTATGTATACTGCCAGGGTTGCAGTGGCCGATAACCGGCGGCTGATGAAGATTGGGGCCACAAGAAATGAGATGCTCTGCAGGTAGCGGGCCGCGATCCATAGCTGGGTCGCGATGTCGGCACTGTCGGCAAAGACCCCCATCCCCTTGTAGGCCAGCGTGTGGAGAAGATCCAAGCCGGCCACGCAGAGATGGGCGATGCCGATGAAGAGGAAAAAGCGGCTGGCCGGCAAGTGGCGGGCGTTCCAGGCGATGACGAAGATTCCCGCCGATACCAGCACGGAGAACATCTCTGCGAGGGTGTGGAACAGCAAAAAGTTGTTATGGCTTGTGATCCATAGGCCGCCGAGTATTGCAGCAGCAGCGGCGGCACTGGGCCACGGGACGGTTGTCTCCTCGGTCATGGTTCGATTCCGTTGTCCTGTTGAAATGGTGCCGGAAAGCATGAACGGATGGTAATGTTTCGTCAAGTATACATTTAGGAGTGTTTGCGGCAACAGGTTTTTCCCTTATTAAATGAAACGTTAGGTGTGCCGTCTATGGATTGTTGCGTCAATGTGTTTAGGCGGGTATCCTTGAGCGAGTTCACCGGAGGTCTTTCCATGCCTTATCCCGATACCGTAAATCTTCCCTTCAACGCGTCCGCTGTTGCCGACGGCTTCACGGCTGTACCCCCCGGCAGCGCTGATGACGGCGGTCCTGGCACATGGGCCGTTATCCAGGGAAACGCCCTTGTGGTGCAGAATCGCGAAGGGTGTCTCTCTCTTCCCGAAGGGGATCGTCCCCAGTGGCTCCCCGCTGACATCCCCTCCATTCCCATCGGCCTTTGGCACGGCCGCCCCCTGCGGGTTGCCCGCATATCCGGCCGCGATATCCTGCCGTTTCCGTTCATGGCTGAACCCTTTAACGCAACGGTCGAGCGCCTCGACGACGCCACTCTCACCCTGGGGGGGATGGCCCAGCAGATTCTCCACTGGGAGCGCAGCAGCCGCTTCTGCTCCCGGTGCGGAACCTCGATGGAGCGGGTGCCGGGCACTTGGGGAAAACGGTGCGCGCCGTGCGGCGTCGAGCATTTTCCCCATATCCATCCCTGCGCCATCATCCTCGTTAAACGTGGCGACGAGTTTCTGCTCACCCGCAAACCCGAATGGGCGCCGGGGCGGTATGGGCTGGTGGCGGGCTTCCTCGACTTCGGCGAATCCCTGGAGGAATGCGCCCGCCGCGAGGTGCGCGAAGAAACCGGCGTGGAGATCAGCGGCATCCGCTACGTGGGGAGCCAGTGCTGGCCCTTTCCCAGCCAGCTCATGGCGGGCTTCGTGGCCGAGTACGCCGGGGGGGAGATTCGCATCGATACCACGGAACTGGAGGATGCCCGCTGGTTCAGCCCCGCCGCCATGCCTGAATCGATACCTCCCCGGCGGAGTATAGCCCGGTGGATTATTGATCGCTTTGCCATCGGGGACCGGGAAAAACCATAGCCAATAATCATCAAGGAGGATTGCCGTGTCATTTGTTTCCGCACTCTGTCGTCTGGCCATCGCCCTTTGGGTGGGGGGCGCCGCCCTCTTCACCTTTGTGCTCACCCCCACCATCTTCAAAACCGAAACCCGCGACGTGGCGGGCCGCATCGTCGGCTATCTCTTTCCAGGCTACTTCCGCTGGGGGCTTGCCTGCGGGGCTGTCGCACTCGTGGCGCTCCTCATCGTGCGGGGCAAGCACTGGATTCCGGCAGCCGCCCTTCTCGTCGTAATGCTGGCCGTTACCGCCTTCCAGGCCTTTCATGTCGAACCGAAGGCCGCCATAATAAAGCAGCAGATTCCCTCCTTCGAAACCACCCCCAAGGATCATCCCATGCGCCGTGAGTTCTCCAAGCTCCACGGCATTTCCGCCGCCTGCAACCTCTCGGTAATTGCCGGGGGTGTGGTGCTGGTGTTGTTGCTCTGACGAAAAAATCCATTCAGCTGCCATTAAAATAGCCGCTCCCTTTATTGGGGAAGCGGCTATTTTAATGAACAGTTTTCCCTCAAGCTTCCTGTCTCTCCTGACGATAAGAAGAGTATTACCTACGGAGCCTCTCTTGATGTTTGTCAAGGGGGGTGGGCTCGGCGCGAAAGGAGACACTGGATGGGGAAGAAGGTTCTGAAACTGTTTGTAATGGGGTGTGTAGCGGGATCTATGCTGGTGGCCGCCGGGTGCGGCGGCGGTGGCGGTGGTGGGAGTTCCGTAACCGGTTCCAGCGTCAGCGGGGTCGTTGCCGACGGCTATCTGGTGGGAGCCGAGGTTTTTCTGGATTTAAATGACAATAAGGTCTGGGATGAAGGTGAGCCCAAGGCTACCACGGGTGAGCATGGCCTCTACACCCTTGAGGGGGTAACAGGCGCAGATGTGGCGGCACACCCGGTCGTGGTTCGGGTTCCTGCCAATGCAGTTGATGAAGATACCAATACACAGGTCGGCAGCGAATACCTCATGTCGGCCCCTCCGGGCTTGCCTGAGTTCGTGAGTCCTTTAACCACCCTCGTCCACAATCAGCTTGAGGAGAATCCGGCCCTTGGCGTAAGCGCTGCCGAGGATGCGGTCAAGTCCCAAATGGGGATGACCGGCACCACGATTGACCTCTTCAAGGATTACGTTGCCGAGAAGGAGGCTTCCGGCAACTCCGCCGAGGATCAGGCCAACTACGCCAAGGCCCATGAAATAGCCAAGGTGGTGGCGGCTGTTGTCAGGGAAAACCTGGCGGTGGTCGGCAATTCGGCCGATACCAATATTGCCCTCAAGGTGGCGCTCGCGCAGGTTACCGATAACTTGCCCCTCATCGTGGGGCAGGTGTCCGAGGCGATAGAGATCGGCGTAAACCCCGTTACCGGAGGCGTCAACATTGAAAATATCATGATGAGCCTCTCCAGCCAGGTCGTCATCGACCAGAGCGCTATCGCCGAGGTTATCGCCGAACAGGAGCAAAAGGCCCCTGCCGTTTCCAGTTCCTTCAAGGATGCTCTTTCCGGCGACGGTTTCTACTGGTTTGATGAAATGGATGATATGTACGGTTTGACCTATGAATACGGCGTCGTCAAGCTTGGGGCCGCGAGCGGATCTGGTTTCCCACTTTCCGAGCAGTTCTTCCGCCTGAACGGGGGCGTCTGGGGTCCGGGCGATTCCACCGACAGCGAGTTCGTTTTGATTTCCGGCGCCTGGGTTGAGGAAAGCGACTCTGTCACAGCAGGAACCGTTTCGTTCGCCGCCGACGGCAGTGCCGTCTGGACCCGGACCCAAAGCCAGCTCAAGGAGAGGATCGTCGTCAGCGCCATGAATATGGCGGGCAAGCCGATCATGCTTCCCTCCGGTGACGGGGTGAGCAATTCCGGTGCCGTCTATCCGGCAGGGTCCATCTTCTACAAGATGACCTTCACGCCGCTCCAGGATGTATATAGCTTTATGGACGACAGTTCACGCTTCCCGAGCTTTGCGAACCTGAATGACTTCATGGCCGCCCACACAGCGGGAGGTAACTTCAGTGTCGTGGTAGGTGAGGATTTCGGCTTCCGGTTTGGTGCCCAAACCGCCCAGGATGCCGGAGTGGTGGAGTTCTACACGGCTCCGTTCTCATACACCCCAGTTCTCCTTCCCCTTAAGGGTGTCTGGAAACTGAGCCTCGTCCATGGCCAACCCATCCTGACCGTCACGGTGCCGGCAGGTTACAAGAGGGAGTTCATGGATATTGACATGAACGAAGAGCTGATATTTTTTGTCATGAACGGCGGCATCCAGCAGGGACATGTGGAGTACGCCAATGTTCCCCAAATAGAGGAAGGAATGAACTTCAACAAGACCGCCTTTGACGCCTTTATGGCGGCATGGAACAACCAGTAATGTAGCATTACGGTTGTCCTTTGCCCACAACGCCCCTCCGGCCTTTACCGGAGGGGCGTTTATGCTTGAGGGAAATTGTCCGCCGTTCTTTCCACGGCATCTGTTATACTTTCTCCCCATGGACACCATGACCGACATACCCCGCTTTCCGGCATCGCGCCCCCTGGCTTTTGGCGACAAGCCCAGGCTCGATGCTCTATTTGTCGATCTTCAGCCGCGGGTTTCGGAGCTTACCTTTGCCAACCTCTATCTTTTCCGGGAAGCCCACGCCTACCGGCTCACCCTTGTGGGAGATTCCCCCGTGGTGCTTGGCCGGGGATATGGCGGCGTAGAGTATTTTCTCCCTCCCCTGGGGGGCGATGTGGCCGGTGCCCTCCTGATGCTCCTTGACGGCGGGATGACCCTCTACGGGGCCGACGGGTCATTTGTGGCCCGGTATCTGACCGGCGAGGGGATGATTGTGGAGGAGGACCGGGACGCCTTCGACTATCTCCACCTCCGGCAGGAGATGGCGGAACTTCCCGGAAACCGGTTTCACAAGAAGAAAAACCGTATCAATTATTTCTCCGCAAGACATTCCTTCAACGTAGAAGTGTACGGTGCGCGCCATCGGGAGGGATGCCTGGCGCTCCTCGACGAGTGGCGCCGGGTCCGGGATGGCATTGACAGCCCATCCCTTGATCTGGAAACGAAGGCGGCAGCCGAGGCCCTCATGCTCTCGGACCGCCTTGGCCTTGAAGGGGTAGTGGTACTGGTGGAAGGGCGGGTCGCCGCATTCGCCCTTGGGGAGCGGCTGAGCCTCGACACCGCAGTCTGCCATTTCGAAAAGAGCGATCCCTTTATGGAGGGGGTGTCCCAGTTGGTTGACCGGGAGTTCAACCGGCTCCTCTTCACCGACTGCACCTACATAAACCGCGAACAGGACCTGGGGGAGCCGGGGCTCCGTGCAGCGAAGCTCTCGTACCATCCGGTGGAGCTGGTGAAAAAATACCGGGCGCGCAGGGGATGAGCGGCATGAACGAGGAACTGCGCCGCCACTACGAGCGGTGGGTCTACCCCCGCTACCCCCTTGCCGCGTCGATCCCCCCCTGGGACACCTACGCCCTGAACCTGGACGCCCTCTACGCCCGCTTCAACGGCGCGCTTCCCGGCAGCCATGCCCGTCGCATCCTCCTGGCCGGGTGCGGGAGCTTTTCCCCGTATCCAACGTCACTTGCCAACCCCGGCGTATCCATAACGGCCTTGGATCTCTCGGCCGCCAACCTGCGGCGGGCGCGGCTCCACTGTTTTCTCCACGGCCGGTTCGGCATCGATTTCCAGCGGGGAGACATTCTGGACCCTGTGGCGGCCCAGGGGGAATACGGTTTCATCGATTCCTTCGGAGTCATCCATCATCTGGCGGACCCCCTGGAAGGAGTCCGGGCCCTTGAGCGGCGGCTGGCCCCGGGTGGAATCCTGCGGCTCATGGTTTACAGCCGGGGGGCGCGGAGGGGGGCCGAGTCGATCCGTACCGCCCTGAGGCTTCTGAAGATAGGGGATGTGGCGGCGATCAAGGGGCTCATCCGGCGGGCGCCGGAAGGTTCCCGTTTCCGCCGGTACGTGGATGCTTCAAGCGAGGCCGCCTTCGATGCCGGCATTGCCGATGCCTTCCTCCATCCACGGACCCGCACTTACCGCATTGACGAGTTCATGGCCCTGGTGGGGGATACGGGGCTCACCCCCCTCATGTTCGCCCACGACGGAGCCCTCCCCCCGGTGACGGAGGAGGTGTCGCGGCTGCGGCGCCTCGAAGGGGGAGGGGAAGAAACCCCCAACTTCATCCTCTATCTCGGGCGCCAGCCCATCGGCGGATGCGGTCCCGCGTCCGATGCGAGGCTCATGCTCAATCCGGCGCTCCGCCAGGCGGTGGGATGCCTTCGCCTGGCACCGGTAGTGGTTGTGCCCCGGCTCGGCCGCCGGAATCCCCGCCTCGGCTTTGCCGAAAAAAGGTTCCTGCGCCGCTTTATCAGTCCTGTTGCCGTCGCATCTCTTAACCCGCAGGAGCTGGAGCGGGCGCGTCCCTTTCTCGATGCCCTCTTTCTGGTGGCGTTTCGCTAGAAGCCGGGAGCGGGGAAAGCTTAAGGTTGACACGAAGGGCGCGGGACGGTATCAATAACCCGGTCCGGACCGGACCACCGATTCCACCGTTTCAAGGAGCATCCCATGTCAGACCTTTGTCCCTGCGGCACCGGCCGCCCCTACGCCGACTGCTGCGAGCCGTTCATTACGCGAAAGAGCACTCCCCTCACCGCCGAAGAGCTCATGCGTTCCCGCTACTCCGCCTATACCAAGGTGGATGTCGATTATATCCGCGATACTACCCACCCGGAGCACCGGGGGGATTTCGACGAGAAGGGGACCCGCGAGTGGGCGGAGAGCTCCCGCTGGGAGGGGCTGGAGATCATCTCGACCCTGGCCGGAGGCCCCGACGATGAAGAGGGGAAGGTGGAGTTCATCGCCCGTTACCGCGACAGCGCCGTGCGGCGGACCCATCACGAACTGGCCGATTTCAAAAAACGGGATGGCGCCTGGTACTTCACCGACGGCGTGGGGGTGAAATCCGCCCCGGTCGCCAGCGCCAAGGTGGGGCGAAACGACCCCTGCACCTGCGGCAGCGGCCAGAAGTACAAAAAGTGCTGCGGTAAATAGGCGGGAACGCCATGCCGCGGCTCTGCAACGACCCACCCCCCGCCGAGCTCTGCCAGGGGATAGACCGGTTCAACGCCGGTGACTGGTTTGAGGCCCACGAGACCCTTGAGGATCTCTGGGCCGGGGAGCAGGGGGACGCACGCCACCTCTACCAGGGGATTCTCCAGGTGGCGGTGGCGCTCCACCACTGGCGGGAGGGCAACTTCCGGGGCGCCATGTTCCTGCTGGGCTCTGCCGGGGAACTACTGGCCCGCGTGGAGCCGGTCTGCCAGGGGGTGGACGTGGCAGCGCTGCTTCACGATGCCGCCCGGTTCCACCGGGCATTGGAAAAAATGGGACCCGAGCGGATGGGGGAGGTTGATCCTTCCCTCATCCCGCGGGTCCGGTTTGTCGCTTAACCCGAAAAAAGCAGTTAACCATTGAGGTGAAAACGGAAAAACCGTTCAGGCACGGCAGAGCCCTTTTCAGTACATGAAGCCGAACAGCCATAACGGCAGCTTGTTCTTGAAGCCCACCTCAATATCATCCGCCACCACGAAACCATCAGCGATGCCGCCAATCTGCCGGAAACCCTTTCCCTTGCCGCCGATCTCGAACGTGTACCCCCCTTTAACGACAAAGTCGCCTTGACCTGACAACTCAACGGTGCTTTCGATCAGCTGCGGGTGGATAGTGCCGGCATTTCGTAACTGGTTGACAAAGAACAGTTCCCGCAATGTCCCGGTATTCACGTCATCGGTAATGGCGTACATCAGGTTGCTGTTTTCCAGCAGAATCTTTTCCGGCTTCGTCAGGACGGCATAACCTCTCCCCTGTGACCTCACCAGATTCAACAGCCGCGCATCCTGCAACTTCTCCAGGTACTCGTAAAGACGGGGGCGGGATATCTCCGTCGCTTCAGCCAGCTTGGCAATGTTGGGCACAAACGGTACGCCCGTTGACAACAGGTACAGAAGCTTTTTGATCTTGGATACCTGCCGTGGTTCTATACGGTTCGCAAAGGGGAGATCCACCTCCAGGATATGGTTGATCACCTCGCGAACCTTGAGCTTGTAAAAGGATCCCCCTTCGAGGAAAAACGGGTAATAGCCACCCTGGAGATAACTTCTGAACTCGCGTAGCGGTTTGATGTCTTTGCTGACCGTACCGGCAATCTGCTGGTGATTGGAAAGGATTTCTTCCAGGGAATAGGCCGGATACTCTTTGTCGAGGGTGAAGTTGATGTATTCGCGCAGCGAGAGGCCGTGCAGGTTGAAAATGACGGCACGACGCGAAAGGTCGGCTTTCTGATTCGTAATCTGCAGGAGACTGGAACCCGAAAAAACAACCCTCAGCGCAGGAAACGAATCATAGATGGCCTTTACATGCACAGACCAATCCGGGTATTTGTGGATCTCGTCCACAAGCAGCAACTCTCCACCCATCTGGTGAAACTCGCGAGCGAATTCAAAGAGGTCGTGGGCCTGAAAGAACGGGCTGTCGACAGAGATGTAGAGGGCTCTGTCGCTTGCGGCGTAACGCTCTCTGACATGCTGGAGCATCAGGGTTGTCTTGCCGGTGCCCCGTGCCCCAAGGATGCCGATACAGCGCTCATTCCAGTCAATACGGTCGTAGAGATACCGTTTGGTCCGGCTTACCGCCTCAATGAGCCTTTGCTGCTCCCTGAAAAGATTTTCCATGCATTTCCCCTTAGTATTTGTAAAATGCATTTTACAAGATCCTTCAGGGAATGCAACAAAACTGATTTTTTTGTCTTTTAAGCCCTTTGCTCCCTATTTTAACCCGCCATTTTTGTCCAGACACCGAGTGCCACTACGCCTTCCAACGGTTGCTTCGTTTCCGCATGAATCACCCTGCCCTCATAAGGGCCGTCTATACGGCAGATTGCGGTGCAACCGGTGCATACCAGGATGCTGCATGTCAGCAGCAGTTTTATTATATTGTGCAGAGTGGATTTCTCTTCCAGAAGATGACCCCTCTTTATTTTTGCTTTACGGTTGCATCCTGTGAAATCCTTGCTGCTCTGACCTATGGTAAAGTGTCAAAATTACACCGTTTATCAGGTAAACTTTGATCTTCATTCACCAAAGTGAAACCAGCGCCTCCCCATTGTTTGTAGTTTCTTATTGTGTCAATAATGCTGGTGTCTTTATGATTTTACTCGTTGCCCCATGCAAACAATTCTGATTAAAATATTACAAATAATATAAAAGCAAAAATTATATTTTAATTTAAGTCCTCAATGTACAGGTCATATCCCAATTCTTTTAAATCTTTATTTATTTCAAATATTAAGTTGCGCATTTTTTTTGTGTCTAAAAATAATGGTAGGCCCAAACTTCTTTTTTTTCTATCATTATAATTTAGTTTACTTAAATAAAAAATTGCCTTGTCGCCATCCCAATGTATGTTCTTACTACCGATGTTAGTTTTAAAATCAGACCACCGTCCTTCTATTTTGTTATATTGAGCTTTGAAAATTACTAAGTCAATTTCATCAATGTTTGATAGTAACATGAGACCTTTCCCTGGTATTTTAAACTCACCATTTTTCCCTGTGAGCATCTCTATACTGTCATATATCTTGAAGGTTGAACCTGCAAAATTTGGTTGAGTTTTGTGCCAGACCCCAAGCACTACTACGCCTTCCAGCGGTTGCTTCGTTTCCGCATCAACCACTTTGCCCTCATAAGGGCCGTCTATACGGCAGATTGCGGTGCAACCGGCGCATGCCAGTATGCTGAATATGAGCAGTAGCTTGATTATATGGAGCATGGTTTATTTCCCTTTCAGCAGATATTTTGCCGCCGGAATGCACTGAACCCTGCGGCCGGCGGTATCGATTACATCTTCATAGTCGTTGGTCACAAGTATTGATTCTGCCGCCTCATGCCCTTCCAGCGGTTTATGGAAACAGGCCAGTTCCCGCTCCGGTATGCTGGTCACGGAGACATCTTCATACCAGACCTGAATCCGCTTGGTGATCTTCATCCCCTCCTTGACCACAAAGTCCGTATCGCTGCCGTTTGAGTGATAGTAGATTTCCTCATGATGCCGCTTCAGGTGGCAGAAAATCGCGTTTTCCACCAGCCAGCCCATATCCTCGGAAAACTCGAAGGCGACCCGGTTGCGCAGTCCCGTGTCGATGGCATACGGTTTGAACCCGGCCCGCATGGTGCTCTTGAGGGAATAGGAGAACATCTGCAACTGAAACAGCAGATAGCTTTCCATGATGGCCGATACGTAATTCTCAGTCTTGTCCTGGGAGATGTTGAAGTTGTTCTTCAACTTGGTGATGCTGGTCGGTTTGGCGACGTTGGTCAGCAGGTATACCGCCAGATTGCGAAGGTTGGACACATCCCTGATCTCGTAGCGGGTAACAATATCCCGGTACAGCAAATCCTCGAAATAGTTCTTGAGCAGGAGTTCTTTGTCATCGGTTGATTCCCTCAGGGCCACTTCCGGAAACCCGCCGTATTTCAGGTAATCACTGAACGATTTTCTGACAACTGCTTTCCGGGCTGTATAGTCAAGCTCAGTTCCGACTTCCAGATTACTGAACCGCAGAAATTCCTGAAACGAAAGCGGGTAGACCTCAAACGACACATGTCTGCCGGTCAGCTTGGTGCCAATCTCGCGGGACAGCATCTGTGACGATGATCCGGTGACGAATATCTTGATATCCTCGGTTTCGCTGCGACCCCGTACCCAACTCTCCCAGCCTGGTACATTCTGCACTTCATCCATGAAGAGCCAGCACTTTCCTTCCGGTTGCACCCGTTCCCGATAGGTGCGATATATCTGTTCCAGCAGTTCCACCGAGTATTCCGAGGAGAACAGCGGCTCTTCCAGGTTGATCCGCAGGATCGAGGTCGGCTGCACCTTACGGGCAAGCAGTTCCCGAATCACCTGAGCCATGAGGGTTGACTTGCCGCACCGGCGAACACCTTTGAGGACAATAATTTCCCTGGAATCAAGCTGCTTGAGGCAGTCAGGGAGAATATCCCGCTCGATGCCGGCATCAATGTTGCCAGTGGTCCAATAGCGATTGTAGGAGGATAGGATTTCGTAGAGCTTGGTCGTTTGCATAATGTGTCACCGGTATGTCTGATATTTGCCTTATAATTATAACCGGTATATCGGTGAGTCAAGGGTTATTCGAGATTAAAAAAGCGCCTCCTCCAGTTCCTTCCGGAGCATCTCCTCCATCCCCCGGTATTTGGGCGAAAAATGGAACGGCACCACCCTTGCTGCCCCTGCTTCCCGTGCAAGCTCTCCCGCCTGCCGGGCGGTCAGGTGGCTCCGCTGCCTTGCCCGCTCTTCTTCGGCGTGGAGGAAGGTCGTTTCTATGAAGAGGTAATCGGCCTCCCGGGCCAGTTCCTTGATCCGCGCCCCGTTTTCCGGGGTGAGCCCGGCGTCGGTTACGTAGACGACCCGCTGGCCCGGCGCGATGCCCGCCAGGCGTTCCCGCAGCTCCCCCAAGGGATAGGTCCGTTCCCGCACGGTGCCCCCTTCCCGCCACCAGACCCTGAAGGGAAGGTCGTCCCGCGCTCCCCGCAGTATTGCCTTTTTCAACTCCCTGAGCCATTCGCCCGTGGGCAGCCCCATCTCCGCCAGGCGGTTTTTGCGGATGTTCACATGCTGTTTTTCCTCCAGAGCGAAGGCGAGGCAGGGGGTGCCGTGGTCCAGGAAGGCGACCCGCACCCGGAAACTCTCTTCGTCGAGGATGACGCCGCCGGCGATCCGGCCCCAGCGCTCGTTCTCCGGCGCGAACTGGCGGCGGCAGCGGAACTCCACCGTCCTGGCCCCGCCGCCCGGCGTCAGTTCCGTCGCCTCCACCGTGAAGTCGGTGGGATAGCTTTCCACCAGGTTCCAGGTGTAGCCGGCCAGCCGGTGGGCCACTTGGTCCGTGAAGCCGGGAGGGCCGTAGAGGCGGAGCCGCTTCTCCCGCCCCAGGCAGATGCGCAGCACCCGGTCGAAGCCGATGAAGTGGTCCACGTGGGTGTGGGAAACGAAGATGTCCGAGATGCGGAGGATCTTGCGCGGGGGGAGGGGGGTGGTATCCCCCAGGTCGAAGAGGATTGCCCTTCGCTCGTAGAGGAAGTCCACGTAGACGCCGGGGTCGTCGAAGGGGCCGTTTACGGTGGTTGGGTGGAAGAGGGGTGGCATGGTGCGCCTCCGGGGAACGTGAGGGGGGAGGTTTCGGGTGCCGAATAGGAAAAAGGCTAATGTAACACTGGTTTTCCTTGCATTTCGATGTGCAGGGTATGCTAGTATGCGGCCGTTCATTAAACTTGCGGCAAAGGAACCGGGCCATGGCTGAAAAACGCGATATCACAAGACACCGGAAGCGCCTGACGCTCCGGTTCGGTACGGTTACCCCCACGCGCCTCGCCTACACCGAGGATGTGTCGGCCAACGGCCTCTTCATAAAGACCACAAACCTTTGCCCGCCGGGAACGCGCATCCAGATTGAACTGACCCTTCCCGGCGAGGATTCGGTCTTTCTGGAGGGGATGGTCCGCTGGACCAAGAAGGTTCCCCCCCAGATGATTCATCTCATGAAAAAGAGCGGCATGGGGATCATGATCACCAAGTTCATTGCCGGTGAGCAGGCCTATCGAAGCTTTATCGACGAGCTTCACGCCAGATAAGAAGCCGTTTCCCCCTCGTCGGCCCTATTCTCCCTTTCCCAGGAATTCCATAATCACACCGAAGGTTTCTCCGGGCCGCTCCTCATGGGGGTTGTGGCCGCACCCGCCGATCACTTTGAGCCGGGCATCCGGCATTTCGTCCGCAAGCCGTTTTCCCTGACTGATTTTCACGATTCTATCCTCTTTCCCCCAGACAATCAGGGTCGGGACGTTTATTTCCCGGTAGCGTGAAGTTATTGCCCCGTAGCTGTCCGGGGCGATGGCCAGGGCGCTCCGGATCAGAACCCGCGCCATGCCCCGCCGACCGAAGCATTGCTCGTACCGCGCGATCCGCTGCGGGGTGATGGCGGTCTTGTCGTGGAAGACCCTCTCGAGGGTGTAGCGGACAATGCGCCGCACCGGTATGAGGGCCATGCCGATGCGGGGGAGCAGCGGGATGGTGAGCCATTTCATCAGCCGCGGCAGCTTCTGGGGGTAGGCGGAGCAGTCTATGAGGATGAGCCGCGAAACCATGGCGGCATTCCCCCGGTCCCTGGCCTGGAGGGTGACGAGAAGGGCGATGGCCCCCCCGAGGGAATGCCCTGCCAGTACGACCTGCGTAAGCCCCTGGTCCTTAATGAAAGCGGTTGCCACTGCCGCTTGTTCTTCCACGGAGTAGGAGCCGCCGCGGGGTTTGGAGGAAAAGCCGAACCCCTTCAGATCGAGGAGGTAGAGGGTGAAGCGCTCTGCCGGGAAGAGGGGGGCGATGTCGTCCCAGGTGGTGAGGGCCGCTGCGAAGCCGTGGATGAAGACGATCGGCACCGGGCCGTGGCCGGCCACCCGGTAGCTTATGTCGACGCCCGGTTCGCAGGTGAAGGTGCGGCGCTCGGAAGCAGTGCCGGTCATGGCGGCGTCAGCAGGAGACAATCTTGAGGGCGATCCTGCGCTGGCGCGGTCCGTCGAACTCGCAGAGGTAAATGGCTTGCCACGTGCCGAGCATGAGCTTTCCCTCGTTGAAGAAGACCGTCTGGGAAGTGCCGGTGAGGGTCGATTTGATGTGGGCGTCGGAATTCCCTTCCTTGTGGGCGAAATAGGGGTCGCGGGGAACCATGCGGTCGAGAAAGGTCAGCATGTCCCGCTGGACGGCGGGGTCGGCGCCTTCGTTGATGGTGATGCCCGCAGTGGTGTGTAGCACGAAGAGGTGACAGACGCCGCTCGTGATGCCGGAGCCCTGGAGCTGCTCCCGCACCAGGTGAGTGATGTCGATGAACTCCGATTGGGCTTTGCTCCGCACTTCCAGGTATCTGAACATACATTCCCCCCCGTTCTTATTTAAATTTACCGGAGTCTTAATTTTTTCAAAAAAATGCCGAGATATTTATTAATGGGGTGATCCCGGCGGAGGAAGCTGATGATCGGCGGCTTGCGCATGCCGATTTTGCGCAGTTCCGCTTCAATCTGGAGATTGTGCTCGTAGAGGAGTCCCTGGCGGAATATGTGGATGGCTTCGCTCCGGTGTCCCGAAAGCAGATGCACTCTTCCCAGGTTCAGGTAGTGGACGGAGCTGTGGGGGTCTTTCCGGATTGACGCCTGGCAGAGTTGGACGGCACGCTCGAACTCGCGGCGCTCCTTTGCGAGGCAGAATGCCAGATAGGACCAGGTGGTGGGGGAGTCGCGGAGTTTCACCGCCTCTTCGAAGAATTCGAGGGCAAGGGCCGTCTTGCCGCTGTTGGCGGCACGGATTCCCCTGGCGATGAGCTGCTCAACGTTTGTGCCGGTCATCGCTTCCTCCTGTTCAAGAGTCTGGTAGTATTATAAAAGCTGAATGGTCGCTGTAAACCTCTTTTCTCGGTCTTTTCTCGCTCTATGTGGTGAGAGCACTGCGCGGCCCGGGTTTGTGGCGTTCCGTTGTTCAAATTTGCGCTGCTAATAATAAAAATGGTGAGGAGGAGGGGCATGAACATCCATGAGTACCAGGCAAAGGAAATACTGAGCTCCTACGGCATCCCGGTTCCCCGGGGGCGGGTGGCGCTCACGTCGGACCAGGTGGAGCGGGCCGCCAAGGAGATGGGGGGGCGCTGCGTCATCAAGGCCCAGATCTACGCCGGCGGTCGGGGCAAGGCCGGCGGGGTGAAGCTGGTCCATCACCCGGAGCAGGCCCAGGATTACGGCAAGGAGCTCTTCGGCAAACGCCTCGTGACACCGCAGACCGGTCCCGAGGGGCTGAAGATCCGCCGCATCCTCGTGGAGGAGGCGGTGGAGATCGCCAGCGAGTTTTATCTCTCCATCACTCTGGACCGGTCAACGTCCCGCTACTGCCTCATCGCCTCCGCCGAGGGGGGGGTGGACATCGAGGAGGTGGCCCAGAAGTCTCCCGAGAAGATCCACGTCCTCACCATCGATCCCTACACGGGCTTGCGCCCCTACCAGGCCCGCAAGATCGCCCTGGCTCTCGGTCTTTCGGGGAGCCTCTGCGAGGATTGCGTGGAGCTGATGCTGAATCTGTACAAAGTCCTTCTCGACAAGGACTGCTCCCTGGTGGAGATCAACCCCCTGGTGGTGACCCGGGCCGGCTGGCTCATGGCCATGGATGCCAAGATTAACTTCGATGACAACGCCATCTTCCGGCACCGGGAATACCCCGACATGATGGACTACTCGCAACTGGATACGCTGGAAATCAACGCCGGCAAGTATGACCTCTCCTACATCAAGCTCACCGGCAACATCGGCTGCATGGTGAACGGCGCCGGGCTTGCCATGGCGACCCTGGACGTACTCAAGGAGTGCGGCGGCGAGCCGGCCAATTTTCTCGACGTGGGGGGGGGCGCCACCCGCGAGAAGGTGGCCGAGGCCTTCAGGATCATCCTGGAGGATGGGGACGTGAAGGGGGTTTTCGTCAACATTTTCGGCGGCATCATGCGTTGCGACGTCATCGCCCAGGGGATCATCGAGGCGGCAAGCGAGGTGCACTGTACGCTCCCCATCGTGGTCCGGATGGACGGGAGCAAGGTGGAGGAGGGGAAGCAGCTCCTGGTGGAGTCGGGGCTCAACGTCCAGACCGCTGACTCCCTCGGCGAGGGTGCTGGCCGTATCGTCCAGATGCTGGGGTAATGGCGTCGTAGGGGCGATCCTCGTGATCGCCCGTGTTTAGGGCAAACACAAGGTTTGCCCCTACAATCACAATCGGAGATCATAAATGTCCATACTCATCAACAGGGATTCAAAGATAGTCGTCCAGGGTATCACGGGGCGCAGCGGCCTCTTCCACACCCAGCAGTGCCGGGACTATGGCTCCAAAATAGTTGCCGGCGTCACCCCCGGCAAGGGGGGGATTCATATCGAGGGGATTCCGGTCTTCAATACCGTGGAGGAGGCGGTGAAGTACACGGGCGCCAATGTCTCCATGATCTTCGTGCCGCCTCCGGGGGCTGCCGATGCCATCCTGGAGGCGGCCGACGCGGGGATCGACCTGGCGGTCTGCATTACCGAGGGGATTCCGGTGCGCGACATGGTGCCGGTGAAGCGGGTGATCCAGCAGACAAAAACGCGGCTCGTGGGGCCCAACTGCCCCGGCGTCATCACCCCCGGCGAGTGCAAGGTGGGAATCATGCCCGGCTATATCCACAAGCCGGGGAAGATCGGCGTCGTTTCCCGCAGCGGCACCCTCACCTACGAGGCGGTGAAGCAGATCACCGAGGAGGGGCTAGGCCAGTCCACCTGCGTCGGCATAGGGGGAGATCCCATCATCGGCATGCAGTTCATCGATGTCCTCAGACTTTTCAATGAAGACCCGGACACCGACGCAGTCTTCATGATCGGCGAGATCGGCGGCAGCGCCGAGGAGGACGCCGCCGAGTGGATCAGGGAGAACATGAAGAAGCCGGTGGCCGCCTTTATCGCCGGCGTCACCGCCCCTCCGGGCAAGCGGATGGGCCATGCCGGCGCCATCATCACCGGCGGGAAGGGAAAGGCGGAGGACAAGATCCGTACCCTGAACGAATGCGGGGTCGTAGTGGCCCCGAGTCCCACGAAAATGGGGGCGGCCATGCAGGAGGCCCTGGTCGGAAGGTAAGAACTTGTCCGTAAACAACTGCCGTGAATACGGGATGCGGGACCGCAAAGCTTGTTTATGGACAAGTTCTAAGATGCGCCGGCAGTTTGGTTTTAGTGGCGAAGGGCCATGTCCGTGAAGCATGGCCCTTCATTTTGGTCGGAAATTTGTGTATCCTCCCAGATGGATGGAAGCCAGAACTTGTCTTGCCAGGGCCGACGCTCTTCGGTAATCCGGCAGCAGTAACGGTTTTGCGTGATGGAGGCGGAATGGTTGGGGAGCCGGATATGACTATTGAACTGCAACGCGAGGTTGAGGCGTTGCGTGCCAGAATTCGGGATTATGAGTTGCGGGAGGTTGAATGCGGCCTTGTGCATCAGGAGTTGACCCGCGCCCAGCGCCGGTGGGAGGGCATTTTCCAGGGGATTGCCCATCCTACGGTAATCCTCGATGCCAACCATGTGGTTGTGGCCGCGAACAGGGCCGTTGTGATGGCTTCAGGGGTGAGCGAAGAGGAAATCGTCGGCCGGAAGTGCTATGAGATCTTTCACAATTCCGGATGCACCGAGCCTCAGCATTCGTGCCCCATGGAAAAGATGCTCCGGTCAAATTGCGTGAAAACGGTCGAGATGGAAGCGGATGCCTTTGGCGGCGTCTATCTTGTGTCATGCACCCCTGTGTTTGACGAAGGGGGAAAGGTCGATAAGGTCATCCACATTGCCACCGACATAACGGCGCGCAAACGTGCCGAGGAGGCGTTGCGTGAGAGCGAGGAGCGGTACCGGATCGTTGCCGACTACTCCTCCGACTGGGATTTCTGGCTGGCTCCCGACAACAGCCTCTTCTACGTGTCTCCCGCCTGCCTGGACATAACCGGCTATGCCCCCGAAGAGTTCTACGCAAACCCCCAGCTGAACAGCTTAATAGTTCATCCCGACGACATGGAATTAATGGCGCGGCACAACGAGGAAGCTCAGACCGCCAACGAAAGACACGCGATGGAGTTGCGCATCATCACCAAAACGGGGGAGACCCGCTGGATATCCCATGTCTGCCAGACCGTTTACGACAGCGAGGGGCGCAGCCGGGGACGCCGTGCCAGCAACAGGGATATCACTGCCCTCAAGCGGGCGGAGGAGGAAAACCGGCGGCTCCATGCCGAACTTGAGCAACGGGTCAAGGAGCGGACCGCCCAGCTTGAGGCGGCCAACCGCGAGCTGGAATCCTTCAGCTATTCGGTCTCCCATGACCTGCGTGCCCCATTGCGGCACATCGAGGGGTTTGCCAATATCCTCATGGAGGACTACGCCGAGACCCTCGACGAGACGGCCCGGGGATATCTTGAGCGGGTCGTACGCGCCACGGGGAGGATGGAAGAACTGGTGGCCGCCCTGCTCAAGCTTGCGCGATATACCCGCGACTACATGACGTTCGAACAGGTGGATATGAGCGGCATTGCCCGGGAAATTGCGGAGGAGTTCTCTAAATCGGAGCCCCGGAGGAAAGTGGCGGTTACCATCCAGGATGGGGTCAGGGCCACGGGTGACGCCCGCTTGTTGCGGGTAGTGCTTGAGAACCTTATGGGCAATGCCTGGAAATTCACCGGCAAGGTTGATGAGGGGATAATCGAGTTCGGCAGGGAGATGCGCGAAGGGCAGGCGGTTTATTTTGTGCGGGATAATGGTGCTGGTTTCGATATGGCTTATGCTGATAAGCTTTTCAGCGCCTTCCGGCGGCTTCACGGCAGCGACGAGTTCGAGGGGACCGGCATCGGTCTCGCCACGGTGCGCCGGATAATCCATCGCCACGGCGGCGAGGTCTGGGCCGATGCGGCGCCGAATCAGGGGGCAACCTTCTCGTTCACGCTTTCCCCGGCATGAGATGGTTGTCCTGAATGCTGAAAAGGGCGATGCCATGTCCGGCACCGCCCTTTTTCTGCGGCAGAATCCTACCCCTTTAGTCCCGCTTCCACGGCCAGCTTTCTCCAGGCGGGAAGGCTCCGTTCAATCATTCCCCTGTCCACGCAGTAGGCGATCCGGAAGTAGCCCGGAGCGCCGAAGCCCGCCCCCGGCACCAGCAGAATCAGGTGTTTCTGGGCCATTTTGACGAACTCCACGTCGTCGGCCAGGGGTGACTTGGGAAAAAAGTAGAAGGCGCCGTCGGGCCGCACCATCTCGAATCCCATGGCGGTGAGGCTGTCGTAGAGGATGTCGCGCTTGGCCTGGTATTCGCCGATATCCACGGAGGCCCGCTGGAGCTTTGCCACGAGCCGCTGCATGAGGGCCGGGGCGTTCACGAAGCCGAGGACCCGGTTGCTGAATACCGCCCCCTCCATGAACAGCCCCACGCCCCGTGCTTTGGGATTGATGGCCAGGTAGCCGATCCGCTCGCCGGGGAGTGCCAGGTCCTTGCTGTGGGAGGCGACAACGATGGAGCTTTCCACATACCGGAAGATGTTCGGCACGTGCTTGCCGTCGAAGGCGATGCGGGCGTAGGGCTCGTCGGAGATGACGTATATCTGCCGGTCGTAGCGCTGCTCCGCCCGCGCCATCATCTCGCCCAGGGCCTTCAGGCTCTCTTCCGGGTAGATGACCCCGGTGGGGTTGTTTGGGGAGCAGATGATGACGGCCCGGGTCTTTTTGTTTATGGCCGCCTCGATGGCCGGGATATTCAGCTGGAAAGTCTCCCGGTTGGTCCAGACCTCCTTCGGCACCCCGCCGTGGTTGTCGATGTAGAACTTGTACTCCACGAAATAGGGGGTGAGGATTATCACCTCTTCGCCGGGGTTAAGGATGGTCTTGAGCACCACGTTCAGTGCCCCCCCCGCCCCGCAGGTCATAACCACATGCTCGGCGCCCACGGGGAAACCGGCGGCTTCGGCGATTACTTCGGCCACCGCGGCGCGGGTCTCCGGGTATCCGGCGTTGTTCATGTAAGCGTGCATGCCGGGAATGGGATTGGTGGCCAGTTGCGCGAACTCCTGCCGGAACTCGGCAGGTGGCTCCGTGTCGGGGTTGCCGAGGGTGAAATCGAATACGTTTTCGGCCCCGTGGATTTGGCGCAGGCGTTCCCCTTCCTCGAACATTTTCCTGATCCACGATGATTTTGATATGTGACCGGCGATTTTGGTGGCGATGGGCATGGTGACAACCTCGCTGTGAATAGTGTTTGGAATGTTGTAACACAGGAGTCGGGGAGGGGCAAGAATGGGTTGTCTTGAGGTTGGAAACGTGCAATCTTTTACTCTGTGAATCGGCCTTCCTGCGCCTGCTGCTTTGACCGATCACGCAACGCACGTTTTTCATACATCAGGCGCGAACGTGCTTGCATGCTGTTAATGGACAAATTCTTTGCTCCGGAGCTAATTGTGGAAAAAATCTTGCATAAATCTCATGAGGGTCGTACGGTGCGGTTCTTCCTGGGCGAACGGTCCGACAAAATGCTTGATGCTGATGGTGAGAGAAAAATGAGACCCTTCGTGGTGTTACTTCTTTTGATTGTGGTGATGCTTGTCTGTGGTCCCTTTCTCGGGACTGCCCATGCCATGGCGGGTTTTTCGCGTAAATACGGCATGAAATGTGGCTCCTGTCACCGTCAGAGGATTCCGGAGCTGAATGATTTCGGGGTCGCATTCTACAAAAACGGTTTCGTGCTGCCTGGGCAGGATGACGCCGCAAAGAAAGGGGCCGCCAATTCCGGGGTTGCACCCAAGGTGGCCGGCGATGAGAGTAACCGTTCCGGTCAAGGGGCTGTGAAACCATCCGCGTCCCAGGGGAGTGTCCGCAGAACTTCAACCTCAGATGCCGGCGATGATGAGGAAGAGGAAGAAAAAGAGGAAGAAAAAGAAGAGGAAAAGCCGTCGCCTCCGCCTACGGTTGTCTACCGGTTGCCGTCGCAAGACGGGAGCGCCTACTTTACCGATAATCCTGTCCGGAAGGGGACCCTTCCCCCTGCCGAAAAAAAGCAGTGGCGCCGGCGTTCGGCGCCGACCGGCAGCGTGTCCAGGCCTGCAAAACAGCCGGAAAAGCAGTCAAGTGGTTCCGTGCCTGCTTCCCGAGAGCGATTCAGAAGTTACGAGGAGTGCATGGAGCGGTCATTGATTAACGATCCTTCTCCTATTTCCGCAGAAGAAATAATGGATCGCCTGGCTGCGGCGGAGAAGCGCTGCTCGCCGTACCCGCCGACAAAGCGATAATCGCCGGAGAGGAGTTATGGTGCTGCAATGAGTTGCCGATTGAACCCGAACGGATTTACACTCATCGAGATGCTGATCGCCATGTTCCTGCTGGTGATAGGTTTTTTGTCGGTTTTTCTGGTGCTCTGGGCCTCCACTACGTCGGGGCGATTCAGCCGCGACATGACAACCGCGGCAAACCTCGGCCAGGACATCCTGGAGCGGGTTGGCACCATGAAGTATAACGATCTGTCGGAAACGAACGGTTTCGAGCCCTACCCGGAGCCGTTCGGCGACAGGAGCTTGGCTGCCGCCGCTTTCGAGGCGCGGCAGTGGCGAGTGTCGTCGGCCGGCAGCAAGAAGATCATAACTGCCAGGATAACGTGGATGAAGGACGGTTCCAGGAAAACAAGGGATTTCACCATGATCAGGCGGAGTGAGTACTAGACAATGACGTGTAAGGTGTTGACAGAGCAGCCAAGATCTATGGGGGGGTACACGCTTGTCGAGGTGCTTGTGGTCTTAGTTATTCTGGCGGTGGTCAGTGCCGGTTTGTCCACTGTGTTCATCACCGGGCAGAAGGAGTATGGCGTACGCGAGGCCACCATCAGGATGCAGCAGCAGGCGCGGCAGGCCATGAACGAGATGGAGCGGGAGCTTAAAAACACCGGCTACGGCCTTATGGATATGGGCGACCTGACTATAAAGGTTTACGGTGAGGAGACTCCTTCCTGGCAGGTGGTCGAGGCCTCGGATGGTGGCACTGACCCCGATTCGATCAAGGTCCTGTACAGCGGGGCCGAGAGCGACGTGGGATATGATTATTTCGTTTCCGTGGATCACCCTACAAGTTCAACGATCATGCTGGTCAGCGCCGTTGGCTCCGTCCCTCCTTCGCGCACGATCAATGATGATTTCGAAAAAGGAGACCTGTTTCTCGTCTACGATCCGAGTGATCTAGTGAAGCCGGCAACTCGCTTCCAGGCGACAAAAGTTGCAACTCCCGGCATGATCCATCACAACCCTGGAGGGTATAATCCTTCAGGAGGAGTTCTCGATATTGAATACGGGATTGGGAGTAAGGTTGTCAACCTGAGGCGCATGCAGGCGAAGAGGGTTTCCTACTCTGTGGATGCCCGCCAGAATCTGATCAAGACCGTCGAAGACCTCAGCCTGGTCGATCCGCCGGCAAACAAGCGCACGAGAATAGTTGCCGCCGGCGTCGAGGACCTCCAGATAAGGTATCAGTTCCTGGACGGCACTTGGAAGAATGCCGGCGAGGCCGGTTTCGATGCGAGGAACATCCGGGCGGTGCAGGTGAGCATCATTGTCAGGACCGAAAATGCCGACCCCCGCTATCCCGGACAATCTCTCCAGTTGACGGGCTCCTATGGCAATGGCGGAGTGAAAAATTCGGCCGGCTACCGCAGGATGGCCATGAGCACGATCATCTCTGTGCGCAACCTTGGGTTCCGGGATAAGAAGGGCTAGGGGCATGGGGACACGGGTACTGAACGAGCGGGGTGCGGCGCTGGTGGTGGCGATCATGCTGCTGATGGTCCTCACCATTCTGATGGCGGTACTGAATCGTGCTACCCTGTACGAAATGGTCTCAAGCCGGACCTATCAGGAATCCCATCGGGCTTTCTACGCAGCTGACGCAGGGGTCCGCGATGCCCTGGAATGGCTTGGAAAGGAAGATTCCCCACCGGAAAGCAACAGTATCGCTCCCAGCTGGTTCTATGACGGGACGGTGGCGCGCAAGGATGCCATGTGGTGCTCTTGGAAGTCGGTGGAGGATATCCATTTCCGGTACTACGTGGAGCACCTGAAAGACGCCCCGAACTACAACATGAGCGCCATAATCGGCATGGACTCCAAGGGGCCGAAAAGCATCGAGCACTACTACCGCATTACGGCTGAAGGAGCAAACAGCACCTATCTGGTGCACAGGCAGGTTCAGGTCGTGACGACTGCCTACTGGTAACATGCCATGAGAATTTTCAATCCTCACACACGAAAAATCCTTCTGTTCACCGTAATCCTTTGCGCCGCCGGCGTTCTTGCGGCCATGGCCTTTGCCGCTATTTCCCAGTACCCCCTGTTCCTGACCGGCAGCGTGCAGCCTAACGTCATGATTCTCTTAGACAACTCCGGCAGCATGAACACGATCATGGAGCATCGGGACTATGATCCCAACGTCGCTTATACCGGTACGTTCAAGAGAAAAGAGTATTACCAGAACAGAATTGACTACTGGAAGAGTGGAGATCCCTATTACCTGGTGAGCAATGAATCTGGGCATATCGTTGATGGTAATAGTAAAAATCAGTACACGGTCAATGGCCGCACGATTACGCTCCCGTTTCCATATGTCGGTACCCGGTGGAATGGCAACTACCTGAACTGGCTCTTTTTCCATGCAACAGAGGCCCAGTACGGCGCCCTTGCCACCGATGCAGCGATCCGGGTGACGAGAATCCAGACGGCAAGAGCCGTTATCAGTGACGTGGTCAAAAACGTGTCAGGTGTCAGGTTCGGGCTTTTCAAGCTGAACGACAGCCAAGGGGGGAGCAAGGTAAAGGATTGCGGCGATCTGACCCCGGCGACCGTTGATGCTGCGGTGGACGGGATCGTGGCAAATACCTGGACGCCCTTGGGGGAGGCCCTTTCGGAAATCTGGCAGTACTTCAAGGGAGGGGATTCCCTCTATAACTCGGGAACCTATACGTCTCCCATTACCAACTGGTGCCAGAAGAACTACACACTCATTATTACCGACGGGGAGCCAACCTACGACGGCTGCTATAAAGAACCTTTCGCTTACGGCTGTACCGATGGCGAGAATGCCACGAGTTATCTGGCCGACGTGGCGAAGTACATGTATGACAACAACGCTGGGTCGTCCTCGGAGCATGTCCAGAACGTCTCGACCTACACCATCGGTATGACGATTGACAGCAAACTTCTCGACGAAACGGCGACGAACGGAGGAGGAAAGTATTTCACGACGACGTCAGGAATCAATCTTGCTACCGCCGTCCAGAATGCCTTAAAGGATATGATTTCCAAGGTTGCGGCAGGAAGCAGTGTTGCCGTCAATACCTCATCCCTGAACTCCAACAGCAAGCTCTATCGGGCACGGTTCAAGTCAGGAGACTGGGTTGGTTATCTGGAGTCCTTCGGGCTTGACGCCGCTACCGGGGCCATTGTCGGGTATCCGAACGCACCCAAATGGGAGGCTGGTTCTCTACTAGATGGTCGCTCAACTGCCCGGGAAATCTATACCGCCGGCGTGGACGGGGGCAGATACAAGCGGTTCGAGTACAGTACAGCTAATGTGGCCACGCTGGCTGGCGCCGGATTCATGGATTTCTCGCCCACGCAGGCCGCCACGCTCATCGGGTATGTTCGGGGAGACCTTTACGGGAATACAACACCTGCCGGGTATCGCGTGCGGACCGGCAAACTGGGGGATATCATCTCGTCATCGCCCGTTGTCTTTGGTCCCCCTGACGGTGCCTACACCGATGTTGCATACAAACAATTCAAGAAGGAATATAAGGATCGGAAAGAATTGATACTGGTTGGTGCCAACGATGGAATGCTCCATGCCTTCAATGCCGATGATGGTGAGGAAGCATGGGCGTTCATCCCGAATATCCTCTTGAACAAGCTGAAATTCCTGAGCAACGATCCCTATACGCATACGAGCTATGTCAACGGTGCGATTACTGTCGCGGATGCCTATATCCAGTCGAAAAATGCTGACGGGACCCCTGCCGGTTCCACGGAGTGGCGTTCCATAGTCGTCTGTGGCCTGCGCGACGGAGGAAAGGGGTATTTTGCCCTCGATATCACTGATGAGGCCAATCCGATACCGTTATGGGAGCTTACCGCCACATCATCGGCCACCTCGAATGGTCTGGGGTACTCATTCGCAACACCATTGATCCTCAAGTTGAGGGACGAGGACGCTGCTGGCGGATTCCGCTGGGTTGCGGCCCTTGCGAACGGTTACGAGGGACCCACAAGCAGCAAGGCTGCGTCACTCATCATCGTGGACCTCGCCACGGGAGCGGTAGTCAGCGAGATCGTCGTCGACAACACCGCGTTTAGCGGTCCCTCCCCCAACGGTCTTGCTACGCCCGCAGCTATTGACAAGGATATGGACGGATTTGCCGACACCCTCTATGCCGGGGACCTCAATGGGAACATGTGGCGGTTCGACGTGAGCAGCGCTAAAAAGGCCCAGTGGAAGGCTGATCGCCTCTTTGAAGCGGGGGGCACCCAGCCGATCACCGCTGCACCTGATGTGGTAGTGCGCCTCGGCTACCAGTACGTCTTCTTCGGCACCGGGAGATATCTTGACGAGGGGGACAAGGCGACGTCGTTCACCCAGAGCTTTTATGGGGTGAAGGACAATAATATGACAAAGAATTTGACGCGTACCGATCTGGTGGGGCAGGCAATCACTGAGGTTACCTATTCGGGGACTCTATACCGTACCCTCTCCAGTTTAACGGTCGGCAGCAAGAAGGGGTGGTACCTCGATCTTCCCGGAAACGGCGAACGGGTCATCACGCAACCTGTCGCCACCGGAACCTCCCAGTCCGCCAAGATCATTTTCACCACCTTCACGCCATCCACCGATCCCTGCCTGCCGGGGGGCTTCAGTTGGCTTATGCAGGTCAACATGGAGACGGGAGGGGAATTGAAGGCTCCGGTATATATGGTCCCTGAAAGATCGGACGGCACCGTCCCCGTGGGGGACACGTCGCGGATTCCTTCGGGCCTGCGTCTGTCTACGGGGTCCGTGGCGTCGCTGACCATTCTGGGGGATAAGATCTATTTCCATGACATCGAGGCGGCGATAATGACCCCTCCCGCAACAGGAGTGCCCTTTCAGTTTGGGCTACGAAGCTGGCGGCAGCTTCTGCCGCTTTAGCAGTGATGTGTTGGCTGGTTACATGATGGAAAAGTTCGTATGAATAGTACGCTGCAGATCCTCGATTCTGATGAGCGCCTGGCGGATTTTCTCCCGTTCATCGGTGGGAAGGGTGTATGGGTTCAGGTAGTATGAGCTGTCCTGGATACCCTTGATGACCTTTATCTGGAGCAGTATCCGGTGGCGGGTCAGGATGGTGTATGCGTCCACGAGCCCCTGGGCGAAGGTTGCCGAGAAGCTCCCCTCGTTCTGGAGCAGTTCAATCCGCCGGATGGTGTTTGTCGCGGGTATCCCCTGGTTTATGGCAAGAATCCGGACGTTCATGACGAGCGGCGCCCACGCCAGCAGTTTCAGGTTGAATTCTCCCTTGTGATCTCCCGACCCCTCGGTCCAGATACGGTTAAGGAACCCGAGGGCCAGCTTCATCTCGGTGGCCGCTTTGGCCATCCCCCACAGCACCTGGAAGTAGTCCTTCTCCAGCCCCCGGATCAGTTCAACCAGATCGCCGGCAAGCCGCCGGTCGCCTCCCACGTGGCGGGCGTCGGAGAGGACGATGAGGTCCATGAGGTTCTTGGCGTAATCTTCGTACTCGTAGCGGACGATGGCCATCAGCTTTTTCTTCCACTGGCTGTAGGACCCGCGCCATGTGGGGTTGGACGGCATTATGCCGCCGGTGCATTTCTTGAAACCCATATCCGCCAGGCACTCCACCAGTGCCTCTGAGAACTCCTTGAACCACTGGTCGGCGATTTCGCCGCCGCCGTCGCCGTAGACGATCAGATAGTCCTGATCGGTGATGAGAGTCTGCTCTTCCCTCCCATCGCTTCCCATGCTGCAAAGGGAATAGGGGACGGGGGGATCTCCCTTCCCCGTTGCCAGCATTTCCTGCTCAACCAATTCCAGAGCCCGCCCAGCAAGGATGTCCCGATATTGCGTGCATGACTCGTGAAGCGCGCCCACTGACTGGATTTTCAGAAACCGTTCCAGCTCCAACCCGTTCAGTTCTTCATGAATTCCGCGCAGAGAATTACAGTCCGCCTCGTGGCTGATCCGGGCCATCAGTTCCCGTCTTCGCCCGGCAACCTCCCCCGTAAGGGCAATCTCGTGGTCGATCTCATCTTTGAGATGGTTCAGAATCAGCGGGATGTCGTCCCGGTCCAGCAGGCGAACGAATTCATTGATTCCGGCCATTGTTTCAGCCACGGCTGCCTGGATAGTGTCGTCGTGCATGCAGTTCCTCGATTAACAGACCGTTGAAAAACTATTGCGGGGCCGGTCTGCGTTGTTGCCGTTCACTCAAAAGCTCAACGTACCAATGGGTACGCCTCGCTTTTTTGCTCACTTGCGCCTAGCATCCCGGCCTCCTCACAACATTTTTCAACAGCCTGTCAGGGAAAGCATTCATCCAATGAAAAATGGGGGAAAGCAACGCTTTCCCCCAAGATTAGCATACATTATGCCGATGCAGTACGTTCTTAGTGGTCTACTGCCTTGGCTATGCCGATGCCGGTGTTCTGGCGCACATAGATTTCGTCGAACATCTCCTCGGAACGGCGGCTCGGGAAGGCGAGGCAGCCGACGATGGCAGCGATGAAGCCGAGCGGGATGGAGATGATGCCCGGGTTCTTGAGGGTGATGAGCGGCTTGTCGAGGCCGAGCATGGACTTGCCGTCCTTGTTCTTGGCGTAGTCGGCTTTAGCCTTGTCGAGATCCTTCATTTCCTTAGCGGTGAGCATCGCGCCAGTAGCCTGCTTCTCTTCCAGCTTCACGACCACCTTCTGGGCGTCTTCAGCAACCTTCTTCGGATAGGTCATGTTGGGGGAGACCATAACCAGGGCGATGGAAGCGATGGTTCCGACCACGAGGCCGGACACGACGCCGGCGGTGTTGAACTTGCGCCAGAAGAGGGACATGACGATGACCGGCAGGTTCCCCGACGATGCAACGGCGAAAGCCAGAGCCACCAGGTGGGCGACGTTCTGCTTCTCTGCGGCGATACCGATCAGGATGCCGGCGGCGCCAACGCAGAGGGAGGTGATCCGGGCGGCCATGACCTGCTCGTGCTGGTCGGCGTGGCCGTCCTTGATGACGTTAACGTAGATGTCATGGGCGATGGCGGCAGAAGCAGCCAGAACGAGACCCGACACTACGGCGAGGATGGTGGCGAAAGCAACGGCGCAGAGGAAGGCCAGGAGCAGGTCGCCCAGGAACGGGGAGATGTCGCCGCCCAGTTTCTGTGCGAGCATCATGGCGGCCATGTTCCCGCCTTTGTCAACGGCGGAGATCCCTTGCGGGGTTAAGTGGATGGCGGCGCCGAAACCGAGTAGCGTCGTCAGGATGTAGAAGAAGCCGATGATGAACATGGCTACGATAACGGACTTGCGGGCAGCCTGGGCGGTGGGGACGGTGAAGAAGCGCATCAGGATGTGGGGCATACCGGCGGTGCCGAGCACCAGGGCCATGCCGAGGGAGATCTGGTCGAGGGGGTTCTTCATGAAGAGTCCCGGCTCAAGGAAGCGCTGCCCGTAGTCGAAGCCCGCCACTGCAACGGGGTCCTTCAGGACCGTCTTCTGCACGTGCTCGATGATGTTGGGGTTGGTGGCGATGTCGTTGAAGAACTGGAACGGGTTCATGCCGGCCTTGATGCCGACCAGCACCGAGAGGACGGCTGCACCGGTCATGAGGAGGCCGGCCTTGATGATCTGTACCCAGGTGGTGGCGGTCATGCCACCGAAAACCACGTAGCCCACCATGAGGATGCCGACGCCGACGATGGCGAACTTGTAGGGGATCCCGAGCAGGAGTTGCATGAGCTTCCCGGCGCCGACCATCTGGGCGGTGAGGTAGAAGGTGGAGACGGCCACAACGGAGATGGCGCAGACGGCCCGGACGATTTTCGGCTCGGTGCGGAAGGAGAGAATGTCTCCCAGGGTGAACTTGCCGGCGTTGCGGCATGGTTCCGCCACGATGAGGAGCACCGTGATGTACGCCACGAGCCAGCCGACCGAGTACATGAACCCATCATAGCCGTAGAGGGAGATCATGCCCGAAATTCCCAGGAAGGAGGCGGCCGACATGTAGTCGCCGGCAATTGCCCAGCCGTTCTGGGTGCCGGTGATGCCGCCGCCGGCGGTATAGAAGTCGGCAGCCGACTTGGTCCGCTTGGCCGACCAGACGACGACGCACATGGTAACGCCGATGATGGCCAGGAAGATCGGGATGGTGACCATCGGGTTGGCCTTGATGGTTGTCTTGGACTCTTCCGCAGGGGCCGGGGCCGGGGTGGCGACCTTGGCGGCGCCGGTGACGTCGGCGGGTGCAGCAGTGGCGGCGGTTTGTGCTGTTACGGCAGCCCCGGGGGCCGCCGGAGCCTTTGCAGGCTCTTCAGCGAAGGCGAACGAGCCCAAAGAGAGGGCCAAAGTGATACCAGCAAGCAGTTTTTTCATTTCAGTCCTCCTTCCTATTTGAACTCATCCACCAGCTCACGGGTGAGCCGGTCGAAGTCTTTGTTGGCCACATGGGCATAGTAAATGGCGATCCCCCAGGAAACGAAAAACTGGGAGAGCGCGAAGAGATAACCGAAGTTTATCCGGCCGAGAATCTTGATTTTAAACAGTCCCGGAGCAAAAGCGGCTCCAATCGGGAGAAGAAAATAGAAAACGGCGGAGAATACCCACCATCCGACGAGAAAAGTGGTTTTCTTGCGGTGGAGTTCGACGAACTTGGGATTCTTGGCAATTGCGCCCCAATCGTACTGTTTGTCAGCCATGGTTTGTTACTCCTTTCTCTAAAATGTTCATACAGCCATGGAGCGGCGTCCCGCCCCGGGTTCTGATGGTTTTCCTTATTCGTCGAGTCTCCCCTCCTTTCGTTAAATGGGTTGGTTCCGTACTACTCGGGCATTCGCTAAAACTTGGCGTAGCCGAACTTCAGAGAGAGCATTTCGGCCCCTTCGCTGAGGGATGGAACAATCTCGTCCTCAAGTCGCGAGGCCATTAGTCTGAACGACGGACCGAGCATGGTAAGGGCGCCGATTACCTTGCCGGCGTAGTCCCTCACCGCTACCGCAACACTGACGATCCCTTCGCCGAGACCGTCGAAGTCCACGGCGAAACCCCGTTCGCGAATCTCTTTCAACTCGGAATGAAGAGTGGACTGATCGATAACGTCGCCGTTTCTCCGCTTCCTGAAGAATTTTTCCAGGAGGTCCGAAGACTCAAGCGATTTGATGGCCTTGCCGGCCGCGTTGTTGAAAAATGGGAAACGCTTCCCGACAAGGGGAGCGGTTTTGATGGCCTGGTCGCAGTCAGCCATGTCGAGGAAGAGAACTTCATCGTCTTTGATGACGGCGATATATACTGCTTCATCGTGTTTGCGCGCCAGTTTTTCCATTATCGGGTGGGCGTGGCGGATCAGGCTGGTGCTGTTTAAAAGTCTCTGCGCGAGTTCCACGGATGATATGCCCAGGCGGTAAATGCCGCTGGCTTCGTCGCGCTCCACGAGCCCTTTGCTCTCGAGCGTTGCCAGGAGACGGAACGCCTTGTTGCGGGAGAGGTTCAGCCTTTCCGCAAGATAAGGAAGGGTCGTGTCCCGGCTCTCTTCGGTGAGAGTCTCAAGGATATCCAGGGCCTTTTCAACGGTTTGTACCGCGTATGAGCTTTTTTCCCTGGTCATGGTTGCCTTCCTAAAAAGTTGGATGTGCAGCCTTGTTTTATAAACAGCGTTATACTTTTATTTAATTTCTAACACGACGTTTTATTGGCGTCAAGCGTATTTTTGATAAAAAGTTGTTGTTTGCTAAAAAATACAGCATAAACAGTTATTTAGAGAATATATGCGTTGTATATAGACAATGAGCTGATGCGTTTTTTTTATGGTGAAACATGGTTTATTCGTAAAATCAGTTCATGTTGTCAGTGTTTGTCGCGTTGAGCATTTAAAACTTGGTGTGATGGCGTTTGTTTTGATGGAAAACGGGCGGTGGGCGCAGTGGGGCGACGAAAGAGAGGGGGGTGTGGAGGGTGTTAGTTGAACCTGATGGCTATCCCCTTTGCCTTGATGGATGTTGACGGAATGAACAGGTACGTCCCTTTTTCCGCACGGACTTCGGGAAGTATGACAGCATCAGCACCCATCTTGGCGGCTTCGGCTCCCAATGCATCGTAGGCCCATTCGTCGGATTCGTTTTTCAGATCGTCAATGTGGCCCAGCCGTTCGCGGCTGACCTCGACGGTACCGAGCTTTGTGTAGGGTTGGATGATTTCGTCCTGGGCGAGGATAGGGGGGAGTCTGTTGGGATCGGTGGCGGTGTTGGGGGACAGGGTGGCGCAGGACGCGGTGAGGAGGGCTGAGGCCGCCATGAGACGAATGAGCCTGCCGGTTTTGGTGGAAGCGGCTCCGGGGGAGATGGCGAAACGGGACATGGACGTACCTCGCAGAGAGTGGTGTGACAGGCCCTTTAAATGGCGCTGCATGGTCCATTTTACATGAACTTTCGACCTTTACAACCAAGATTTTCCCGTGCTAATATCTGCCAATTTCGGGCACCGCCATACATCGATTAACAGAAGGAGCAGTCGCAATGTCGGGACATAATAAATGGAGCACCATAAAGCATAAAAAAGGGGCTGCCGACGCCAAACGGGGTAAAATATTCACCAAGATTATCAAGGAGATTACCGTGGCCGCCAAGCTTGGTGGCGGTGATCCCGCCGGGAACCCGCGGTTGCGCAGCGCTGTTGATAAGGCAAAAGCCGAGAACATGCCCAAGGACAACATTGAGCGGGCCATCAAGAAGGGTACCGGCGAGTTGGAAGGGGTCAACTACGAGGAAATCGTCTATGAAGGATACGGCCCCGGCGGAGTGGCCGTGCTCGTGGAGTGCATGACCGACAACCGCAACCGTACCGTCAGCGACGTGCGCAGCACCTTCACCAAGTGCAACGGCAACATGGGGGAAACCGGCTGCGTCTCCTGGATGTTCGATCAGAAGGGGCTCATTGTCGTCGGCAAGGATGCCGATTTCGAGAAACTCTTCGAGGTCGCCCTTGAGGCCGGCGCCGAAGACGTGACCGATGAGGAGGAGCAGTATGAAGTCCTCGCCGATCCGTCAATGTTCATCGAAGTGCGCGAAGCTCTGGAAAAGGCCGGGTTTGCGTACGAGTCGGCTGAAGTCACCATGATTCCCCAGACCATGATCAAGCTCGACGGCAAGAACGCCGAGAACATGCTGAAGCTCATGGACCGCCTGGAAGACAACGACGACGTCCAGAACGTCTACGCCAACTTCGATATTTCCATGGAAGAGATGGAAAAATTGATGTAGCCGCAAGGTGGGGGGCATCGCCCCCACTTCAGTATATCTAAAAGGTTAAGCGCGGAAGTTGGAAGCCAGGTCTTTCCTTCCGCGTTTTTTTCTCTGTGCTCTCCGTCCCCTCTGTGGCAGAATGCTTCCCCATGAGAGTTCTAGGCATCGACCCCGGTTCGCGCATTACCGGCTACGGCATCATCGAGAAGGTGGGCAACCGGTTGGTTCATGTGGATAACGGCGCCATCTATACTGGCGACCACAAGGATTTTGCATCACGTCTCCACCGGATATTCGAAGGTCTCTGCGGGGTTATCGAAGAGTATCGCCCCGATGCAATGGCCATTGAGCAGGTATTCCTGGCCCACAATGCCCAAAGCGCCCTTAAACTGGGCCAGGCTCGGGGGGCGGCCATCGTGGCCGGGGTAAACGCGGGGCTCCCGGTAAGCGAGTACACCGCCATGCAGGTGAAGCAGGCGGTCGTGGGGTACGGTCATGCGCGGAAGGAGCAGGTGCAGCAGATGGTCAAATCCCTCCTGAATCTCCCTGAAATTGCCCAGGCCGATGCCTCCGATGCCCTGGCCGTGGCGGTTTGCCATGCAAACTCGGCCGGCATGAAAAACATCCTCCGGAGCGCCAGATGATCGCACTTCTCACCGGCAGGCTCGCCCACAAAACCCCCGACGCCATCATTATTGATGTGAACGGCGTCGGCTACCGGGTACAGATCCCCTTTTCCACTTACTATGAGCTCCCCGATGAGGGAAATACCGTTTCCCTTTCCATTCACACCCACGTGAAGGAGGACGCCATAAGCCTCTTCGGGTTCCGGACCGTGGTTGAGAAGGAGTTCTTCCAGCTTCTCATCTCCGTGTCCGGCATAGGCCCCAAGATGGGGCGGGATATTCTCTCCAATATCCAGCCGGACGAACTGGCTGCCGCGATCGTGCAGGGAAACCTTGCCCGGCTGTCGGCCATCCCGGGAATCGGGAAAAAGACCGCCGAACGGCTCGTGCTGGAGCTGAAGGAGAAGGTGCGCAAGATGGATGTGGCGCCGTCGGCAAAGGAGTCGGCTCCCGTCGAATCTGCCCCCGAGGTGGCCGACGACGTTGCCTCGGCCCTGGTGAACCTCGGCTACAAGGAAGCTGTGGTGCGGAAGGTGCTGGCCGAGATGACCATCGAGCCCGGCGCCTCCACCGAGGCGGTCCTTCGGCAGGCGTTGAAGATACTGATGAAATGACGATGCAGGGGCAATTCATGAATTGCCCTTGCGGTCGAATTGACCCTAAAGACAGACCGTTATGACCCGACTCGTGACTCCTGACATAACTGAAGACGACATGATCGAATCGTCCCTGCGCCCCCGGGCCCTGGACGACTACATCGGCCAGGAAAAGGCCAAGGGTAACCTGCGGGTATTCATCGACGCCGCCCGGAAGCGGAACGAAGCCCTGGATCATGTCCTCCTCTACGGCCCCCCCGGCCTGGGAAAGACGACCCTCGCCAACATCATCGCCTGTGAGATGGGGGTGAACATCAAGTCGACTTCAGGGCCGGTCATCGAGCGCCCCGGCGACCTGGCGGCGATTCTCACCAACCTGGAACCCCACGACGTACTCTTCATCGACGAGATTCACCGCCTTTCACACGTGGTGGAGGAAATCCTCTACCCCGCCATGGAGGATTACCAGCTCGACATCATCATCGGCCAGGGGCCCAGTGCCCGCACCATCAAGCTGGACCTCCCGAAATTCACCCTCGTGGGGGCCACCACCAGGGCGGGGCTCCTCTCTTCGCCCCTGCGGGACCGCTTCGGGGTCATTTCCCGGCTGGAGTTCTACACCGACGACGAGCTCACCACCATCGTCACCCGCTCGGCCCGGATTCTGGATATCGGCATCGAGCCGGAGGGTGCCCGGGAGCTGGCGCGCCGGAGCCGCGGCACCCCCCGCATCGCCAACCGGCTGCTGCGCCGGGTGCGTGACTTCGCCCAGGTGCGGGCCGACGGAGTAATCACCGCCAGTGTGGTGGATGATTCCCTGAAACTCCTGGAGATCGACGAGAAGGGGTTTGACCAGATGGACCGGACCATAATGCTGGCCATCATCGACAAGTTCGGCGGCGGACCCGTGGGACTCGACACCATTGCCGCGGCCATCGGCGAGGAGCGGGACACCATCGAGGATGTCTACGAGCCGTTCCTCATCCAGCACGGTTTCATCAACCGCACTCCCAGGGGGCGCGTGGCTACCAGGACCGCCTTTGAGCACTTCGGCCGCATTGCGCCGCCGTCAGCCCAAGGCACCCTTTTTTAGAGCATTACCATGCAGCTTGTCTTCGACTTTCCTGTAAATCCAAAGTACTCCTTCGACAATTTCGTCGTCTGCTCCGGCAATGAAACCGCTTACCGTTTTGCCGAGCGCCTTACGGACGAGGGGGAGCCGGAGAACCTTCTATACCTCCATGGCCCATCCGGCTCCGGAAAGACCCACCTCCTCATGGCGGTTGGCGCCCGGTTCAGCGAGCGCGTGGGACTTTCGTCGGTTCCCTGCATCTCCTTCAAGGATGTTGATGAGGTCTACGGCGGAGAATATCCGGCTGAGGCGGTGTCGAAACTGGCCGAGTGTTTTCGGGATGCGCCGGCGCTTCTCGTGGACGACATCCATCTCATCCCCGACCAGCAGTCCGTGCGGGTCGAGCTCTGGCAGCTGTTCAACGATTTCTACCAGGCCGGTCGTCCCATTGCCATTACCGGTTTCTACCCCCCAAAAGAACTTCCCACCCTTGACGGCCACCTTATCTCACGCCTCCTCTGGGGGCTGGTTGCCCGTGTCGACATTTCCGACGACGACTCCCGCCGCCTCATAATGAAGAAACTTGCCGGCGACAGGCAGATCGTCCTCCCCTCCGACGTCATCGACTATCTTCTGCTCCACGTCCGTCGCGACGTACCCTCCCTCATCGAGGCTCTCGATGCCATCAGCCGCTATGCACTGGCCGCCAAGCGGAAAGTTTCCGTCCGCCTGACCCGTGAGGCGCTGGTGCTGTAAGGCTCCCGCGGCTTTTAGCCCTTTTCCCCATTGATTTTTTCATCTGCTCCAGCCCGATTGTTAACAATTTTTTTTGATCTGAAACCTTTTTGTAAACTTTCGTGGAGGAAAACGTCGGCTAAATTTACATTTTGTGGAGGGTTCCCGATGTGTCGTTAAAATGCCAAGTGATATCAAGTGGTTGTTTCTGGCGTGTTTTTTGCTGAATAGAGGGGTAAATACGAAGAATTACGCCGTGAAGGGGGTCTATCATGAAAATGAAAAAATTAATTACGGCATCCGCTCTTATCCTTAGTGCCGCGGGGATCTATGCTTCACCGGCGGCGGCGGTAACTCTTCCCACGCCTCCCGGCTTTGTGGACGGTATCCAGACCGCCATCATGTACGATGACTTCTGGTCATACTCCAACCAGATCCTTCGCACGATCCAGGATAAACAACCTCAGTATCTGCCAATCTCGACCTATGGCGATTTCGGTTTCGCCACTGGCACCGGCGGCCTTGACCTGATTCTGTATACCGGTGCTAACGGTGCCGATAACCTGGGAACCGGCCCCGGCGGCACCTTCAATTTCGAAAATCCGACTCCTACTCCGGCGGGTGGCGCAAACTTTGTTTCCGGATGGTGGGGACAGAACGATCAGAAAAATGACGGTATTCCCGATAACGTGAACGGACCGGTTACTGTGGGCCAGGTTCTCGATTATCTCCATGCGTTCAACCCCCTGAACAGTATCCCGGTATTTTACATGGATCTGAACCAGATAGGCAAAGAAGCTTCCCTCTTCTTCGGCGGCGAGGTCTATCTGCTCGATGCCAACGGCAATCGCGTGCATACGTGGGCGCTGGACAGCAATCCGCAAGCCGGTGACGGCAATTACGACCCCGATTTCCCCGCGCTGGCGGCAGGGGAAATCGGCCCGCTGGTTGGTGCGTCCGGTTATGATTACGGGACGGTGAACCATAACCTGGGCAGCGGTAAAGCCGATTTCATTGCCTATGCCCCAACGATGGACCTGAGCCTGTTCGATCGGGACCTCATTTTCGTTACCCATTTCGATATGGCTAACCTGACCGACGGGTTCGAGGAAATATTCCTTACCGGCGCTATCGCGGTGACCCCCCCGCCGCCGCCTGTTCCCGAGCCGGCCACTGTTGTGCTTCTGGGTGCCGGACTGCTGGGCCTTGGGCTCTATGGACGGAGAAAGGCGAAAAAATAAGCGGAACATCTGCCGGTTTGCCGGTACGAGGGGGGCGATACTTCGCCCCCCTTTTTTTGCGTCTTCCGCGACCCTTCTCGATGTCCCCATGCGTAGTCCCTGAGATGAGTGCTTGAGCCATCGGCGTAACTTGATGTACTATTGCCGGAGTACATTCAAAAACCAGTCATTCTCAAGGGTTCAGGCATGAAAATTCTCCTCCACATCTGTTGCGGGCCGTGCGCCGCCTATCCGGTGGCCCAGCTCCGGGATCGGGGCGCGGCGGTGACCGGCTACTGGTTCAACCATAATATCCATCCCTACCAGGAGTACGTCCGCCGCCGGGACACGGCGGGGGATTATGCGGAGAAGGTGGGGCTCGATATGATCTGGCGCGACGAGTACCGGTTGGAGGAATTCCTGGCCGCCGTGGCCCAGAACCCTGATGAACGCTGTTACTACTGCTACTTCTCGCGGCTGGATGCCGTTGCGGCTGCCGCCGCCGCGGGGGGCTTCGACGCCTTCTCCTCGACGCTCCTCTACAGCCGCTATCAGAAGCACGATGCCATCCGCGACTGTGCCGAGCGGGCCGCCGAGCGCCACAGCGTATCCTTTTATTACGACGACTACCGGCGGGGGTGGCAGGAGGGGATTCGCCTCTCCAAGGAGCTGGGGCTCTACCGGCAGCAGTACTGCGGCTGCATTTACAGCGAGAAGGAGCGGTACCATCCGCGGGAGGGTGCGAAGTGATGCCGGGGCTCGGCAAATCGCTCATCGTCTTCGGGCTCATCATCGCCGCCCTGGGGGTTGTCCTTACCTTCGCCGGCAAGATCCCCTGGCTCGGCCGGCTCCCCGGCGACATCTACGTGAAGCGCGACAACTTCACCTTCTATTTCCCCCTTGCCACGAGCATCCTCGTTTCGGTGATTCTCTCCCTCATCCTCTGGCTCCTGAGAAAGTAATCTCTTTTCTGTTAAAATTTCTCAAGTTTTGTCCCTGTCGGTCGAAAAGCAAAGCAGTCCCTTGACCAAGAACATTTCCGGAGGTTCCCGTGGCGATTAATGAGATGAATGCGGTCTTTCTCGAAGTTATCGAGTGGTTCGACGACAGCGGCCGGGAGATGGTGCGCCGCATTCCTTCCCAGGGGTCGGCGGAGATCAAGTTCGGCGCCCAGTTGGTGGTGCGGGAGAGCCAGCGAGCAGTCTTCTTCAAGGACGGCAAGGCCGCCGACTGCTTCGGTCCCGGCCGCCATACCCTCACCAGCGCCAACCTCCCGGTTCTGACGAAGATCCTGGCGCTCCCCTGGGGATTCACCTCCCCCTTCCGCTGCGAAGTCTGCTTTGTGGGGATGCATACCTTCACGGACCTGCGGTGGGGAACCAAGGAGCCGGTCCCCTTCCGGGACAGCCGTTTCGGCATGGTGCGCCTGCGGGCCTTCGGTTCTTACACTCTCAAGGTTGTGGACCCGGAGCTTCTGGTGAATGCCCTGGTGGGGACCAGAGGCCTCTACACGAGCGCCGAGCTGGAGGAGTTTTTCCGGGATATCATCGTGGCGCGGCTCAACGACTATCTGGGGGAAACCACCGACACGGTTCTGGACCTCCCGGCCCGTTATGACGAAACGGCCGCAGCCCTCAAGGGGCGACTTGCCAAGGATTTCGGCGGCTTCGGCATCGAACTGGCCGAGTTGTACGTGAACTCGGTCACGCCCCCGCCGGAGGTCCAGAAGGTCATCGACGAGCGGAGCTCCATGGAGGCGGCCGGTGATGTGGACCGATACCTCAAGTTCAAGGCGGCCCAGAGCATTGAGAAGGCGGCCTCGGCCGAAGGTGGAGGGGAGGCGGCCCAGGGGATGGGACTCGGTCTCGGTGCCGGTCTCGGCATGATCCTTCCCGGCATGGTGGCGGGCGCCATGGGGGGAGGGGGGGCGAAAGCGGCTCCGGCGCCAACCGGTGGCGCCTGCCCCCGCTGCGCGACACCTCTGGTGGCCGGGGCAAAATTCTGCCACCAGTGCGGAGCCGCCGCGGGGACCGGCTTCTGCGCAGGCTGCGGCAAGGAGTTGCCGGGGGATGCCCGGTTCTGCCCCGGATGCGGACGGCCCGCCGGGGGGTAGCCGGTGACCATCTCCTGTCCCCAATGCGGTGCGCCGGTCGAGGCCCGCACCGAAACCCGCTTCCTCCACTGCCCCTTCTGCACCTCCTCATTCGTTGCGGAAGCGGGGGTGGGGATTGCCGAATACCACCTGGCCCACGGGCGCGACGACCGGCTGGCATGGAGCGCCCTCGTTTCGACCCTGGAGGTTGAGGGGGCCGATTCATCGGTGGAGCAGGAGAGCTGCGACTATCTCGTGGCGCCGTTCTGGCTTTCCCGTCCGGACGGTGGCCGACGCCTCGTTCCCGCCCGGCGGCATCCCTGGCTAGGGGAGTCCTCCCTCGTTCTGCCGGGGGGCGATCTCCTTTTCGTGCCCGAGGGGAGCGATTTCACCCCTCCCGATATCACCGCCGCCGAAGCCCTGGGGGAGGGTGCCGGGAAAGAGTCGGGCTCCCTGTCCCTCGTTCACCTCCCCCTTTATCTCCTCTCCTTCCGGGCCGGCGGCAGCCAGTGCCGGGCCGTGGTCTCGGCGACGGACCGCCGGGTGTACCTCCTGGATTCTCCTCCCCGGCGGGCAGTTACGCTTCCCTTCAGACATGTGGCACTGATTTCCGCCTATGCTCTGCTTCTCGTCATCGTGGGGCTGTCGATGAGGAACCATCTCCACCGGGCCGTTGCCTTTGCCGTTATCTTCGGCGTTTCCTATCTTTCCCTGTTTGCCTTTCTGCGGCGGGAGGGCTGAATGGCGGAACAGCAGACCATCACCATCTCCTGTCCCCAGTGTGCGAGCCCCTTTTCCTTCCGGGAGGGGGACCGCAACGCCCGATGCCCATCCTGCGGCACTTCCCTCGCCCTTTCCGGGGAGGCGGGAATTGCCCGCTTCTGGATCGAGGAGCGGACCGACCTGCCCCAGGCCCGGGCCAATGCCCGCCGGGCCGTGGCCGAAGCCGGCGGCGACCCGCGGGTGGTGGAGCGGCTCCGGTTCGAAGGGGGTGAGCTCTGCTTTCTCCCCTTCTGGCGGTTGCGGGGACATGCCGCCGGCTGGCTCTGGAGCGAGCGGGAAACGGTGACGCGCGAGGAAGAATATGACGAGAACGGAATGAAGACGGTGCGGGAGGTGCGGGGCCCCAGCCAGTGTACGACCGAGAGTGTCATGATGGCGGTGGATTACAGCTCTCCCGCCTGTGATGTGTCGCGCTTCGGCCTGCGGGGGATTGCCGTGGCCGGCGCCGTCCTTCCCCTTCGGGGGATGGATTTCGCCCTTGTCTCCAGGCGGGGGACGGTGTTCGATCCGGTTAAGGGACCCGACGAGGTGCGGCGGGAGGCGGTGGCCCAGGCCAGGGCCCATGGCGGGGGCAAGGGAGTGCTCCGCTCCGCGGCGCGACTCTCCCTGTGCGGCGAGCGGCTTTCCCTCATTTCCTACCCGGTCTGGAGCCTCTCTTTTGCCCGTGGGGAGAGAATTTATCCCGTCACTATAGACGGGGTGAACGGCCGGGTCCTTTCGGGGCGATTTCCGGCGGCGGCACGGCTTACGATTCTGCGCCCCCTGCTCACGGTGACGCTCCTGGTGTTCGCCTTCACGATCCATCACCTGCTGGGCGTGGTCTTTGCCTTGGGGTTCCTGGGGTGGCTTGCCGCCAACGGTGGGCTTTCGCCCGAGCGCCTTGCGGCCTGGTTTTTCGCCCTGGCGGAGCGGCAGGGGGAGGTGGACCTTGGCTGACCGGCACGATCTCCGCGTCATTCCCCTCCGTTGTCCGGCGTGCGGCTCCCCACTTTCCGCCGGCGGCGATGACGTCATCTTCCCCTGCCGCTCCTGCGGCACCTGGCGGGAACTGGTGGGGGAGGAACTGGTGCTGCGGGAGATGCTCCACACGGCCGGCCCAGATTTGGACGCGCCCCCTGCAAGCCGGCGGGAGATGCTGCGGCTTCCCTTCTGGGTGTTCCCCTTCCGGGCGGCCACGGCTGGTGGGGAGGTGGCCACCCTCCGCGAGTACTTGTCACTTGCGGGCTCTGTCGCGCAACTGTCTCCCGGCCGGGAGGAAAAGCCTCCACTGGTCTTTGTGCCGGCATTCGCCGCAAAGTCCGTATCACTTCTTCGGGCCGGAAGGCTCCTGACGCTCCGCTCACCTTCCTTCGGCCGTTCAGTCGCCGTCCCTCCCCGTGTCGTCCCCATCGTTTTCCGCGAAAGCGATGCCCTGGCGCTGGCGGAAGCGGTGGTGCTTGCCACCGTCGCAACGGAGCGGCGGGTGAACCCGCGGTTCCTGGAATCCTTTTCGGTACGGTGCAGCCGTGGTCGTCTCCTTTCAATTCCCTTCGACGAACGGGACGGGAGGCTCCATCAGCCCGATCTCGATCTGGAGGTATAGGGGCCAAGGGTTGTCTTTTCCTGCATTCCTGCTAACTTTATTTCGTGTGATGACTGAACTTTAAGGAGGATTCAACCATGATCGAGCTTATCGAGAAAGCGGTTCTGACCGGCCTGGGGGTTATGTCACTTTCCCAGAAGAAGGCCGAGGAGCTTGTTACTGACCTTAAGGAAAAGTACAAGGTGGGTGAGGACGAGGGGAAGGCTCTCGTGGAGAAGCTCCAGAATATGGCCAAGGATGCCCGCGAGCGGGTAGCCGATATGGCCGACAAGGAGGTCAAGGGGGCCATCGAGCGGTTCGGCCTCGTCCCCCGGGAGGAGTACGACCGCCTGCTGAAGCGTGTGGATGCCCTGGAAGCGCAGCTTGCGAGCAAGGAACCCGGTACTGAATGCTGAGCGTCATCCAGCTCAACCGCAACATCCGGAGCCTGAGGCGCTACCGGCAGATTATCCGGGTCCTCTTTAAATACGGCTTCGACCATGCCCTGGAGCTCATGGGGCTCTCCCAGTTCGTTGCCCGGGGGCGCAAGCTCTTCCGCAGGCCGGCGTCGGAGCTTGCCCTCCTCTCCCCGGCCGAGCGGATGCGCCTTGCCCTGGAGGAACTGGGCCCCACCTTCGTGAAGCTCGGCCAGATACTCTCCACGCGCCCCGACGTGGTACCCCGCAGCTTCATCCTGGAGTTTTCCAAACTTCAGGACCAGGTGCCGTCATTCCCCTTTGAAGCGGTGGAAGAGCAGATCCGCAAGCACCTGGGAAGGGAGCCGTCCGAGTGCTATTCCTTCATTGATCCGGAGCCGCTGGCCGCCGCATCCATCGCCCAGGTCCACCGGGCCCGGCTCGTTTCCGGCGAGGAAGTGGTCATCAAGGTCCGCCGCCCGGGGGTTGTGGGGAAGGTGGAGACCGACATCGACGCCGTGATGGGGCTCGCAATACTGGCCGAGCGGCACATCCCCGGAAGCGACATCTACGACCCCGTTGGGCTCGTGAAGGAGTTCGCCCGAACCATCCGGCGTGAGATGGACTTCTCCCGGGAGGCCCATACCATCGGCAAATTTGCCGAGAACTTCGCCGGCGACCAGACCCTCCATTTCCCCACGGTCCATTGGGACCAGACCGCCAAGGGGATTCTCACGATGGAGCACATCGACGGGATAAAGGTGTCGGATACGGCGGCACTGGACGCCGCGGGGCTCGATCGCAGGCTCATCGCCCGGCGGGGCGCCGACGCCTTCCTCAAGATGGTCCTCACCCACGGCTTTTTCCACGGCGATCCCCATCCGGGCAACGTCCTGATTCTGCCCGATAACGTCATCTGCCTTCTGGACTACGGCATGGTCGGGCGTCTTGACGCCCAGCTCCAGCGATACCTGACCGATATCCTCCTGGCCATTGTCCAGCGGGACGTGGATGAGGTGATTTCAATCCTCCTCTATTCCGGGGACATTACCGACACCCTCGATACCAGAGCCTTGCGGCGGGACCTTTCCGGACTCATAGACAGCTACTACGAGGTGCCGCTCCAGGAGATCGAGGTGGGGCGGATGCTCCTGGAGTTCCTTGAGGTTATCACCACGTACCACATCCGCTTCCAGCCGGATCTGATGCTTCTGGCAAAGTCGCTGGTCGCCATCGAGGGGATGGGACGGGAGCTGGACCCCGCCTTCGACATGGTGGAACACCTGCGCCCGTTCATGAAAAAGGCCATGCGTGACCGGTACTCGCCGGAACAGCTCGTGCGGGAAATGGGTTCGCACGTATTGTCCTATGTGACTCTGTTCCGTAATCTCCCCCGGGACCTGAAGGAACTGCTCAACCGGATCAACCGCAACAAATTCAAGATCGACCTGGAGCACCGGGGGCTCGACAAGGCTCTCAGGGACTTCGACAAATCCATCAACCGCCTCTCCTTCAGCCTGATAATTGCCGCCCTCATCATCGGCTCTTCCATCGTGATGCAGACCGACAAGGGGCCGAAGATTTTCGAATTCCCCCTCTTTGCCTTCATGGGCTACACAATAGCCGGCTTCATCGGCCTCTGGTGGGTCTTCGCCATCATCCGGTCGGGGAGGTTGTAGCGATATCATAACAGTTGCCCGAACTAAAGCCAGGTTACATTGGACGCAGAAACGCCCTGCCAGATTCATTCCGGCGGGGCGTTTTTTTATCCCATGAGATTGTTCGGTCAACCGTCATGCCGGGTGGCATTGGTGGTTATCTTGAGGATGCTTTCCTAGATATCACCAGCCCGATTTATCGGAAACAGTTTGTGCTAATCCGCAATACCGATCCAGAGCGCCAGCAGTTTCGTTATCTCATTCATTTGCCGGTCGGTCAGCCGACCGATGCCTTGAGCGACCTTTGCTCTGGGGACGGTCATGATCTTATCCACCTGAATTTGTGACGTCGATACCAGACCGTTGTCGGCGGTAGGAGTAACCTCGTGGCGAAAGAGGGGGGTCGGCTGGAGGTGTGTGGTCAGCAGGCAGATCGTGCCACTCGGATGTTCGGAAAAAAGATCGGACTGAACGATCAGCGCCGGGCGCGGCTTGTCGCAGTCGCCCGGCGTCGCCACCAGAACCAGGTCGCCTCTCCTCATTCATCCCCCCAGTCGGCCAATTCGACCAGCTGCTCCAGATCGGCCATTTCAGCCTGATCGTTCATGATTATGAGCGACTGGCGGCGGCACTCTGCCGCAAAGCCGGGGATTTTGGGGTCCGGTACCCATAGTTGGACCGGCTTGAAACCCGCCTCCCTAAGCCTGTTTCGATGCGACTTGACACGTTCTTTGACCGTTAGATGTTGCATGATCTTTCTCTATTGTTGGTTACATGTAACATTCCGCTTTTGTCCGTCGATGTCAAGGAGTGCCGAATAAAATTGAGGCGGTGTCCGACAGCTCGGGGCCGTCGGATACCAGAACCGTCCGCACTCACCAAGTCAGGGTTCGTAACGCTCCCCCTCCTCGGCAACCATGGCCGCTTCGTAGATCGTTTCCGGAGCAATGTCTACGCCATCAGGCCAGCAAAGAACGCCCAACTCTGTGTTGAGAGAGACTGCGTTGAAGTAGTCCATGTCGGCAAATCTTGAAAACACCCCCTTGCGCTGGGCATAGGACTTGAGGTCCACAACACCTTTGCGCCCGTTCTCGAATTCAAGTTCCAGCCGATAACCACCAAGTTTTCTGAACCCAGTTATGTCGTGCCACATAAATACCGGCCTTCAACTCAAAGCTTCACCAGCACATACTCCTGAATCCCCAGCCCGATCTTCTCGGCGTGCTCCAGCCGTAATCCCGCAAAGAACGACAAAAGCCCATGCTGTGAAGCATGAGGCCCATCCAAGTCCCCCGACGGTGTGTCAGCGAGTGTCGAGGCTGCTACCTTGCGGTAGTCTCACAAGCCCGATTTATCGGGAACAATTAAGGTCATTCACTTCCACATATCCGCATCCACCTTTTCGAAGACCGCAGTGGCTCCCTCGAACTCGGCAGCGTCCTGGTCGCTCCAGGTGCCGGCCAGGTGGTCCAGATCGTGATAAACAACACCACGTTTCTTTTTCTCGATTCCCAATGACTCCCTGAGAATCCTGAGCATGACGGCATTAACGCTGGAATCTTCCTGCCGGGCTCTTTCCTTCAAAGCCCCAGCGATGGCGTCGTCGACGCCCCGTAACGTCATCGTAGTCATTGTTCGCTCTCCTTAAACTCTTACTGCCAACAGCAGACCACTGATAGCGCTGAAATGGTCGTCATAGGTCGCCAGGGCCAGTCCGTGCTGCAGTGCCGAGGCAGCCAGCCAGAGATCGTTTGACGGAATGGGTCGGCCTTTCTGGCGCAATTCTGAAAATACTTGAGCATAGAATTCGGCCGTTTCGTCATCTATGGCAATCGTGGCAACCCTTGGAGAATCGAGAAACTGATCCAACTCAAGCCGATTCTGCTGCTCTCTGTTGCCACAGCGAAAGCCCGCCAGCAGTTCGCCGAGAATGACAGTGTTGACGCCGATATATTCAACGCGTTTCAATAGCTCTAATGCAGTAGCGTCATTTTTCTTGAAGGCCGAGTAAAAATTGGTATCGAGGATGATCCGCTTCATATGCCCGCCTGAATGTAGTGCTGTCACTTTATGGATACATAGTGCTATCACGTTGTGACGGTGTCAAATGAAAAATTACAGCAATGGGACGGCTCCGCCTGCCCTCTACGATCCGCTCCACTTTTTCCACTTCGTCCAGACTAGATTTTTACCAGCTCATACTCCCGAGTCCCCAGGCCGATCTTCTCGGCGTGCTCCAGTTGCACCTCCCAGTCGATGTCCGGGTGGACGCCGCGGAATTTATCGCCTCCCGGTTCATGGCCGGTTTCCAGGGCGGTGTTCTGGTTTCCCACTGCTTCGTTGACGAGGTCGGCGCAGGCCTGGTCCAGGGCCACCGGGTCGGTGGAGGCGCAGATGCCGATGTCGTTCACGATGGGGGCGTCGGCGTGGCCGTAACAGTCGCAGGCGGGGGAAACCTGGGTGATGAAGTTCAGGAAGAGAGACTTGCTCTCTTTTCCCGCTACGGCCCCCTTGGCGAATTCCACCATTTTCTTCATGACCAGGTCGGCGGCCTCGTTCCACTGGATCTGGATGGCAGTGGTGGGGCAGATGGTGATGCAGCGGCTGCAACCGGCGCAGCGGGCCGGATCGAGTTTCGCCTTACCTTCGATGATGGCGATGGCGTCGTGGGCGCAGGCCTTGATGCAGAGGGAGCATCCTGTGCAGTACTTCTCGGCGATTTTGGGCGCCACGGTTGAGTGCTGGGTCATCTTACCTTCGCGGCTGGCGCATCCCATGCCGAGGTTTTTGAGGGCGCCGCCGAAGCCGGTCAGCTCATGGCACTTGAAGTGGGAGACCGTTACCATGGCATCCGCTTCGGCGATGGCGGAACCGACGGGAACTTTTTTGAGGAGTTCGCCGTTCACTTCCACCATGACCGCCGAGTTCCCCCTGAGGCCGTCGCACATGATGAGGGGGGCGCCGGCTACCGCATAGGCGAAGCCGTTCTCGATGGCGCAGTTGAGGGCGGAAACGGCTTCCTTCCGCTCGCCGGGGTAGAGGGTTGATGAATCGGTCAGGAACGGCCTGGCGTCGCATCCCTTGATTTCGTCCACTACGCGGCGGACGAAGATGGGGCGGATGAACGTGTGGTTACCCTTTTCGCCGAAATGGACTTTCACTGCCACGAGATCGCCGGTGGAGATTCGCTGCTTGATGCCGGCCAGTATCATCAGCTTTCCGATTTTGGCGAAGAGATTTTCCTTGTGCCCGGCCCGCATGTCGGCGAAATAGACTGTACTCGGCATGATCGTTTCCCCCTGGAATTGTCTGTCGTTATGTCTTTGAAACGCTAACACATGGTTGTCATGTTTTCAATGTTTTGGGGCTTTCTGTCACACGTCCCCTTGCGGTTGACGGAAAGTCTGTTATTTTACTCATTAACAGGTTACCCGCTAGGTCCGGAGGATTCCATGGATGATATGCAGAGACAGCCGGAAATCTGGCTTATGGGATTGGGATGTGATGAGGAACGTTCGGCTAAAGTGCGTGAATATCTTGCGTATGCCGGATATCGGGTGGTGTGCCGCGGACTCGATGATTTTGCGGAGGGGAGGCCCCTGGGGGTCGTCCTCGATCTCTCCCCCTTCTCGAAGGACGGATGGGGAATCCTGCTCGATATAAAAAACAACCCGGCCACCCGCGACGTGCCGATACTGCCGGTATTCCTCAGTCAGGAAGGGACGGTGGGCAGTGTTTTTCCCGCAGTCGGATTTTTTACACTTCCCATCGAGCCGGATTACCTGGCTACCAAACTGGCGGTGCTCGGGCTTACGGAAGAAGCCGATACCTGGGATCTGCAGGTCATGGTGGTTACGAAGCGGGGCGAGGAGTCCCTTTCCAGAACGATAACCTCCCTCGGCTTCGAGGTGGTGAACGCCTATACCGGCAAGGAGGCGGTCGCCCTGGCCACCACGGGGCGCATTTACATGGCATTTTGCTCCGTGACGCTCCCCGATATGTCGGCCTTTGAGCTCATGGAGCGATTCCGCCTTTACCCGCAGGTGAGGAATGTCCCCTTTTTCGTGCTGGTAAAGGATGCCATGAAGGAAGGCGAGAAGATTGCTCTTAGCCGTCAGGTTGAGCATCTGGTAAGGAAAAAAGAACTGACGCGGGAGGAATTCGCCTCATACCTGCGGCGGCGGGGCTGAGGAGAAATATTCCTCAAGTTTCCTCCGTGCCTGCCGATAAAAATAACCAGAGCAGGCATCCGAAAGGAGGCGCAGGTCGAAACAGCGGTCCAGAAAAACTTGCTGTAGCACCTGAGGTAGGCTGACGCCTACCGGAATCTCCGGCTCGTGCCGGATCGATATCGTCTCGAGAAAAGGCTGCATAGCTATTGCTATTGCAGCCTTTTCGCATTGTGAAGCGGGGAATCCGTCAATGCTTTGTCCGGAATTCCTCAATGCTTGACCATGTGGTGATCTTCATGCCGGCAAACATGCCCACCACCGACCCTCCCACCCGTATCAGCACATTTCGCGAGATGAGGTGCACCTCTTCCAGCCTGGTCCTGATATCCTTCATGAATTCCTGCCACATCTCCCTGGACTCCTCATCGTAACCGGTCATGCGTGTGCATTCCCAGACCATGGTGGTCTTGCCCTTACACTCCTTGAACAGAGAGATTATTTTAAGTATAGCCTCCATGGTGTCATCTTCCGAGAGGTGACCATCGAAGTAGAGGAACAGGTACGGTTTACTTCTTTCCATCCGGCATTCTATGGTCGGATTCATAAAAGTACCTTATTCCCGGTTTTTTTCCGGAGAATCAGTCCGCGCGAGGCGGAAATGGCTGGCTTTGCAAGATCTTGTCATGGAAGAATCGGGGCATGACGGATTTTGTCACTGAATTTTCCGGTCATGTCCGGTGAATGTGTAATATTGTATCGGCTGATTGAATATGCCGCAATAATAGTGCCTAAATTGTCGGGGCTAAATCTTCACCGTCTTGTAGAGGAAATTCTTGAATATTTATGTGATATTGGCAACTTGCAACTTATAGGTACGATATAGGTACGAACGCGACAAAAAAACAAAAGCCCCGTGCCGGTCAGACACGAGGCTTTGAAACGGCACACCTGGCTAGCTTATCATCGTAGTTGCCAAGGGTGGCTCCCTTGCGGGAGGCTCACAAGCCCGATTCACCCAAGGTGAAGAGCGGGAAGATGTTTGGTATCCATCATCAGACGCTTCACGTCAATAGGCTTAACTCAAGAGCTGCAAGAATTGCGATATGTATACATTGATACAAATTAGCGTCGTTTACAATAGTTGATAGTTGTGGTAATTTGTAAAAGAGGAGATTTGTATACAATGTTTGCGTTCGCGTACGACAAAAATAGAGCAATAGCAACAGTGCTTTACATCGCTAAGAAGCTCGGAAGCACTCCGCGCAAACCCGATATGCACCGGATTTTTAAGGTTCTATATTTTGCGGATCAAAAGCATATTGCCAAGTTTGGCCGTCCGGTTATCGGGGATACTTATATCGCGATGAAAGACGGCCCCGTGCCGTCACAAATCTACGACATGCTCAAGGATGTGCGCGATCACCTAACAGGCCAATTTGATGACTTTTTTTGCGTACAAAATTACTACGTAACTCCGCGCCGTGACCCCGATTTAGACGAATTGTCGGAATCCGATATTGAGGCTCTCGATGAGTCCATAGCGGAAAATGGCAGACTCAACTACGCCCAACTCCGTAATAAATCCCACGACAACGCTTACGAACGCTCGACACGCAATGGACGTATTCTTATACGTGAAATTGCAAAAGTATCGGGTGCCTCCCCTGAGTTACTCAAATATGTCACTTCACGTATTGAACTGGAAACTGCTGTAGCTCGTAATCGATGACAGCCCCTACACTCGGTGATAGATTCCCTGCACACATGCGGGAGGATTTTTGTGCTCGCCAAGTTCGCCCTGGCGCAGTATTTCGTCTTTTTGTCTGCAACACGAACCCTCCCAAAATTAAAATTTTAGTCGTAATTGCCACCTGTAACGATGGACAATATGCGCTTGCAGGATGTCTTTATATTAACTCTGAAATTAACACAAACTGTCTGAATACCCCGGAGTTGCAAGCGCTCCAACTACCGCTTGCATGTGCTGACTATGGGTTTTTAGCGCACGATTCTTACCTCGACTGTTCGCATATCTTCAAAATGTCTACCCAAGAGATAGAGCGGATTTTCTGCGATGATGGCGACGTATATCTCGGTGAGATTCCGCCTGTTACACTGGATGCCGCAAAAGCTAAGGTAGCTGGTGCAAAATCCATCCCGGCGAAACTTCGCAATCAATTCGGACTCCTCTAATTCAGGCCATTTCTGTAGTCGAAATTTTCTCAGTGGTTTCGAGATGCACTCCTACAACGGCCCTCCTCCTTGGCGCCGGCCTCGGAGCACTTGCCTTGACGAAACATCCCGATCTGACAGCGGCCCCACATTCATCACACTGCACCGGTGCTTTTTTACTCGAAACCAAGAGGAGGAAGCCCGTGGACACGAAAGACATTCGGGCGGCGAAGCTGAAAATGGTACAGGACGCCATAGAGCAGGTGCGGAGAATGGGGGACGATCCACCCCAAAGCAAGAAGCCGGAGAGAAAGCCGGCAAAGCAGGAAAGGGAAACGGCCAGCCGTCTTGGCTTTTCTGGTAATGCAGAAAGACGGGGATGATCTACTGCCGCAGATCTTACGGTACAAGACCATCATGCCGAACAAAAAAACACCAGAAAAAGCAACGCCCACTGCAAACCCCATTGCAGTGGGCCTCGTGCCTGCGCGAACCGATGGGGAGGCATCGCAAGCCGACCGTCTTACAGAAACCATTATAGCAATGGTCACAGAAGAGCTCAATCAAGCCTTTGCCTATGTTCTCACCCACGTAAAGCCCGCTGCACAATATGATGCAGGGGGCCTCCTCTACGCCGCCACCGCCAGCACCCTGCACTCCGGACAACCACACAAAGCCCGCGCCATTCCATCTTGCAACGCCACGCCCTCGGAAACGGTCAAGTCGTCCAGCTTAGTGAAAATCGCCCGCTGATCCGGGGTCAAGGTTGCGGTGAGTTGGTCCCGTAGCTCCATGATCTCCCGCCGGATGTCTCCGGCCGCCTCTTCTGCCCGCTCTGCCAACTCCGGGTAATCCCTCCGTTTGAAAACGCAATCCATGGTCATGCTCCTTTCTTTTTGGTCCTGCTCTTCTGCCGACCGTACACTCCGCCAACCTGCAACTCATGTAACGCCTGCATGAGCGGTCCGCGAAGAAACTTGTGGGGATTGCTGGGAATGTGGGGGAGGAACCCTTGCTTGCACAGTCTGACCACATGGGCGCGGCTCCATCCCGTCAACGCCATCACGTCATCCGTTGAAAGCAGCTTGTCCCCGCTACCTAGAAACTCCCGTAAGCGTTCGGCTCCGTCCTTCGGGTGCTTGGTGAGGTAGTCAGCCATCATCCCCACCAGAGCACAAAATTCGGCATTCTCCATCAGTCTCCTCCTTTCGTTGTAGTCCAGTCCTTCACGTTCTTCAGGAAACCGCGCAACGCCTCTACCCCTTCAGTGTGGGCAAACTTCATCAAGGCATCCTTGACGGCGGTCCCTACCTTCATCCTGTTCCATGTCCCTCCCAACTCCCGGGCGATCTGCTCGTTGCTCTGCTCCTGGTCGTAATCCCCCAGGGCGAACTTGCGGCGGATCAGGTCAGCCGCGAAGGGGGCAACCTGGTGAAGCTGCTTCTCTATGGCGTGTTCCATGGCGATCTTCCGCGCCAAGCCGCTCTCGTGGTAGGGGGAATGGGCCACGGTAGAGGCAACGCGCCGCATCCCTGACAGGTTGTCGTCTTCAGCGGTGGTAATGTATTCCTGCTCCCGCGCCTGCTCCTCGTGCTGCCGGCGCAAGTAGCGAATGGCAGCGGTGCGGCCGGAACGGAGGATGTTGTACGCGATACGGCTTGAGACGTCTTCGCCGGCGAGATAGGCGCGGAAGGCCTCCAGATCTTCCCTGGGCGCCGTAGACGTCAGGCCCCGAAGGTTGGTAATGGCAGCGGTCACGTATTCGCTGTAGAGGGTCATGGCTTCCGGGTCATTGTTGCGGAGAGTGCCGCCGGACACGGTGAATGCGGAGGAAAGGTTGTTGTTGCGGGAGGCGACGGCAGCCAGGGCGGCGCGGGCGCTTTCCAGAATCCGCGGGTTGCTCATGATCTGGTCTTCGGTAATCCCAAGGGCGCGGTATCCTCGAATCGCCCGGCGGTTGCTTTCGGCGGTCGTCACCTGCCGGCCATGACCCAACGTTACCTCCCTGGTACTCCTCGCTTGCCGTTTCTGGGCCTCGTGCTCTTCGGGGGTCCATATCTGCTCTCGGGGGAGGGTGAACCGCTCAGGGGCGAATGTGTGCGCCTGCCGTGCGCCTTCAATATGCCAGTTGCCGGCGGTGTCCCGACCTATGACCGTTCCACGTCTTTTCCGCGGTGCTCCAGTGGGCTTGAACATGACTTTCTGACGCGGCTGGAGGTCGTCACCGTTGACGACTTGGACGGTGGTTTTGTATGCGGTGCTGCGGGTAGTTGGTTTTGAGATAGTGACCGCTATGCACAACATGTTTGACCCTCCTTATTTGCAATAATCTGAATCAGAGCGTATCAATCAATACTTAACCTGTCAATGTAAAAAATACAATAAAATCACATAGTTACATTTGATATGCGCAACATATATGAATTAATGTGAATCAATCCGACAAGTTAGACAAATATGCAGGTTGAAATAATTTTTATATGTAAAAAATTAATAGAATCAGTATGTTGCGCATATCAAAAAGACGCGGGTACTGAGCCCACCACCCCAACATGAAATCATCTGCAATAATCTGAGCTTATGCCGTTGGTGAAATTTCCTGACAAAGAAATGACAAAAAACCCCCTGGAAGGAGGAACCAGGGGGAAAGGGATGCCGGGGGAGGAAGCCCGGCCATTGCATTTGGTGAACCTTCTTACCATCTACGCTGGCGAGGGTCCCGCACGTAAGCCAAGCTGGCCTTTTCCGCAAGGCCTGAGACAGATACCGCTACCTGTTCTGCAGCAAGGGTCTGCATCTGGCTATGGTCCATACTGGCAAGAGTAGAGGCAGACACCTTATCGATATCAACGCCACACCGGAGAGCTGCGGCCTGGTGTCCCGTTAGTCCGGCTGTCGGTATCCTGCCAGCGAAGGTCCGGGGGAGAGTACCCCATGGTTGCCGGGTGGGTGCTGATTGCGGGGTCGGTTGCGTCTGCTGCACCGGTGCTGAAGTCTCGGCAGGCTGGTTGCCCCACAAGCTTCTTGACTGTCCCCATGGTTGCCGTGGCCCGGGTTTGCTTTTCGTCTTCATCAGCGTAGTCTCCTTTCGATAACTCGTAGCGGCCATTTTCGCCGCTTCTTTCGGTGAGAAGCCGATTGCTATGAGTGCCCGGCCTCGAATAAGCATTTCCTTTTTTGACTTCTTGAGGATGTTCTGGTGTAGCTTCTGCCACTCTTCCAATGTGTAAACTGGAATCTTGTATTGCCCCTCCTCCCGAGATGACAGCGCCCCGGAAGGTGATAGCTTGTAATCCCAAATACTGCCGTCAGGGTGCTTAACTTTCCAAAAGGTAGGAGACAGCGGTCTATCGTCCTTACCCTTGTCTCCTCTTGGCAGCCGGTGCTTGGACTTGAGACGGTCCATGAAGCTCATGTTGTCTGCTGGCCCCCTCCCGATTCTTCTCTCTTTAGCCTCCCGCTCTTCCCGTCGCTTATCGGCTGCTGTGGTGTCGATGGTCAGGTCTCCGCTCTTCATGAGGTCGTGCTTTACGGCGCGGTCCCATGTTCCAAGTGCCTGGTCGATCTGCTCCCGACTCATGGCGCCTGCATGCCGCGAAATTGCGGAAATGACCTTTCGTCTGATGTCAGATACTTCCATAGTTCATTCTCCTTTCGTCACTGCTGCTGCGTCGGCGTGCCGGTTGTGCCGCCGGAGTCGCCTGGATGAGTATGCGAGTTGTATATGCTCCGGTCGGCACTCATGGCCCTTACCTGGTCCTTCACTTCGCCGCCGGTGCTCTCGATGTCGCCGGGGGTCTGGATCTTCCCGCCGGTGCTTCCGTAAGTCCCTAGGCAGGTAATGCCGCCGTTTACATTGAGGTTGCCGGTGCATTCCGTCAGAGGCGTGTCGAGTTGTACCTTTGTAGCGGCATGGACGATAGCGTTTGGAGTCGTGATTGTGGTATCCCCGTCCACGGTGATGTCGGCGGTACCGTAGACATGCACTGAGGCGCTGCCGTGGATCGTCACGGTGCCGTCGCCCACCACTGTCAGATTATCGTGCTCGGCAATGTGGACTACTCGGCTCCCCGTCTTGGTGATTACCTCATCCACACCGTTCCGCCTGCGGTGGGAGCGGGGGGCTTCGTCTGCATTGGCTTGGAGGTTGTTGCCCGGCTGATAGAGGAAGCCAGTTACCACCGGTGCATGAAAGTTGCCGTTGATGAATTGCACCAACACTTGGTCGCCGGGTTCCGGGGTCCACTCCTCGCCGTTATCTGGGTTCGCCTTTGAGCATGCCAGAGGGACACGGTAGATATCCGGGTATCCGCCCAGGAGGGAGATATTCACCAATGTTTGCCCGGTCTTGTTCAGGGGAGCGTCCTTGAACAGCACGCCATTGGGTTGAATTACGCCGCGCAAGGTATAGAAGCACTCCCGGACCTCCTGGACGGCCGGGTTGCGGTACATGCTTTCTTGATTTCTTGAGCCATTTTCATTTAGCATGGCAAATCCTTTCTTGGAGGTGTGCGATGGGGGTTCTTGACAAAATCCATGACGCGGCAGAAGAAGAGCGGCAGCGGCGAAACAACGAAGAAGAGACATATCGTCGCAAGTCTGAGGAAAAACAAGCTGATATTCTTGCGAGACGTAACGGACAGTACGTGCATGTCGTTGATTTCAATGTGCCGTTTTGGTCTATGGTCAAGTTCATGGTCAAGGCTTCACTCGCGTCACTGCCGGCCGTTATCATCCTCTACTGCATCTATGGATTGGTCACCGCTTTCGGGACAATATTCCTCGCCGGTATCAGGTAGAAACAGACTGGGTTTTCTACTGTCCGTGCTGCTGCCCCCGGGTCAAGTGAAGGGTGGTGGTGAATGCCGGCTGCGGCCATACGGAATATGAGTGCTGAACCTGCTCAATCATAAATTCAGTATTGGTGGCCTCATTGATTAACCCGTTGCCGCTTCGCACTTCCGGCCACCCGTGGGTGGTAATGGTTCCTGATTCGTAGGTGTGGTTATTGCGGTACCAATTCCAATAGATTTCTGCCCGCTCTATGGCCTCATCCGTACCCTGCCCAACGGGGTCGTCGTTGAGATAGAAGTTTTTGGGAACGAAGGGTGTGTCGATAACATGCGGCTGGACACCGGCGGCGATTGCAGACGGTTCGTCGTACTTGGTGAGTCCCGGGTGGGTGAGAATGACGTCAAGCTGGTTGTTGGCAACGGTCTGGTAGTTGGCCGGCCAATGGGCCAAGAGGTTCACTCGGCTGTCATCGGACACCCCGAGGTCTTCAGCAACGATGTGTCTGTAATCGACGGTGTGGAAAGTCCGCGGGTTGAGCTTGCCGTTGTCCTTGATGGGTTGCCGTTCAAGGCCAAGGTGAAACTTTCCCTTTGAATCAGTCTCTGTGAATAATCGGTTCCATGGTTCGTTTGCTACCCGCTTCATGGCGCTCCATGCAGGCGTGTTACGGGTTACGGCAAGGTAAGGGTCGAAGAGGATCCATGAGTCGTCCGTATTCAGCCAGTCGGCGTCTATGTGCTGAAGGTAGTACGCGCCTTTCGTCTGGTTTCTGAAGACGTCAAAGAGCTGTTGAACCAGTTGCCCCGGTGTCCCGCTTTGCAGCATGATTCTGTTCACTGAAGCATCGGCGATCTGGTTGAACTGCTGCCGGGCGGCAAGGCCGGAAATGTCCCACCCAAGATCAATGTTTGCCAGGAGCTTTCCCATATCGCTTCCGCTCACCTTCCAAACACGGGTCGGTTGGTCGCCGGATACGGTTTGAAACCGGGCTACGCGATCCACAAGCCCCAGCATGACCGCCTGCATTCCGGAGCCGTCGCCGGCATCCAGCTCGATCAGTGCCACGTCGTTGGGGGCGATGATGGTGTTGAGCGGGTGCCGGTAGGTGGCCGTGATCTGCCACGTTCCGAAGGCGCGACCATTGGTCTTGCTGGTCGCGATGGTAATCAGGTCCCCTGTCAGGTCGTGTTTGACTCGGCCGGTCTGCATATCCTTGATGGTGACTCTGTGCCTGGGGGAGTAGGTGCGCATGTGAGACCTCTATTTCACGGATCCGGAGAGCGGTGTTGGCTGCGGCATTCCGGGGGTGGTGTTGGTGACAAGCTGTTCAAGACAATCGACAGCACGCTTGAAAAGACCGGCCCAGCCGAGAAAGCTGGTATCCGAAATGCCGGGGCCGCCTGAAGGCGCGGTGGGGTCAAGATTCGCCTCTGTGCTTCCATACCGAATCTGAGCCGCATGGACTTTGCTGAGGTAGGTTCTCGTCTCGGCAGGGAGCGACATGACGCCACTTCGGTCAACATTTCCCGGCCCCCAGTTGTAGGCCGCAAGGGCCTTGTCCGTGTCGCCGTGGTAGCGATTGAGAAGCGACCGGAGATATTTTGCACCGCCCTCGATGCTCTGAACCGGGTTGAACGGGTCCTTGACGCCCATGTCCTTTGTGGTCCCTGGCATAAGCTGCATGATGCCGAGTGCCCCCTTCGGCGAACGGGCGTCATACTTGAACTGGCTTTCCGTCTCGGCAATCCCCTTCAGGAGGCTGGGGTCAATGTTGTACTTTTTCCCCATCTGGATGAAGACCGGGTCCATCCGATTGCCGCGGACACCGGCCACGAAGTCAGCGCCGTTCTTGTTGAGGAACTTGGCTGCATCCTTCAATAGGCCGCTGTTAAGAACGTCGGCAGCTGTATTCGTTGTGACGTCCTCCCAAGTTCCAAAGATGTCCTCCAGGTTCTCACCCGTGGCCGCCCTGGCGTTTTCTCGGGTGGCATGGCGCTGACTTATTCTCGCCCCTGCCGTTTGAGAGTAGATACCTAAGAGCTTTTCGGCTCCGAGCTGGATTGCCGGGTTCAACCGCTTCCCTGAAATGTAGTCACGAAGGACCTTGCTTTGCTGCTTGGGGTCGTTCTTGCCGGTCAGCTTGCCACCGGGGCCGAACAGGTCAATGTACATGTCAGCGATCTGCTGGTTGGCTGGATTGTTGATGCTGCCGGGGAGTAACCGCTGGACGAGGATGTTCTTCTCTGCCCGGCTCCTGGCGCTGCTGATGATCTTGTTCGCTTCGGCCCTCATGGCCGGGTCAAGGAGGCCCATCTGCTGCCGCCGTTGCATCTCAAGGAGCTTGTCGGCGGTCATGGGTCCGTCGTTTCCCCCCATAAGCCTCCATCGCAAGAGGTCGCCCACGGTGTCACCACCGCCGAACCTCAAGGCCCCCTGCATGGTGTTAAACATCTCAGGGCTGTTCCCCATGGTGCCGCCTTTGTTATAGACACCCATGGTGGTTGACATGACTCCGGCAATCTGGGAATCGGTCAAGGCCTTGTTGCCTTGGGCGCGGAACAGGGTCACGAGGTTGGTGTTGATGAGCTTCAGTATCTCCTCGGTGCGCTTGTCCTTGCTATTCTCCTTCAGCGACACCAACACGTCCATCATCCGCCCTTGCTTGTCGGCGCCGGCTCCGGTCATCCGGTACATCTCACCCATGAAACCGATGCCAACGGTGGCGTCGGTGCCGGTTGCCCGGGCGAACCGCTGGACACTCCGGGCAGCGCCATTGCCGAGGTAGCCAGAAGAGCGGTTGAGGGCCATTGCCATCT